>CAXSHP010000030.1:0-13672 GCA_964236935.1 uncultured Sphingomonadaceae bacterium
CTCGGTGCTGCTGTCGCTCGCGGCGCTGGTCGCGTCCGAAGCGCTGGCGCGGCGATCGGGAGCTGGGCGGGGCGATCATGTCCTTTGAGATCGACGTCAGCCGCCGGCTCGGCGACGCGACGATCGGCCTGTCGTTGCGCGCGGGAGCGGGGCTGACCGCCTTGTTCGGGCCGTCGGGCGCGGGCAAGACCAGCGTGCTCAACATGGTCGCCGGGCTGCTCCGGCCCGATCGCGGCCGGATCGCGGTCGCCGGCGCGCTGCTGTTCGACGATGCCGCTTCGATCGATTTGCCGCCCGAGCGCCGCCATGCCGGCTATGTCTTTCAGGACGGCCGGCTGTTTCCGCACCTGCGGGTGCGCGCCAATCTGCACTATGGCGAACGGCTGGCCGATCCCGCGCGGCGCTGGATCGGGTTCGACGAGGTGGTCGCCTTCCTCGGCATCGGTTCGCTGCTCGAACGCTGGCCGCGGACCCTGTCCGGCGGCGAGGCGCAGCGCGTCGCGATCGGGCGGGCCTTGCTCGCCGCCCCGCGCTTCCTGCTGATGGACGAGCCATTGTCCTCGCTCGACGCCGCGCGGCGCGAGGAGATCATGGCAGTGATCGAGCGGGTGCGCGACGAACTGAAGCTGCCGATCCTCTACGTCAGCCACGATCGCGCGGAGGTCGAACGGCTGGCGACGACGATCGTCGCGCTTGCGCCCTCCTGATCAGACCTTCGGCTGATCGAGCACGGCGGCGGTCTGGCCGAACAGGATCTTGCGTTCCTCCTCGGTGCGGATGCCGGGGGCGTTCGGGTTGACGGTCTTGGCCAGCTCATAGGCGCGGATCGTCGCGGGCCGATCGCGGATCGTTTCGAACCAGCGCTTGAGATGGGGAAAATCGTCGATCGCCTGGCCCTGCATCTCGTACGGCACGATCCACGGATAGCTGGCGATGTCGGCGATCGAATATTCCGGCCCGGCGACGAAGGCGCGATCGGCCAGCCGCTTGTTGAGCACGCCATACAGGCGGTTGGTCTCGTTGCTGTAGCGATCGATCGCGTAAGGGATCTTCTCGGGGGCATAATTGCGGAAATGGTGATTCTGCCCGCACATCGGGCCGAGGCCGCCCATCTGCCAGAACAGCCATTGCACCGCCTCGTTGCGGCCGCGCGGATCGGCCGGGATCAGCTGGCCGGTCTTGTCGGCGAGATAGAGCAGGATCGCGCCCGATTCGAATAAGGCCAGCGGCGCGCCGCCATCGGCCGGTTCATGATCGACGATCGCCGGGATGCGATTGTTGGGCGCGATCACCAGGAATTCGGGAGCGAACTGCTCGCCCTTGCCGATATTGACCGGGAGGATGCGATACGCGAGCCCGGCCTCCTCGAGGAAGATCGTCACCTTATGCCCGTTGGGCGTCGTCCAGTAATGCAGGTCGATCATGGTGCCGCCCTTCGCCGAATGGGAGTCAGGCCTGCCTGGCCGCGAGCCGCGCGACCAGCGCGTCCTGTTCCTGCCACAGTTCCGGCGGAAGCCGATCGCCGAGACGAGCGAAATCGCGCGCGCTGAGCTCGGCCTCGTCGCGCCACACCACCGGGTCGACCTCGAGCAGCAGGTCGATCTTCTCGGGCGACAGCTCGAGCCCGCCGAGATCGAGCGCCTCGGCCGGCGGCACCCGCCCGATCGGCGTGTCGTTCGCCGCGGCACGGCCTTCGAGCCGCTCGAAGATCCACTTGAGCACGCGGCTGTTGTCGCCGAAGCCGGGCCACACGAACTTGCCCCGCGCATCCTTGCGGAACCAGTTGACCAGATAGATGCGCGGCAGCCGGGCGGCGTCGGCCGCCGCGCCGAGGCGCAGCCAGTGCGCGAAATAATCGCCCATGTTGTAGCCGCAGAACGGCAGCATCGCGAACGGATCGCGACGCAGCTCGCCGACGCGGTTCTCGGCCGCGGCGGTGCCTTCGGACGCGATATTGGCGGCAAGATAGACGCCGTGCCGCCAATCGAACGCCTCGGTCACCAGCGGCACCGCGCTCGCGCGCCGCCCGCCGAACAGGATCGCCGAGATCGGCACGCCGGCGGGATCGTCCCACTCCTCGGCGATCGACGGGCACTGCCCGGCCGGGACGGTGAAGCGCGCATTGGGATGCGCCGCGGGCGTGCCCTTCTCCGGGTTCCACGGCTCACCGCGCCAGTCGATCAGATTGTCGGGCGGGGTATCGCTCAGCCCTTCCCACCACACATCGCCGTCCTCGGTCAGCGCGGTGTTGGTGTAGACCGTGTTGGCGTAGAGCGTGTCGATCGCGTTCTTGTTGGTCGCCACGCCGGTGCCGGGCGCGACGCCGAAGAAGCCCGCCTCGGGATTGACCGCGTAAAGCCGCCCGTCCTCGCCGAAGCGCATCCAGCAGATGTCGTCGCCGATCGTCTCGGCCCGCCAGCCGGCGATCGTCGGCTCGATCATCGCCATGTTGGTCTTGCCGCACGCGCTGGGGAAAGCGCCCGCGATGTAGCGGACTTCGTTTTGGGGCGAGGTCAGCTTGAGGATCAGCATGTGCTCGGCGAGCCAGCCGCCGTCGCGCGCCATCACCGACGCGATCCGCAGCGCGAAGCATTTCTTGCCGAGCAGGGCATTGCCGCCATAGCCTGATCCGTAGGACCAGATCTCGCGGGTCTCGGGGAAATGGACGATCCACTTCTCGTCGTTGCACGGCCATGCCACATCGGCCTCACCCGAAGCGAGCGGCGCGCCGAGGCTGTGGACGCAGGGCACGTAGAAGCCCTTGTCGCCGAGCATGTCGAGCGCGGGCCGGCCGATCCGCGTCATCACCCGCATCGAGATCGCGACATAGGCGCTGTCGGTGATCTCGACGCCGATCGCGCTGATCGCCGAGCCGATCGGCCCCATGCAATACGGCACGACATACATCGTGCGGCCGCGCATGCACCCGGCGAACAGTTCGTCGAGCTTGGCACGCATCTCGGCCGGCGCGCGCCAATTGTTGGTCGGGCCGGCGTCGTCCTCCTCCGCCGAGCAGATGAAGGTGCGGCTTTCGACCCGGGCGACATCGCGCGGGTCGGAGCGAGCGTAGAAGCTGTTCGGCCGCTTGACCGGATCGAGGCGGATCAGGGTGCCGGCGTCGACCAGCAGCGACGTCAGCGTCTCCCATTCCTCTTCGGAGCCGTCGCACCAGTGAATCCTGTCCGGCTGGACATGCTCGGCGATCTCGCGGACCCAATCGATCAGCCCGGCGTGCCGGGTCGGCGCAGGCTGCAGGCCGGGAATCTCGGTTAACAGTTCCGCCGCTTGATGCATTTCGTTTCCCTGTCTTTCCGCCGACCGCCGCAAACCGGCAACCGCCTCGCATGCGCGATTCGTCACCTACGCGAAAGCCCCATCTTTTCCTAGTTGCGCGCGGATCGTCCGGTCATATCAAATCGGCGAAATGGCGCAGAACGTCCTCATACAGGACACGCTTGAAGGGCACGATCATCTCCGGCAGCGACGCCGGGTCGGCCCATTTCCAGGCGCGGAATTCGGGATGCGCGGTGGCGATGTCGACATCGCCGTCGGTGCCGGTGAAGCGCGCGAGGAACCAGGTCTGGCGCTGACCGCGGAAGCGGCCCTTCCACAGCTTGCCGACCAGATCGGCCGGCAGATCGTAGAACAGATCCTCGGTGGCGCGCGCGACGATCTCGACATGGCGCGGCGCGATCCCGGTTTCCTCCTCGAGCTCGCGCAACGCCGCCGCCTCGGGCTCCTCGCCGGGATCGAGCCCGCCCTGCGGCATCTGCCACGCCTCGAGCGTCGAATCGAGCCGCTGGCCGACGAACACCTTGCGCTCGGCATTGACGAGCATGATCCCGGCGGCGGGGCGATAGGGGAGATCGTTCATCATTTCGGCAGTAGGCGGATGGTGTGACGATTTGAACAGCTTCATGCGCCGAAACACGGAAAATGGGCGGTTCCCGTTCTTGCGGTCTTGTCCCGGCGCCATATTTTCTTGTTTGAGCCCCGTCGCTGCCCGTCCTAGGGAGCGCCAACCCAACGAGCAAGGTCCACTCCATGGCATCCGCCGCGCGCGAACTGACTCCCCGAGAGGCGGCCGCGCATCCCGTGATGGAAGCGATCGTCGTCCGCTTCGCCGGAGACAGCGGGGACGGCATGCAGCTGACCGGCGGCCAGTTCACCTTGTCGACCGCGCTCGCCGGCAACGATCTCGCCACCTTCCCCGATTTCCCCGCCGAGATCCGCGCGCCGCAGGGGACGACGTTCGGTGTCTCGGCGTTCCAGATCAACTTCGGCTCGACCGCGATCGAGACCGCGGGCGACCAGCCCGACGTGCTCGTCGCGATGAACCCGGCGGCGCTCAAGACCAACGTCGCCGACCTCAAGGCCGGCGGGCTGATCATCGCCGACGAGGGCGAGTTCAACGCGCGCAATCTCGCCAAGGCCGGTTACGATGTCAGCCCCTTGGGCGACGGCAGCCTCGCGCGCTGGCAATTGCTCGCGTTCAACATCTCGCAGCTCACGCTCGAGGCGGTCAAGCCGTTCGGGCTCGGCAACAAGGAGGCGCTGCGCTGCAAGAACATGTGGACGCTCGGCCTCGCGCTGTGGATGTTCGATCGCAGCCGCGATCCGATCGTCGACTGGCTCAAGACCAAGTTCGCCAAGATGCCGCTGCTCGCCGAGGCCAATATCGCCGCGCTCAACGCCGGCCACGCCTATGGCGAGACGGCGGAAATCGGCGGCGATCTCCATCAGCATTCGATCGCCCCGGCGCCGGCCGAGCCGGGCCTGTACCGCACCGTCACCGGCGCCGAATCGATCTCGCTCGGGCTCGTCGCGGGCGCGCAGCTGGCTGGGCTCGACATGTTCTTCGGCGGTTATCCGATCACCCCGGCTTCGGCGATCCTCCACCATCTGTCGCGGCTCAAGGAGTTCGGCGTCACCACCTTCCAGGCGGAGGACGAGATCGCCGCGATCGCCAGCGCGATCGGCGCGAGCTATGCGGGCAAGCTCGGCATCACCTCCTCGTCGGGGCCCGGCATCGCGCTCAAGGGCGAGGCGATCGGGCTCGCGATCATGACCGAGCTGCCGCTGGTGATCGTCAACTCGCAGCGCGGCGGCCCCTCGACGGGGCTGCCGACCAAGACCGAGCAATCCGATCTGTACCAGGCGGTCTACGGCCGCAACGGCGACGCGCCGATGCCGGTGATCGCCGCGCGCTCGCCGGCCGACGCGTTCGACTGCGCGATCGAGGCGGTGCGCCTCGCGACCCAGTTCATGACCCCGGTGATGCTGCTGACCGACGGTTACATCGCCAATGCCGCCGAGCCATGGAAGGTGCCCGACATGAGCGGATACGCGCCGTTCCCGGTGACGTTCAAGGACGATGCGCCGGCCGAGGGCGAGAAGCTGCTGCCCTACGCGCGCGACGGCAAGGGCGCGCGGCCGTGGATCAAGCCCGGCACGCCGGGGCTGCTCCACCGCATCGGCGGGATCGAGAAGGCGCTCGGCACCGGCAACATCGATTACGCGCCGGCCAACCACCAGGCGATGACCGACGCGCGCAAGGCCAAGGTCGACGGCATCGCCGATCATATCCCCGACCAGGAAGTGACGCTCGGCGAGACCAGCGGCAGGCTGGTCGTCGTCGGCTGGGGCTCGACCTTCGGCCCCATCCATCAGGCGGTGCGCCGACTGCGCGCCCGCGGGCGCGACGTTAGCCATGTCCACATTCGCCATATCTGGCCGATGCCAAAGAATCTCGGAGGCCTATTAAGGGGTTACGATAATATCCTCGTTCCCGAGATGAATACTGGCCAGCTTAAGACGGTCCTGCGCGACCAGTATCTGGTCGACGCCAAGCCGCTCAACAAGGTCAGCGGCCAGCCGTTCCGGATCGCGGAGATCGAAGCGGCGATCGAATCTCAGTTAGACGGATTAGCGATAGCTCAAACGAGCATTTCTGGATGAGATCGGAAATTGTAAAGTTACTCGAAGTGCTGGTGCCGCTATTGGGCGGATCTATTCTCTGTTGCTTGCTGATTTCGAGCCACTGGATCGCAGCCGCTGTTACCGGATTTCTCGTCGGCCTAGTCTCGGCGTTCGTGATGCTGAGGCGCATTGACGTTGAGAAAAATAGCGCTGACGAGCGGCGTCAGGGGCGTGATCTTTGTTACGGAGTAGCCGCAGTGACGGTCTTCCTGGCTGTTGGGCTGGGATGGAATTTGCAGGACGTTATCCCCGTCCGCCCGTCGCTCGCCTCCGCTATCTGTTTCGGGATCGGCTATATGGGCGCGGTCGCGCTCAACTTCTTGTACTTTGGATTTCAACTGGTCGTGCGGGTATGAGCGTCCAATCACCGCCCGCTCGTAACATTGGATAACCTAATGAACGACATGACCCCGATCAAGACGACCCCCAAGGATTGGGAGACCGATCAGGAGGTGCGCTGGTGTCCTGGATGCGGCGACTATGCCGTGCTCAAGGCGGTTCAGCGGACGATGCCTGAGCTTGGCGTTCGCCCGGAAAATACGGTGTTCGTCAGTGGTATAGGCTGTTCCTCTCGCTTTCCATATTATATGGAAACCTATGGCTTTCATACGATCCACGGCCGCGCGCCGGCCGTGGCGACCGGAGTGAAGCTCGCCAATCCCGATCTCGACGTGTGGATCATCACCGGCGACGGCGACGCGCTGTCGATCGGCGGCAACCACACGATGCATTTGCTGCGCCGCAATCTCGATTGTCAGGTGCTGCTGTTCAACAACGAGATCTACGGGCTGACCAAAGGTCAATATTCGCCGACCAGCCGGATCGGCACGCGCTCGCCGTCGACCCCGTTCGGGTCGGTCGATCGGCCGGCCAATCCGTGCGCGTTCGCGCTCGGCGCGGGCGCGCGGTTCGTCGCGCGCGGGATCGACGTGCATAAGAAATTGCCCGACGTGCTCAAGGCCGCGCACGCGCACAAGGGCACGAGCTTCGTCGAGATATTCCAGAACTGCATCGTCTATAATGACGACGTGTTCGCACCGTTCACCGACAAGGCCGCGGCGTCGGGCAACCAGCTGTGGCTGGCGCAGGGCGAGCCGATGCTGTTCGCCGCCGGCACCAAGGGCCTGCGGCTCAATCGCGACCATCTCCATTTCGAGGTGGTCGACGTGGCCGACGGCGATTGGCAGACTGCCGACGTGCTGGTCCATGACGAAAGCAACCGCGCGGTCGCGCACATGCTGGTGGAGATGCCGTTCGGGCCGTTCCCGATGGCGCTCGGCGTGCTGTTCCATTCGCCTGCGCCGACCTTCGAGAGCGCGGTGATCGAGCAGAATCTGACGGTCGCGCAGGGCAAGAAGCCCGATCTCCAGGCGCTGATCGCCAAGGGCCAGACCTGGCAGGTCGAGAAAGAGCCGCACGTCATCTAGGTTACCGTCATTCCGGCGAAGGCCGGGATCCATGGACGGCGTCCGCTCCCAACTTCAGCCACTCCGTATCCATGGATCCCGGCTTTCGCCGGGATGACGCGGGCTTCGCTTCGAATGAAACGAAATGAGAATTCCGCCAACTCTGCGTTCATCTAGTTAATTGCATCCGCGCGGGCGTTGCGGCAGTTCGGCGGCGATGAACGTCCAGACCCCCCGCGGCCGCCACCTTGTCGCGGCCGACCGGCGCTTCGCCACCGGCGCTGGGCTGCTCGCGCGCTTGCTTGCTCCAGCCTTCCGCCGCCTGCTCGATCATATCGACGCGGGGCTCGCGCATGGCTCGATCGAGGCAGTGCTGCCCGATGGCACGCGTCGTCTCCTCGGCGGGCGCGCAGCGGGGCCGCAGGCGGAGGTGATCTTGCGCAGCTGGCGGCCGCTGGTGCGGCTGGCGGTCGGCGGTTCGGTCGGCTGGTATCGCAGCTGGGCCGAGGGCGAATGGACCAGCCCCGATCCGGTGCCGCTGTTCGATCTGTTCATGCGCAATCGCCGCACGCTGGGCAAGGTCGGACGCGCGCGCGGGCCGGGCCGGCTGGTCAACCACATGCTCCACGCGTTCCGCCGCAACGATCGCGGCGGCGCCCGGCGCAACATCGCGTTCCACTACGATCTCGGCGAGGATTTCTACGCCGCTTGGCTCGATGCCGGGATGACCTATTCGAGCGCGGTGTTCGCCGAGCCGATCGGGCCGGACGAGCCGCTCGCGCAGGCGCAGGTGCGCAAGATCGACCTGCTGCTCGATCGCGTCGCGGCCGGTCCC
Source organism: uncultured Sphingomonadaceae bacterium (assembly GCA_964236935.1). Classification (GTDB taxonomy): domain Bacteria; phylum Pseudomonadota; class Alphaproteobacteria; order Sphingomonadales; family Sphingomonadaceae; genus Solisphingomonas. The sequence goes on from CAXSHP010000030.1 coordinate 8,221, forward strand.
GGAGTACGGCTGCTCGACATCGGCTGCGGCTGGGGCTCGGTCGCCGAAACGGCGGCCGCGCGCGGCGCCGACGTCACCGGCATCACCGTGTCGCCGAGCCAGCGCGATTTCACCGCGGCGCGCCTCGGCGGCCGCGCACGCATCGAGCTGCGCGACTATCGCGATGTCGTCGCGCGCTTCGAGGCGGTGACCAGCGTCGAGATGGTCGAGGCGGTCGGGCAGGAATATTGGCCCGATTTCGTTGGCGCGATCGCCCGCGCGCTCGTCCCCGGCGGTCGGCCAGGAATATTGGCCGGCATATCTGGCGACCATCGCGCGGGTGCTGAAACCCGGCGGACGGGCCGCGCTCCAGTTCATCGCGATCGACGATGCGATCTTCGAGAGCTATGCCGCCAACGCCGATTTCATCCAGACCTACATCTTTCCAGGCGGACTGCTCGTCAGCGAGAGCCGGTTCCGCGCGCTCGCCGAGGCGGCCGGCCTGCGCTGGGAAGATCGGCGCGGCTACGGCCTGCACTATGCCGAGACGCTGCGCCGCTGGCGCGAGCGCTTCGATGCGGCGGTGACCGAAGGCCGCCTGCCGCGGGGCTTCGACGAGCGCTTCGTCGGGTTGTGGCGCTATTATCTGATGTATTGCGAAGGCGGCTTCCGCGGCGGCGGGATCGACGTGGTCCAGGTGACCTTGGTCAAGCCAACCAATCAATAGACCGTTCGTCCTGAGCAGGGGCTGAGCCTGCCGAAGGCCCGTATCGAAGGACCTTCACGCCAGCAGGTCCTTCGATACGCCATTTCGACAAGCTCAATGGCTACTCAGGACGAACGGTCTGTTACAGCCTCAACCCCGCGCCGAACCCGCGATGCGCAGGCGGAAACCCCGCTCGAAACCCTCGCTGACCAGCTGCGCGATCCGTGCGCCGACGACCGGGGCAGGCTGGATCGTCGTGGCATCCTCGCCCGGATAGGCCTTGGCGCGCATCGCGGTCGCGGTCGCGCCGGGATCGACGATCGCGACGCGGATGTTGCTCGTCGCCTGCACCTCGTCGCCGTAGGCCAGCAGCAGCGCCTCGAACGCCGCCTTGGACGCGCCATAAGCCCCCCAGAACGCGCGCGGCTTGCTCGCCACGCTCGAGGTCAGGCCGATCACCCGCGCGCGTTCGCTGGCGCGCAGCAGCGGATCGAACGCGGCGATCATCGCCTGCTGGGCGATCAGGTTGAGCGTCAGCAGGCGGTTGAACTCGGCCCCGTCGATCGTCGTCACCGGGCCGAGCGAGCCGAGCATCGCGGCATTGAGGACGAGCACGTCGAGCGCCGGCCAGCGCGCGCGGATCGCGGCGGCGAGCCGTGCGATGCTGTCGCCGTCGGCCAGGTCGAGCGGGGCGATCGTCGCCGAGCCGCCCGCCGCGTGGATGCGTTCCTCGACCTCCTCGAGCCCGCCCGCGGTCCGCGCGACGAGCACGACATGCGCGCCGTCTTCGGCGAGCGCCTCGGCGGTGGCGGCGCCGATGCCGCGGCTCGCGCCGGTGACGATGGCGACGCGGCCCGCCAGCGCGCCCGCCATCAGGCGACGCGCTCCGCCAGCAGCGACAATTGGTCGGCCGGCGCGATATCCTCCTGGTCGGTCAGGTGGGTCGGATAGTCGCCGGTGAAACAGGCGTCGCAATGCTGCGGGCGCGCCTCGTCGCGCATGTCGTCGCCGAGCGCGCGATAGAGCCCGTCGACCGAGACGAACGCGAGGCTGTCGACCTTGATGTAATCGGCCATCTCGGCGACCGACATCTGCGCCGCGAGCAGCTTCGCGCGCTCGGGCGTGTCGACGCCGTAGAAGCAGCTGTGGCGCGTCGGCGGGCTGGCGATGCGCATGTGGATCTCGCGCGCGCCAGCGTCGCGCAGCATCTGGACGATCTTGAGGCTGGTCGTGCCGCGCACGATCGAATCGTCGATCAGCACGACGCGCTGCCCGTCGATCAGCGGGCGGTTGGCATTGTGCTTGAGCTTGACGCCCAAGTGGCGGACCTGATCGCCCGGCTGGATGAAGGTGCGCCCGACATAATGCGAGCGGATGATGCCGAGCTCGAACGGGATGCCGCTTTCCTGCGCATAGCCGATCGCCGCGGGCGTACCCGAATCGGGGACGGGGACGACGAGATCGGCGGGAACGCCGCTCTCGAGCGCGAGCTGCTGGCCGATGCGCTTGCGCACCGAATAGACCGACTGGCCGTCGCTGATCGAATCGGGGCGCGAGAAATAGACCTGCTCGAAGATGCACGGCCGCGGCGCGACGGCGGCGAACGGCCGGATCGAGCGCAGTCCGCGTTCGGACACGATCACCAGCTCGCCCGGCTCGATCGAGCGGATGTAGGACGCGCCGACGACGTCGAGCGCGACCGTCTCCGACGCGAAGATATAGCTGTCGCCGAGTCGCCCCATCACCAGCGGGCGGATGCCGAGCGGATCGCGGCACACGATCATCCCCTCGGGGGTGAGGCACAGCAAAGAATAAGCGCCCTCGACCTGCTTGAGCGCGTCGATGAAGCGATCGAGCAAGGTGCGGTAGGTCGAGGTCGCGACGAGATGGATGATCGTCTCGGTGTCGCTGGTCGACTGGAAGATCGAGCCGCGGCGGACGAGCTCGCGGCGCAGCTTCATCGCGTTCGAGATATTGCCGTTATGGCTGACCGCGAAGCCGCCGGACGACAGCTCGGCGAACAGCGGCTGGACGTTGCGCAGCGCCGTCTCGCCGGTGGTCGAATAACGGACATGGCCGATCGCGACGCGGCCGGGGAGCTGGCGGATGATGTCGTCGCGGTCGAAATTGCCCGCGACATGGCCCATCGCGCGGTGCGTGTGGAACTGGCGGCCGTCCCAGCTGGTAATGCCGGCGGCTTCCTGGCCGCGGTGCTGGAGCGCGTGGAGCCCGAGCGCGACCATCGCCGCAGCGGTGTCGGCGCTCCAGATGCCGAAGATCCCGCACTCCTCGCGCAATTTGTCCCCGTCGTCGTCAGAGGGGTCGAAAGGATGAGTGGTCAGCATCTGGCAACCCGTCGTCGCTGGCGGATGCGCGGCATATAGGCAGGCGCGCACGCTTTGTCGCCCTTTTGTAGCGCCAAAGCGAAACAAGGGTTAGCAGAGGTGATGGACAAGACATACGAAACGGGCCGCACGCTCGCTACCCGCTACGATGCGGCGGGGCTGATCACCGCCGTCGCGACCGATGCGGAGAGCGGCGCGCTGCTGATGGTCGCGCACATGAACGCCGAGGCGCTCGAGCGCACGCTGGCGACCGGTGAGGCGCATTTCTGGTCGCGCTCGCGCCGCTGCCTGTGGCGCAAGGGCGAGACCTCGGGACATGTTCTCAGCGTGGTCGAGACGCTGATCGACTGCGATCAGGATGCGGTGTGGCTGCGCGTCCGCCCGCATGGCCCGGCGTGCCATACCGGCGCGCCGAGCTGCTTCTACCGCCGGATCGAGAACGGTGCGCTCGCCGGCGCCGAGCATTGACCTCCGGGGCGGTTGACGTTGACGTGAACGGAACTAACTTTGCGCCTTGTGTCCACCATGCTCCATCATGCCGCGATCGAAACACCCGATGTGCAGAATCGCGAAGCCTTCTCCATCTCCGATCTGTCGAGCGAGTTCGGCGTCACGGCACGGGCGTTGCGCTTCTACGAGGACGAGGGGCTGATCGCGCCGCAGCGCCAGGGGCTGGCCCGGGTCTATTCGAAGCGGGACCGTGGGCGCCTCGCGTGGATCCTGCGGGGCAAGCGCGTCGGGTTCAGCCTCGCCGAGATTCGCGAGATGATCGATCTCTACGATTTCGATGCGGAGCATAGCGAGCAGCGCCGGGTGACCACCGCGAAATGCCAGGCGCGGATCGATCTGCTGACGAGACAGCGCCACGATATCGACGCGGCGGTGGCCGATCTCACGGCGTTCGTGCAGGCGCTCGAGGCTGGCGCGTTGATCCCGGCGATATAATCAGGAGAGAGCAATGCCGATCTATGCCGCGCCGGTGCGCGACACCCGTTACGTCCTCGACGCGGTGCTCGGGATCGATCGCTATGCCAATCTGCCCGGTTTCGCGAGCGCCACGCCCGATCTGATCGATGCGATCCTGGACGAAGGCGGCAAATTCTGCCGCGACGTGCTGTTTCCGCTCAATCAGTCCGGCGACCATGAGGGTTGCACGCGGCACGAAGACGGCTCGGTGACCACGCCGGCCGGATTCAAGGCCGCCTACGACCGGCTCGTCGGCGGCGGATGGTCCGCTCTTTCCGCGCCCGAAGCCATGGCGGGCAAGCGCTGCCGCACGTCGTATCGGTCGCGTTCGAGGAATATCTGATCAGCGCCAACATGGCCTTTGCGCTGTATCCGGGACTGACCGCCGGGGCGATCGCGGCGATCATCGCCAAGGGCTCGGACGAGCAGAAAGCGACCTGGCTGCCCAAGATGGTGTCGGGCGAATGGTCGGGCACGATGAACCTCACCGAGCCGCACAGCGGCACCGATCTCGGCCTGATCCGCACCAAGGCCGAGCGCCAGGCCGACGGCAGCTTCGCGATCACCGGCACCAAGATCTTCATCTCGGCCGGCGAACATGATCTGACCGGCAACATCGTCCATCTCGTCCTCGCCAAGATCGCCGGCGCGCCCGACAATGTGAAGGGCATCTCGCTGTTCATCGTCCCCAAGTTCCTGCTCGACGCCGACGGCAAGCCGGGCGCGCGCAATGCCGTCGCCTGCGGTTCGATCGAGGAGAAGATGGGCATCCACGGCAACGGCACCTGCGTGATGAACTATGACGGGGCGACCGGCTGGCTGATCGGCGAGGAGGACAAGGGCCTCGCCGCGATGTTCATCATGATGAATGCCGCGCGGCTGATGGTCGGCTTGCAGGGGCTGAGCCAGGCGGAAGTCGCGTATCAGAACGCGGCCGCCTACGCCAAGGATCGGCGGCAGGGCAGGGCGCTGAGCGGCCCGGCCGAGCCCGACCAGAAGGCCGACACGCTGATGGTCCATCCCGACATCCGCCGGATGCTGATGGAATGCCGCGCTTATACAGAGGGATCGCGCGCCTTGTGCCTGTGGGGCGCGCTCCAGGTCGATCTCGCGCATCAGGCGCAGACCGAGGAGGAGCGCCAGGCGGCCGACGATCTGATCTCGCTGCTGACCCCGGTGATCAAGGGCTATGTCACCGATCTGGGCTATCAATGCGCGACGACCGCGCAGCAGGTGTTCGGCGGGCACGGTTACGTCCGCGAATGGGGGATGGAGCAATATGTCCGCGATGCCCGGATCGCCCAGATCTACGAGGGCACCAACGGCATCCAGGCGATGGATCTGGTCGGACGCAAGCTCGGCATGAACGGCGGGCGCGCGGTGATGGCGCTGTTCAAGCTGATCGGCGAGGAGATTGCGGAGGCCAAGGCAGGGCCGCAAAACGAACTGGCGACGC
>CAXSHP010000030.1:13682-20971 GCA_964236935.1 uncultured Sphingomonadaceae bacterium
CGGCTCGAGAGAGCGGTCGGCGAGCTCCAGGCGGCGTCGCTGTGGCTGATGCAGAACGGCATGGCTGATCCGAACAATGCTGGCGCCGCCGCCTATAGCTACATGACGCTGACGGGCGTCATCGCGCTCGGCTGGATGTGGCTCAAGATGGCGCGCGCCAGCCAGAGCGCGCTCGATGCGGGCTCGGAGGATCGTCCGTTCCACGAGGCCAAGCTGATCACCGCGCGCTTCTACGCCGAGCGCATCCTGCCCGACGCCGGCGCGCTCCGCCGCAAGATCGAGAATGGGGCCGAGGCGCTGATGGCGCTGCCCGCCGAGGCGTTCTGATCGGGACAGCGCCGTAACGGGTTGACGGCCCGCCCAAGGTCTCGCCACCCTCGCACGTACGTACGCGTAGGAACCGCCTTCATGAAGCTTGTCGTCGTCGAATCGCCCGCCAAGGCCAAGACCATCGAGAAATATCTCGGGCCCGGTTATCGCGTGCTCGCCTCCTACGGCCATGTCCGCGATCTGCCCGCCAAGGACGGATCGGTGAACCCCGACGCGGGCTTCGCGATGGAATGGGAGACCTATGGCGACAAGACCAAGCAGCTCAAGGCGATCAGCGACGAGGCCAAGGGCGCGGAGAAACTGATCCTCGCGACCGATCCCGATCGCGAGGGCGAGGCGATCTCGTGGCATGTCCAGGAGGTGCTCAGCAAGCGCAAGGCGCTGCCCAAGGACGTCCAGCGCGTCACGTTCAACGCGATTACCAAGGCGGCCGTGCTGAAGGCGATGGCCAATCCGCGCGCGCTCGACGAAGATCTGATCGATGCCTATCGCGCGCGCCGCGCGCTCGATTATCTGGTCGGCTTCACGCTCTCGCCGGTATTGTGGCGCAAGCTGCCCGGCGCCAAGTCGGCGGGGCGGGTGCAATCGGTCGCGCTGCGGCTGGTGGTCGATCGCGAGCGCGAGATCGAGGCGTTCCGCGCGCAGGAATATTGGTCGGTGGCCGCGGACATGGAGCAGGACGGCACGCCGTTCGTCGCCCGCCTGGTCCGATGGAAGGGCGCCAGGCTCGATCGGCTGACGATCGGCAACGAGGGCGACGCCACTGCCGCCAAGGCCGACGTCGAGGCGGGGCGCTTCTCGATAGTCTCGGTCGAGACCAAGCCGCTCACGCGCAATCCGCCGCCGCCGTTCACCACCTCGACCCTCCAGCAGGAGGCGGCGCGCAAGCTCGGTTTCTCGGCGAGCCACACGATGCGCCTCGCCCAGTCGCTCTACGAGGACGGCGCGATCACTTACATGCGCACCGACGGCGTCCAGATGGACGGCAGCGCGATCTCCGCCGCACGCCATGCGGTCGCCGCGCGCTACGACGCAAGCTACGTGCCCGATCAGCCGCGGATCTACACGACCAAGGCCAAGAACGCGCAGGAGGCGCACGAGGCGATCCGTCCGACCGACTTCGGCCGCAACGCCGCCGGGTCGGGCGATCATGGGCGGTTGTACGAATTGGTGTGGAAGCGCGCGATGGCGAGCCAGATGGCCTCGGCGCGGCTCGAGCGCACCACCGTCGAGCTGGCCGACCAGACCGGCCAGCACGGCCTGCGCGCGACGGGGCAGGTGGTGCTCTTCCCCGGCTATCTCGCGCTCTACGAGGAGGGCCGTGACGACGAGGGCGACGAAGACAGCCGCCGCCTGCCACGGATGAACGAGGGCGACAGCCCGGCTAAGAAGGCGGTCAAGGCCGAGCAGCATTTCACCCAGCCGCCGCCGCGCTACTCGGAAGCCAGTCTGGTCAAGAAGATGGAGGAGATCGGCATCGGCCGCCCCTCGACCTACGCTTCGACGCTGCAGACGCTCAAGGACCGCGACTATGTCCGGATCGAGAAGAACCGTTTCTTTGCCGAGGAGAGCGGGCGGCTGGTGACGGCGTTCCTCGAGCGCTTCTTCGAGAAATATGTCAGCTATGATTTCACTGCCGGGCTCGAGGACAGCCTCGACGACGTCTCGGGCGGCCGCGCGCAGTGGCAGGCGGTGCTCGATGCGTTCTGGCGCGACTTCAAGCCCAAGACCGCCGAGGTGATGGAGCAGAAGCCGTCCGAGGTCACCGCCGCGCTCGACCTGTTCCTCGGCGACTATCTGTTCCCCGACCAGGGCGACGGCAGCGATCCGCGCAAATGCCCCGCCTGCGCCGACGGCAGGCTCGCGTTGCGCGGCGGCAAGTTCGGCGCATTCGTCGCCTGCTCGAACTATCCGGAATGCAAATATACGCGCCGCTTCGCCCAGCCGGGCGGCGAGGGCGCCGCCAACGATACGGGCCCGGCGACGCTCGGCGAGGATCCGGTCAGCGGCGAGGCGGTGACGCAACGCAGCGGCCGCTTCGGTGCTTACGTGCAGCTTGGCGAAGGCAAGGAGGCCAAGCGCTCGTCTATTCCCAAGGACGCGGGGCCGCTCGATCTCGATCTCGCGCTGCGCCTGCTCGCCTTGCCGCGCACCGTCGGGACGCACCCCGAGAGCGGGGAGGCGATCACCGCGTCGATCGGGCGCTACGGGCCGTATCTCGCGCACAGCGGCAAATATGCGAAGCTCGGCTCGACCAGCGAGGTGTTCGAGATCGGCATGAACGCGGCCGTCGCCAAGCTCGCCGACGCGGCCAAGGGCGGCGGGCGTGGCGCCGCGCGCGAACCGCTCAAGGCGCTCGGCGCGCATCCGGAGAGCGGGGTCGAGGTCAAGGTGATGGAGGGCCGCTTCGGCCCCTACGTCACCGACGGCGCGACTCACGCGACGATCCCCAAGTCGGCCGATCCGCAGGCGGTGACGCTAGACGAGGCGGTGGCGCTGCTGGCGGAGCGCGCGGCGAAGGGGCCGGCGAAGGGCAAGAAGCGCGGCGGAGCGAAGAAGCCCGCGGCAAAAAAAGCGGTGGCGAAATGAGATTGCGTTGGGCTGGCTCGGCCGTTATAACATTTGTATGACCAAGCCCCTCAAGCTCGTCGCGATCGGCAATTCGACCGGGATCGTGCTGCCGCGGGATATCCTGTCCCGCCTCAAGGTCGACCGGGGCGACCAGCTCTATCTGAGCGAAGCGCCGGACGGGGGCTATCGCATCACGCCTTATGATCCCGAGTTCGCGCGAATGATGGCGCTGGGCGAGGACATCATGCGCGATGACCGCGACATCCTGCGCGTGCTCGCACAGTAAACCCCGTGGACTGGATTTGGATCGGCGCCGATCTGGCGATCGCGCTCCATGATCGTCAGCTCGCCGAGCATGGCGGGCCGGCCGGCGTGCGCGATGGCGGCGGCTTGGAATCGGCTTTGGCGCGACCGCTCAATCTTGCGTCTTATGACGAGCCGGACGCCGCAGCGCCGGCTGCGTCTTATGCCTTCGGCATCACGCGCAACCATGCGTTCATCGACGGAAACAAGCGCACCGCCTGGCTGGTCGCCCGGCTGTTCCTCCGCGCCAACGGGCTTGTCCTGGAGTTTGAGAAGGCCGATGCGATCCGGGTGATGCTAGGGCTTGCCGCTGGCGAATTGTCGGAAGACAAGCTCGCCGATTGGTTTCGCGAGCATATCCTCGCCGGCTAGACCGCCATCAGCCGGCCTTCGTCGAGCGCCGCCATGACTCCGACCAGGCCGCTCGCCTCGATCCGCGCGTCGAGCGCAGCTGCAGCGATCGAGGCCATCACCAGCCCGGTCTGGCACACGCTGACGGCGACGCCGAGGCCGAGCGCTTCGTCGAGCAGCTGCGCGAGCGTGGGCAGGCCGGCCGCCACGTAGCCGTCGTCTTCGTCCGCTACGACCGGCGGCGCGAGCAGCCGCGCCGCTTCGCCGTGGAGATGGAGCCGTGTCGGCGCTCCCGTCGCCGCCGCAACCGCCGCGATCGACAGCGCGGCGTGGAGCCGGACGGTCGACGCTTCGACGACGATGATCGTCAGGCCGCGCATCGGCACCCCGGATCCTTGGGCAGTCCGATCGTGCGGAAGCGGAAGCTCAGCGCGTCGACGATCAGCAGCTGGCCCGCGCTGTCCGCGCCGAACGGCACGATCTGCCGGATCGTCTCGATCGCGGCGAGGCTGCCGAGCACGCCGGTAAGCGCGCCAAGGACGCCCTGATCGGCGCAGGACGCCTCCTCATGGCCGGGATCGCCGCCGACGAGGCAGCGGTAGCAGGGCTTGCCCGCTTCCCAGCCGCGATAGACCGCGAGCTGGCCCTCGAACTGCCCGACCGCCGCCGACACCAGCGGGATGTGCAGCGCGTGCGCGGTATCGGCGACGGCGAGGCGGGTCGCGAAGCTGTCCGAACCGTCGACCACGACGTCGGCACCGGCGAGCATCGCCTCGGCATTGGCGAGATCGAGCCGGCGGTCGATCGGGCGGACCTTCACGTCGGAATTGAGCCGCGCCACCGCATTGGCGACCATCGCGACCTTGTGCGCGCCGACGTCGCGGGTGGTGAACAAGGTCTGGCGCTGGAGATTGGACAGCGCGACTTCGTCGTCGTCGATCACCGTCAGCGTGCCGATCCCGGCCGCGGCGAGATACTGGATCAGCGGCGATCCGATCCCTCCCGCGCCGACGATGGTGACCGATGCGCCGAGCAGCCGCCGCTGCCCCTCGCCGCCGATCTCCTTGAGGACGATGTGGCGGGCGTAGCGATCGAGCTGCTGATCGGTGAGGTTCACCGCCCCGTCGAGCCGAACCCGCCGTGGCCACGATCGGTCGCGTTGAGATCGTCGACCTCGGCAAACGCGGCGCGCGTCACCTTCGCCGGCACGAGCTGCGCGATCCGCTCGCCGCGCCTGATCTCGAAGGGGTCGGCGCCCAGGTTGGCGAGGATAACCTTGACCTCGCCGCGATAATCCTCGTCGATCGTGCCCGGCGTGTTGGGGCAGGTGATCCCATGCCTGAGCGCGAGCCCCGAGCGGGGGCGCACCTGGACCTCGTACCCCGGCGGAATGGCGATAGCGAAGCCGGTCGCGACGGCGTGGCGCGCGCCCGGCGCAAGCGTGACATCCTCGGCCGCGACGACGTCCATCCCGGCGGCGCCGGCGGTGGCGTAAGCGGGAAGGGGCAGGCCCGCGCCGTGCGCGAGCCGCTTCAGGCCGATGACGATCTCAGCCATCGGCGTCCAGCGCGTCGGCGATGCGCAGCGCGAGCAGCGATGCGACGTCTTCCTTGCTCAGCCGCTCCCACGGCTCGATGCCCTGCGCGGTGATCAGATGCACCTCGTTCTCGCCGCCGCCCATCACGTCGCCCGAGACATCGTTGGCGACGATCCAGTCGCAGCCCTTGCGCGCCAGCTTGGCGGTGGCGTTGGCGAGCAGATCGTCAGTCTCCGCCGCGAAGCCGACGACGAGGCGCGGGCGGCGGACGTCGGCCGAGAGCGACGCGAGCAGATCGGGATTTTCGGCGAGCTCGAGCGACGGCGATGCGCCGTCGACGCGCTTCTTGAGCTTGGCGGTGGCGGGCTCGACGCGCCAGTCGGCGACCGCGGCGACCATGACCGCGGCGTCGGCGGGCAGCGCCCCCTCGACCGCCGCCGCCATCTCGCGTGCGGTCTCGACATCGATCCGCTCGACTCCCGCGGGGGTGGCGAGGTTCACCGGTCCGGCGATCAGGCTCACTCTGGCGCCGAGCCCGGCGAGCGCGGCGGCGATCGCGAAGCCCTGGCGGCCCGAGGAGCGATTGGCGATGTAGCGTACCGGATCGATCGGCTCGTGCGTCGGTCCGGCGGTAACGATGATGTGTTTGCCGGATAAAACGGCGTCTTTTAAACCCGCTGTGTCGAGCGAAGTCGAGACACGTTCCGCCGTCGAACGTCCCTCGACTTCGCTCGGGACGGCGGGTGAGGAGAGGCTGTTCCGTACCGCAATGACGATCGCCTCGGGCGAAGGCAGGCGCCCGGGTCCGAACTCCCCGCACGCCATCTCGCCTTCGTCGGGCGCGAGGATCGCCACGCCGTCGGCGCGCAGCCGCGCGACGTTGCGCCGCGTCGCCGCATGCTGCCACATCCGCACGTTCATTGCCGGCGCGGCAAGCACCGGCTTGTCGGTCGCGAGCAGCAAGGTGGTGGCGAGATCGTCGGCGATGCCCGCCGCCATCTTCGCCAGCAGATCGGCGGTGGCCGGCGCCACGACGACGAGGTCGGCCTCGCGGCTGAGCCGGATATGGCCCATCGCGGCCTCGTCCTTGAGATCCCACAGGCTGGTGTGGACCGGCTGCTCGCTGAGCGCGGCGAGCGTCAACGGCGTGACGAATTGCGCGCCGCCGACGGTCAGCACGCAGCGCACCGTCGCGCCGCCCTGGCGCAGCAGCCGGATCAGCTCGCACGCCTTGTATGCCGCGATCCCGCCGCCGACGATCAAGAGGATGCACTTGCCCGTCATTTCAATATCCCGTCAGCAGCATGTCGATGGCGTCCATGATCGCGTCGTGCTGATCTGCGAGCGAGCCGACCGGCCGACCCAGCTCGCGCGCTTCAATCGACGACATATACTGCGTGAACATGATCATCGTTTCCCCGTCGACCGCAAAGGTCGGATTGAGCCGCCGGGCAATCGGCGGTCCGTAATCGGGAGGCAATAACGGAACTGCGATCCGCGTGCTGAGATCATCGAGAACGTTCGCCTGACAGTCGAGCAGATAGCCCGGCATGTCCTTCGCTTGGTAGATATCGAATCGCGCCATTAGAATGAGCGATAGCGCGCCAGCGGCAGCCCGTGCTTCTCCACCCAAGCGTTCGATGCGAGGATCGCCTCGCGATTTTCCTCACGCCAGGTCTCGGCCCGGCTTTTCGCGACCTGCTCGCTCAATCCGCGCTCGCACGCCTCGGAGATGTTGACGCGGAGCCGCTTGGCCTCGTCGATCAGCTCGGCGTTGAGCGTCACGTTGGTGGCGCGCTTCTGGGCGGACGAACGGGGCATCTGATCGCTCCTGCATGCGCATACTTTATGCGCATGCTGTTGTCGTCAATGCAATAGCAGCGCGACAGCGACGCCAAGCGACGCGGCTCCCACCGCCACCACCAGATAACGCCACCCGCCGCCGATCCGCACCACTTCCACCGCGCGCAACGGTGGCGGGGGAGGGGCGGCGCCCGGCGCGGGATAATGCGCCTCGATGTGGCGGATCAGGTCGGGCAGGTCGCGCAGCGTCCGCCAGTCGCGCACCAGCCGGTCGGCCAGCGCCGCCTCGGGGCCGAGCTCGGTGCGCAGCCAGTCCTGCACGAACGGGCCCGCGGTTTCCCACATGTTGATGTCGGGATTGAGCGCAGTGGCGACGCCTTCGACCATCACCCTC
>CAXSHP010000031.1:0-537 GCA_964236935.1 uncultured Sphingomonadaceae bacterium
GCGCAACGCACCACCTATCGCGCGGTGTTCGCCGCGATCCGCGCCTCCGCCTGGAGCGACGCGGCCGCGTTGCTCGACGCCACCCCGGCGGGGCCGCTGCACGCGGTCGCGCGCGCCGAACTGTATCTCGCCAAGGGCTCGCCCAAGGTCGAGCTCGATCCGCTGCTGACGCTGATCGGCGCCGCGCCCGAACTGCCGCAGGCGGTCCAGCTCGCGGCGCTGGCGACGAAGCGCGGCGCGCTGTTCCTGCCGGCACTGCCCGTCGCACGCGACATGATCAGCGTGCGCGGCGCCCCGCGCCGGATTTCCGCCGTCTCCGACACGACCGATCCGATCGCCGCGACGCTCGCCGCGCAGGTCCGCCCGCTGATCAAGGACGATCGCCCCGCCGAGGCCGAGGCGCTGCTCGCCGCCGTATCGGACCAGCTCGGCCCCGACGCGCGCGCCGAATGGCAGCAGCGGATCGGCTGGTCCTATTATCTCACCGGCGACGACAATTCGGCGTGGCGGCTCGGCGCGATGGCCAGCTCCGGCACC
>CAXSHP010000031.1:547-9728 GCA_964236935.1 uncultured Sphingomonadaceae bacterium
GCAGGGCGACTGGGTCGCCGGGCTCGCCGCGTGGCGGCTCGATCAATGCGCCGCCGCCGGCGACATGTTCGGCCGGGTCGCGAGCCTCGCGCGCGACGACGAGACCCGCGCCGCCGGCCTGTTCTGGGCGGCGCGCGCCGACATGGCGTGCGGCCACCCCGAGCGCGTCGAGGCGCGGCTGCGCACGGCCAGCCGCATCCCCGAGACCTTCTACGGCCTGCTTGCCGCGCGCACGCTCGGCACCGCGCCGCCGCTGCCGGCGATGCAGGCGGGCCTGGCCCAGCCCGAATGGAGCAACCTGTCGCGCCAGCGCAACGTCGTCACGGCGGTGGCGCTGGTCGAGATCGGGGAGCTCGGCCTGGCCGACGAGCTGCTGCGCTATCAGGCGCGAATCGGGCCTTACGCCGATCATGCCGCCTTGCTCCATCTCGCCGCGCAGCTCGATCTGCCGGCGACGCAGATCTGGCTGGCGCACAATTGCGCGAGCGGGGTGCGTCCCGACGCGACCGCACGCTACCCGTCGCCCGGCTGGACGCCGACCGGCGGCTGGCGGGTCGATCGTTCGCTGATCTACGCGCATGCCCTGCAGGAATCGTTGTTCCGCACCGACGCCGTCAGCATGGCCGGCGCGCGCGGGCTGATGCAGGTGCTCCCGACCACCGCCGATCTCATCGCCAAGAAGCGCGGCGCGCTGCCGGTCGACCGCACGACGCTGAGCGATCCCGCGGTCAACATGGACTTCGGCCAGAGCTATCTCGAGCAATTGCGCGATTATGCGGCAACCGGGGGGCTGCTGCCCAAGGTCATCGCGGCGTATAACGCCGGGCCTGCCGCGGTCCAGAAATGGAATCTGGGGGTGCGCGATCGCGGCGATCCGCTGCTGTGGATCGAATCGATTCCGTTCTACGAGACGCGCGCCTATGTCGCGCTCGTGATGCGCAATTACTGGATGTACCAGCAGCAGGCGGGCCAGCAGACCGCCAGCCTTTCGGCGATGGCGCAGCGGCTGTGGCCGCGCTTCCCCGGCATGGCGGGCGCGAGCGGCGTGCGCCACGCCGACACGGTCAGGCCGCTCGCCAGTGCCGATTGACGCGAGCCTGAAGTTCCTGCCCGTGCGGATCGCGATCCTCACCGTGTCCGACAGCCGCACCGCCGACGACGACCGCTCGGGCGACATATTGGTCGAACGGCTGACCGCCGCCGGCCACGTCCTGGCCGACCGCGCGATCGTCCGCGACGACGCCGAGCTGATCGTCGCGCGACTTCACGCCTGGATCGAGGATGCGGCGGTCGATTGCGTGATCTCGACCGGCGGCACCGGCGTGACCGGGCGCGACGTCACCCCCGAAGCGTTCGCGCGCGTGTGGGACAAGCAGATCGAGGGCTTCGGCGAGCTGTTCCGCTGGCTCAGCTACCGGACGATCGGCACCTCGACGATCCAGTCGCGCGCCTGCGCCGGGGTCGCGCGCGGCACCTATCTGTTCGCGCTCCCCGGCTCGACCGGCGCGGTCAAGGACGGCTGGGACGGCATCCTCTCGCTCCAGCTCGACAGCCGCCATACGCCCTGCAACTTCGTCGAACTGATGCCGCGGCTGACGGAACGGTAAGTTTTGTTCCTGTTGCGTTCTCATCGGCGCACGCTAAATTGGCGCCATGTCCGCTCGTCCCAACGCCGGCCGCGGCGCGACCGCCAACGTCACCCCCGATCGCTTCGGGCTGGCGACGCGCGAGGCCGACGGCGACTGGCTCGACCAGCGCGAGACGATCGATGATGCCCCGCCGCCGCTGCGCACCACCGTCACGATCGAGCAGCCGCGCACGATCATCACCCGCAATGCCTCGCCCGACATCGGCTTCGACCGCTCGATCAATCCCTATCGCGGCTGCGAGCATGGCTGCATCTATTGCTTCGCCCGCCCGACGCACGCGTTCCACGATCTGTCGCCGGGGCTCGATTTCGAGTCGAAGCTGTTCGCCAAGCCCGATGCGGCGCGGCTGCTGCGTCTCGAATTGGCCAAGCCCGGATATCAGGTCCGCCCGGTCGCGCTCGGCACCAACACCGATCCCTATCAGCCGATCGAGGCGGAGTGGCGTGTCACGCGGAGCATCGTCGAGGTGCTGGCCGAGACGCGCCACCCGCTGACGATCACCACCAAGTCCGATCGCGTGCTGCGCGACCTCGATCTGCTCGCGCCGATGGCCGCGCTGAAACTCGCCTCGGTTGCTTTGTCGGTGACCACGCTCGACCCGGCGATCGCGCGCACGCTCGAGCCGCGCGCGCCGCATCCCGAGCGGCGGCTGACGGCGGTGCGCGCGCTCGCCGACGCAGGCGTGCCGGTCTATGTCTCGATGGCGCCGATGATCCCGGCGATCACCGACCATGAGATCGAACATCTCGTCGCGCGCGCGGCCGAGGCGGGGGCGGGCGGCGCCTTCTTCCTGCCGGTGCGGCTGCCCTACGAGGTCGCGCCCTTGTTCCGCGCCTGGCTCGACACGCATTTCCCCGATCGGGCGGGCAAGGTGATGGCGATCATCCAGTCGCTGCGCGGCGGACGCGACAACGACCCCAATTTCTTCACGCGGATGAAGGGCCACGGGCCCTGGGCGGCACTGATGCGCACGCGCTTCGACATCGCATGCCGGAAGCATGGGCTGAACCGTGAGCGCAACGTGCTCAGGACCGACCTGTTCGCGGCGCCGGTGCTGCCGGGGACGCAGATGCGGCTGCTGTGATCTTCCCCGGCACGGGGAGGGGGGGACCAGCCGCAGGCTGGTGGAGGGGGGGCTTGAGCGGGATGACGCCAGCTTGAATCGTTCCCCCGCGAAGGCGGGGGTCCAGCCCCTAACAAACAGTCTTGGTCTGGTCTGGACCCCCGCCTTCGCGGGGGAACAAGCAAGGCAACCTCAAGCCATCACGGGTTGCCACGAGCGCGGCGACTGCCGAGAGCCCCCTCCACCACGCTTCGCGCGGTCCCCCTTCCCGTGCCGGGGAGGATCATTCCGCCGCTTCGTCGAACAGCGACCCTTCGATCAGCCCCGTCTCGCCTTGCCGCGCGAGCACCTCGACCGGCGGCACCTCATCGAGCGCTCGCGCGCCCGTCTCGATGTCGAGATCGCGGAACTTGCGGCCTGTCACCAGCACGCGACTCTCGAACGAGCTGACGAATTTGTTGTAATTGTTGACCGCCGTATTGAGCCCGCCGCCGACCGTGCGCAGATGCGCCGCCGCCCCGGCCAGCCGATCGTACATCTCCTTGCCGAGCTCGCCGATCTGGCGCGCCTGCTCGGCCATCTTCTCCTGCCGCCACACCGCCGCGACCGTCCGCGCGATCGCGATCAGGTTGGTCGGGGTCGCCAGCAGCACGCGCTTGTCGAACGCGAAGTCCCACAGCGCCGGCTCATGCTCGAGCGCGGCGGCGAGGAAATGCTCGCCGGGAACGAACATGATCACATAATCGGGCGCATCGGCGAACTGACTCCAATAGGCCTTCGCGCCGAGCCCGTTGACGTGCGCCTTCATTGCCGCGGCGTGCGCGATCAGCCCCCTGCCCCGCTCGATCTCGTCGACCGCGCCGAATGCATCCTGATAGGCATTGAGCGACACCTTGGCGTCGATCACCAGCGCGCGCCCGCCCGGCACGCGCAGGATCACGTCGGGCCGCAGCCGCCCGTCCTCGCCCGCGACGCTGACCTCTGTGCGGAAATCGGCATATTCGGCGAGCCCGCACGTCTCGAGCACGTTGCGCAGCTGCTGCTCGCCCCAGCGCCCCCGCGCCTTGGGCGCAGAACGCAGCGAATTGACGAGCTTGGCCGCCTCCTTGCTGACCTGGTCCTGCCCCTCGCGCAGCGAAGTGATGAGCCCGGTCAGCGTGCCATATGCCTCGGTGCGTTCCTTCTCGATCCTGGCGACGCCCTCCTCGTAGCGCTGCAGCCGCTCGCTCACCGGATTGAGCAGCGCCTTCAATTCGAGCCCGCTCTTCTCCTCGGATTGCTTGAAGCGCTCGTCGGCGCGCTCGAGGAACTGGCGCTGCGCCGCCTCGAGCAGTTTGGCGCCGACCTCGCCGAACTGCTGGCCGAGCGCCTCCTTGGCCTCGCGCAGCTCGGCCATGCGTGCCTCGAAACCCTGTGCGCGTTCACCCGCCGTGGCCACTTCGCGCAACGCCTCGTCGCGTTCTCGCGTGACCGCGTCGAGCGTCGTGCGGAGCAGCGCCGCCGCGTCCGAGCGTTCGTTGAGTCGCCCGAGCTCCGCCCCGGCGCTGCGGCTGCCGCCGAACCAGCCCGCGACGAGCCCGAAGATCAGCGCGGCGAGCGCGAGGAGGATGGCAACGATCGGATCCATGAGTGCTCCGCGGAACGAAAGGCGAACCTAACGGAGGAGGGCCAACGGCTCAAGCCCGATGTTGGCGCTACGCCGCCTTGCTCAGCTTGCGCGCCTTTTCGAGCTTCTTGAGCACCATGTCGCGCTTGAGCTTCGACAGATAGTCGATGAACAGCACGCCCTCGAGATGGTCCATCTCGTGCTGGAGACAGGTGGCGAGCATGCCCTCGATCCGCTCCTCGTGGCGCGTGCCGTCGCGATCGAGCCAGCGGGCATGGACCACCGCCGGGCGCTCGACGTCGGCATAATATTCGGGCACCGACAGGCAACCCTCGTTGTAGACGTTGCGCTCGCCGGCAGGATCGAACAGCTCGGGATTGATGAACACGCGCGGATGGCGAATCGGCTTCTCCTCCGCGTCCACCTCCTCCTGGAGGTCGATCACCAGCACGCGCTTGGGCACGCCGATCTGGATCGCGGCGAGGCCGATGCCGGGGGCGGCGTACATCGTCTCGAACATGTCGTCGATCAGCGCGCGCAGATCGTCGTCGACCCTCTCGACCGGGGTCGAGATCGTGCGCAGCCGCGGGTCCGGCGCCTCGATGATCGGCAGGATCGCCATCAGGATGAGCTAGGATCGCCCTACCCGACAGTCAAGTTACTCCGCTTTGTCGAGCGCAGTCGAGACAGGTTCCCACCGTCGAACGTCCCTCGACTTCGCTCGGGACAGCGGGATTTACTGCTTAGGAAATTGGCCGCCGCGCCCTGAGCGCCTGGGCCAGCGTCCCCTCGTCGAGATAATCGAGCTCGCCCCCCACCGGCAGGCCGTGCGCGAGCTGGGTGACGCGTACCGGCCAGGTCTCGATCCGCTCGGCGAGATAGTGCGCGGTGGTCTGGCCTTCGAGCGTCGCGTTCATCGCGAGGACGACCTCGTCGATCCCGCCCGCGGCGATCCGCGCGACCAGCCGGTCGATCGACAGATCCTCGGGCCGGACCCCCTCGAGCGCCGACAGCCGCCCGCCGAGCACATGATAACGCCCCGGAAATAGGCGCGAACGATCGAGCGCCCACAGATCGGCGACCTCCTCGACCACGCACAGCAGCCGCGCATCGCGGCGCGGATCGGCGCACACCGCGCACGGATCGCTGGTGTCGACATTGCCGCAGGTCGCGCATTCGGTCAGCCGCTCGTTGACCGTCTGGAGCGCGCGCAGCAGCGGCGCCAGCGCCGCCTCGCGCCGCTTGAGCAGGTGGAGCACCGCGCGCCGCGCCGAGCGCGGGCCGAGGCCGGGCAACCGCGACAGAGCTTGCGTCAACGCGTCGATCTCGGGCGAGGCCATGATGCGAGATAGGGTGTTGCGCTCGTCCTTGCCAAGCGGTTGAAGGGGGCGATGCGCATCGCCTTCATGGGAACCCCCGATTTCGCCGTGCCGACGCTCGAGGCGTTGGTCTCGGCGGGGCACGAGATCGCGGCGGTCTACAGCCAGCCGCCGCGGCGCGCGGGGCGAGGCAAAGCGTTGCAGCCCTCGCCCGTGCAGCGACGCGCCGAGGCGCTCGGGCTGGAGGTGCGAACGCCCGAGACGCTGCGTGACGAGGCGGCGCAGAAAGCCTTCGCGGCGCTCGGGCTCGATGCGGCGGTGGTCGCGGCCTATGGCCTGATCCTGCCCGCCCCGATCCTGACCGCACCACGCCTCGGCTGCTTCAACGTCCACGCCTCGCTGCTGCCGCGCTGGCGTGGCGCGGCGCCGATCCAGCGCGCGATCCTCGCCGGCGATGCGGTCACCGGCGTCACGATCATGCAGATGGAGCGCGGGCTCGACACCGGGCCGATGCTGGCGACGGTCGAGACGGGGGTCGACGGGAAGACGGCGGGGGAATTGACCGAGGAGCTGGCGCGGCTTGGGGCGGATTTGATAGTGGAAATCCTGAGCGACAGTGCCCCCGCGGAGGCGGGGGCCCAGGCTTTTCCTTCGCGCTGGGCCCCCGCCTTCGCGGGGGCGCTCCCGGGTTGTCCCCAGCCCGCCGACGGCGTCACTTACGCCGCCAAGATCGACAAGGCCGAGGCGCGGCTCGATTTCGCCCAACCGGCGGAGCAGGTCGAGCGCCAGGTGCGCGCGTTCAATCCAGCCCCGGGAGCCTTTTTCGAACATGCCGGCGAACGGGTTCGCGTGCTCGCGGTCCAGGTATCGTCTTCCGCAAGTGGGCAACAGCCCGGAACCGTACTCGGCGAGACGCTCACCATCGCCTGCGCCGGCGGCGCGATCCGCGCGACGCTGGTCCAGCGCTCGGGCCGCGCGACGATGACCCCCGCCGAGCTGCTGCGCGGCTTCCCGATTCCGCCGGGCACCCGGCTGGCATGACGCGTTTCCGGCTGACGATCGAATATGACGGGCGGCCGTTCATGGGCTGGCAGCGCCAGCCGCACGGTCCGAGCGTCCAAGCGGCGATCGAGCAGGCTGCGGCGGCGATTACCGGCGAAGCGGTCACGGTTCATGCGGCGGGCCGGACCGATGCGGGCGTCCATGCCACGGCGATGACGGCGCACCTCGACACGCCCAAGCCGATCACCCCCTTCCGCCTGATGGAAGCGCTCAACGCGCGGCTGCGGCCCGCGCCGGTCGCGATCCTCGCGTGCGCGCAGGTCGCCGACGATTGGCACGCCCGCTTCTCGTGCCTCGGTCGGCGCTACGTCTACCGGATCGTCGATCGGCGCGCGCCGCTGGCGCTCGAGGCGGGGCGGGCATGGCGGGTGCCGGCGAAACTCGCGGTCGACGCGATGGCCGACGCAGCGACGTGCCTCGTCGGCCGGCACGACTTCACCACCTTCCGCTCGGTCCAGTGCCAGGCCGAGAGCGCGGTCAGGACGCTCGACCGGCTCGCCGTCCGCCGCATCGGCGAGCGGATCGAGATCGAGGCGGCGGCGCGCTCGTTCCTCCACCATCAGGTGCGTTCGATGGTCGGCTGCCTGTCGCTGGTCGGGCGAGGCAAGTGGAGCGCGGACGACTTGGCGGCGGCGCTCGAGGCGAAGGATCGGGCAGCGCTCGGATTCAATGCTCCGCCCGACGGGCTCTATTTCGTCGAGGCGGTCTATCCCGGGTAGAGCCCGATGACTTTCGTTGCCATGCTCTGTTCCCCCGCGCAGGCGGGGGGCCAGACCGGGACAAGACTCTTTGTCTGGGGCTGGACCCCCGCCTGCGCCGGGGGAACGGTTCAGTTGAACAGCCGCTCGAGCGCCTTGTCGAGCATCAGCAGCTGCCACAGCAGCCGCCCATGGTCCGACCGGCCCGCGCGATGCGCCTTGACCAGCCCCGCCAGCGCCTCGGCGTCGAACCAGCCGGTCCGTGCCAGCGGCGAGCCGTGCGCGATGCGCTCGGCCTGCGCCGCGAGCGGTCCGCGGAACCAGGCCGAGATCGGCGTGACGAAGCCCATCTTGCGGCGGTAGAGGATGCTGTCGGGCAGATAGCGGCGCAGCGCGCGCTTCATCAGCCATTTGCCGGTCCCCCCGCGCAGCCGCATCCCCGGCGGCAGGCTCGCGGCGAACTCGATCAACCGGTGGTCCAGCAGCGGCTCGCGCGCCTCGAGGCTCACGGCCATGCTGGCGCGATCGACCTTGGTCAGGATGTCGCCGGGCAGCCAGATCTTGAGATCGGCATATTGCGCGCGCGACAAAGCGTCGTCCGCCGGCGCGTCGCGCATCGTCCGGATATAGCGGTCTTCGGCGCGGTGCCCCTGGAGCGCGCGCTGCGCCTCCGCGCTGAACAATCGCGCGCGCAGCTCCGGCCCGGTCACGCCGACCGCGAGTGCATAAGCCTCCTCCGCCGAGCGGCCGAGCGCCTGGAACGTCGCCTTGGCGCGTAACGGGCGCGGCGCCCAATCGGCCTTGGGCCAGGCCCGGCCGAGCATGCCGAACAAGGGCGCGCGGATGTCCGCCGGAATCAGCCCGCGCGCGCGCTCCTCGGCGGCGTGGAAGCGGTAGCGACGATAACCGGCGAACGCCTCGTCCGCCCCGTCGCCCGACAAAGCGACCGTGACCTTCTCGCGCGCGAGCTCGCACACGCGATAGGTCGGCAGCGCCGAGGCGTCGGCGAACGGCTCGTCGAAGGCTTGCACGAGCGTGTCGATCAGCGCGAAATCCTCGGCCGAGACGATCCGCTTGCGGTGGTGCGTGGCGAAGCGCCGCGCGACCAGATCGGCATGCGCGCTTTCGTCGAGTCCCGCTTCGCTGAACCCGATCGAGCAGGTCTCGACCGCCGCCGGGTTCGCCTCGGCCATCAACGCGACCACCGCCGACGAATCGACCCCGCCCGACAGGAATGCGCCGAGCGGCACGTCGGCGATCATCCGCGAGCGCACCGCGTCGCGCAGCCGCGCGATCATCTCCTCCTCGAGCGCCGCGGCGGTGCCGCGCGCGGATCCGGTGAACGCGACGTCCCACCAGCGCACCGGCTCCGGCAGCGGCTGGCCGCGGCGCAGATGAAGATGATGGCCCGCGGGAAGCTTGCGCACCCCGGCGAGGATCGAGGCATCGTCCGGGATGTAGCCGAGCCCGAGATAATCCTCGACCGCGGTGATGTCGGGCTCGCGCCGGAAACCAGGGTAAGCCAGCAAGCCCTTGAGTTCCGACGCGAAGATCAATGCGCCGTCGGGCAGCGACGCATAATGCAGAGGCTTCACACCGAGCCGGTCGCGCGCGAGGAACAGGCTCGCATCCGCCGCATCGTATAGCGCGAAGGCGAACATGCCGTGGAGCCGCGCGACGCATGCGGCGCCCCATTGGCGCCAGGCGTGGAGGATCACCTCGGTGTCGCTCTCGGTGCGGAAGACGTGGCCCTTCGCCTCGAGCTCGGTGCGGACCTCGCGGAA
>CAXSHP010000031.1:9739-12309 GCA_964236935.1 uncultured Sphingomonadaceae bacterium
CAGCGCGAGGCGGCCGTCGCCGCTCAGCATCGGCTGCGCGGCCGCGTCGGTCAGGTCGATGATCGCGAGGCGGCGGTGGCCGAGGCCGACGCCGGGGGCGGTCCACACCCCCTCCCCGTCCGGCCCGCGATGCGCCAGTGCGTCGGCCATCGCGCGGATCCGCGCGGTCTGCACCGGCTTGGGTGTCTGGAGCTGGAACAGACCGGCGATGCCGCACATGGATTCGTAAGCTTTCGTTGCCGGCGCGTCTTAGCGCGCCGCATCGGCGATGCGATCGGCGAATTGATCGACCGGGCCGAGCCGGGCGATGAACGCGTCGATCGCGGGACGCGCGCTCCACCCGTTCTGCTCCTCGGCCGAGACGATCAGCGTCACCGCGCGCTGGCGGCCGCCGAGCAGGCGCACGCGCAGCGTCTCGAGCTTGACCGCGGTCGGGCTGCCGGTGGTGACCGCGCCGACGCGGTAGAAGGTCACCACTTCGCGCACGACCTTGCCGGGCGCCGACATGCGAAATGCGGTGCCGTCCGGCGGGCTCGGGCGATCGTCGGTCCACGCCCAGCCGCCGTCCGGATCGATTGCGCCTTGCCCGTAGCCGACGAGCTCGCGCCCTTCCTCCTGGTGCGCGTAGAGCGCGATTGCGAGGTCGACGCGGTGGCCGTTCGCGTCGCCATAACGGCCCAGCAGGCGGTGGTCGGCCCCGTCGAAGCGCGGCGACCACGGCACGGCGCTGAGCGCAACACGCTGCCAGCCGGGCACGTCGGGCAATTCGATCGGCGTCGGCAACGCGACGGCGCCCCGCGCGATCACCGCGGACGACCAGCCGATCGGGGTGATCGCCAGCATCGCGGCGCCGGCGGTCACCGCGAGGAGGCGGCGTTCGGGCCGGGGCGGCACGGGCTGGAGCTTCGCCGGATCGAACCATGGCGCGTCGCTCGGCCGATCGAAGAAGCGCCAGCCGATCGCGAGCAGCAGCGCGATCACCAGCGCGAAGAACAGCCAGCCGTAGACGATGTGATCGAAGCCCGCGGCGGCCTGGGCGCTGGTGAGGTGCGCGACGTAGATCGTGGCGAACGCGCGCACGCCGTTCGCGAGCACCGACAGCGCGACCGCCACCGCGACGAACGCGAGCCGCCGCGGCCAGCGCGAGAAGCACAGATGGGCGACGAGCGTGGCGAGCGCGAGCATCGCGACGACGAAGCTGATTCCCGAGCAGGCCTCGGCGACCTCGAACCAGCCGTTGGGGATGGTGACGAATACACCATCGATCCGCGCGGGTACTCCGGCGAGGCCGAGCAAAGCCATGCTGATCCTGGCGGTCAGCGTCTGCAGCGGCGGCACCAGCGCTTCGCCGAACGGCACCAGGAACAAGCCGTAAGCGAGCGGAAACAGCAGCCCGCGCGCCACCGCGCGCCCGAGCAGCGCGACCACGCTCCCCTCGAGCATCAGCACCAGCCCGAGATGGCGCGCGAGCGCGACTCCCGCCGCCTGCCCGAGCAGCCAGCCGAACGCCCCCGCCGCGACGATCGCCAGCCCCGGCGCCCAGGCGAGCGGGACGAGCCGGCCGAGCGCCTCGCGGCGCTGCCACACCAGCCAGGCGATGATCGGGGGGAGCAGCAGGCAGTGGTTGAACGTCGAGCTGTTCCACCAGATCGATACGATCCCCGTGGCGTCGCGTGCGAACAGCAGCAGGATCAGCGCCACGAGCAGGCCGAGCGCGATCAGGTGCGGGCGCCAGCCGTTCACCGCGCGTGCCCGATCATCCCGGCCAGCGGGGCAAGCGCCGCATCCCAGCCGTAGCGCGCCTCGACCCGCCGACGCGCCGCCTGCCCGATCGCCGCGGCGCGCGCCGGATCGAGGAGCAGGCCGCAGACCGCGTCGGCATCGGCCGCGGCGCCGTCGGCGACGAGCAGGTCGCGGCCCGCCGTCGCGTCGATGCCCTCGAACGCGGCGGACGACGCGACCGCGGGGCGCGCCATCGCCATCGCCTCGAGCAACTTGTTCTGCACGCCCCGCGCGAGCCGCAGCGGCGCGACCACGACATCGGCGCGCGCGAGCCACGGCCGGACATCGGGCACCTCGCCGGTGACGATCAGCGCCTCGCCTGCGAGCCGGCGGACGGCCTCGGTCGGGTCGCGCCCGACGATGGCGAAGCGCGCGGCGGGAACGCGCGCCCGGATCAACGGCAGCGTAGCCCGCGCGAAGGCCGTCACCGCCTCGCTATTGGGGCGATAGTCCATCTGTCCGGTGAACACGATCAGCGGGCCCTCGCCGGCGTCGGCCGGGGGAGTCGCCGGGTCGTAGCGCGCCAGATCGATGCCATTGCCGAGCGCCGCGACATTGCCCATTTGCTGTCCGCGAAACAGCGCCGCCTCGGCCTCGCTGACGAACAGGCTGAGATCGGCGCGGCGGGCTACGGCGCGTTCGTAGGCCGCCAGCAGGCGCGCCTCGCGGGCATGGACGAAACGCATCGGCCCGCGCTCGTTCCCGGCATAAGCCGCGAACTTGGCCGAATCGACGTCGACGAAGTCCATCACGAAACGGCCGGCGAAATCCGCCGGAACGAACTGCGC
>CAXSHP010000031.1:12319-20026 GCA_964236935.1 uncultured Sphingomonadaceae bacterium
GATCGTTTCGATCGGCCGCGCGGCGAGGGTGCGCGCGACGAAGCGGCGCAGGCTCGCGCTGGCGAAGGCGGCAACCGACAGCGGCTGGCCCTTCGCCAGCCCGACCGCCGCCGACCGCAAGCGCGGCGAACGGCGCGCGAGATGCATTTCGCCCACCAGCGGACGCAGCGCCGCGCCGTCCTCCCCGTCGTCGGCGAACGCGCCGAGATGGACGGTGCCGAGCGCGGCCAGGTGTCGCAGCAGGTGGAAGGAGCGGATCTTGTCGCCGCGATCGGGCGGGAACGGCACGCGGTGGGCGAGAAACAGCAGTTCGCCCATCAGCCAAGCCCGCGCGCGATCGGCGGCCCCAGGCGATTGGCGAGCCACAGCGGCAGCCGCTGCCACGCCGCGACCTGGAGCCGGTATTTGGGGCTGAGCGGATTGATCTCGCGCGGCGGCACGCCATCGGCGGTGCGCACGGCATAACGCAGCAGGGTCGGCGCGAAGCCCCAATTCTTCTTGTAGGCGTAAGCGCCGGTGCCGATCTTCGAGCGGCCGAAGTCGAAGCGCGTGCAGCCGCGCGCGCGCGCGTGCCGCATCAAGGCGAAATACATCGCTTCATTGGCGCGCAGCGACCGCGCGGCAAACGTCCCGCCCCCCCAATAGGGCATCACGCTCCCGCCGAAATAGAGGCTGAGCACGCTTGCCACCGGAATGCCGCCATGGCGCACGGTGAGGATATCGGCGTCCTCGCCGAACGCGGCGAGCACCGCATCGAACAGGCTGCGCGGAAACACCGGCGTGCCGAGATTGCGCACGCTCTCGGCATAGACCGCATAGTGCGCCGCGCGATCCGCCTCGCCGCGGCCGATCGCGATCGCGAAATCCTGCCCCAGCGCGCGGCGCACTTCGGCGCGCTGCTTGCGCGGGATGGCGAGCAGTTCGGCTTCGTCGTTCGCGGCGAGCGGACGGATGAAGCCGGCGTAGGTGCCTTCACTGCGCTGCCACCCGGCGGGCAATCGCCCGCCGCGCAGCTCGAGCGACGGGCATGACAGGCGCTCGGCCAATCTCCAGGCGGCATCGGCGAGCGCCTCCGCAGCGGCGGCGTCACCCAGGATACCGCCGTCGACCGCGAACCCGGCGGACACCAATGCCCGCCCGAACAACGGCGAATGAATCAGGCTGAGCGGCAGCACGCCACGCAGCGTGCCGCAATCCTCGGCGACCAGATAATGGCTCGCCTGGCCGCAACCGATGGCCACGGCTTCGCTCCAGCACGGCAAATGGAACGGAGTCGCCGCGGGAGATGCTCGGACGAACGCCGCGATTCGCGCCTCATCCTCCGGACGCGCTTCGCGCACCACGATCGCGCCGACCGCGCATCCGGCATTCATCGCAGTGCGGTGGCGACAATCGTGTCGACCCGTCCCCAGGAGAAGTCTTTCAGCAATCTGAGAAGCTTGCCTTCCATAGCCGACAATCGGCTGTAATGCCGCAAGCGTGAGCGCAGCGGCGCATCGGCCACGCGCGGCTGGTCCGGATCGATCTCCCACGGATGGAAATAGAGGATCGCCGGCTGCCCGGCGCGATTCACTTGCCGCACCGCCCAGCGAGAGAATGCATAAGGCAGCAGGCGGAAGAAACCACCTCCGCCCGCCGCGAGCGTCCGCCCGGCACAGCGCGCCGTCGTCACCGGCAATTCGACCAGCGCCTGCCCCGGCATCGGGCAAAAGGCCAGCCGTAATGATCGTGAACCACCGGCGCCACGCTCGACGAATAAGCATAGCCCGCCTCGGCCAGCACCGCGTGCGCCCACGGCGTGCGCGCATCGATCGAGAAGCTCGGCGCGCGATAGCCGGTCACCTTTTCCCCCGCGAGATCCTCGAGCATGATGCGCGTGCGCGCGAGGTCGTCGCGGAACTGATCGGGCGTGAGCGTGAACACGCGCGCATGATCCCAGCCGTGGCTGGCGATCTCATGGCCCGCCGCGACGATTCGGCGGATCAGCGCGGGGTGGCGCTCGGCGACCCAGCCCAACGTAAAGAAGGTCGCCTGGACGCCCGCCTCGGCGAACAGCGCCAGCACCCGATCGGTGTTGCGCTCGACGCGCTGCTCGAGCGACGGCCAGTCGTCGCGCGCGATCACCTGCTCGAACGCGCCGACCTGGAACCAGTCCTCGACGTCGACCGAGAGCGCGTTGATCATCGGCGGCACCGGCCGCCTCAGGCGGCGCTCGAGCGCGACGCCGCCGGCTGTCCGCCGTCGCGGTGCTCGACCCATTCGATCATCAGCCCGAGCACGCGGCGCACCGCTTGCTCCTGCTCGTCGAGCCGCTGCTCGAGCGCGACCATGCTCGGCGCGGGATCGAAGTCGCTCGCGCGCCGCAGCGGAAACAGCGGCGCCTTGGCCTCGCCATTGTCGGTCTCGCCGAGGATCTCGGCGGCGACATTGTCGACCGCGGCGCCGTCGATCGTCGTCAGCCCCTCGAGCGCGCCATAGAGCAGGACGCGATTGGCCAGAGTGTTCAGCCGGCGCGGAACCCCGCCGCTCCTGACGTGGAGCGCGGTGAACGCCTCCGGCGTTAACGCGGGATTGCCCTGCCAGCCGACGCGCGACAGGCGGTGCGTGATATAGGGTTCGGTCTCGGCGGCGGTCATCGGCGTCAGATGATGCGTCGCGATCACCCGCTGACGCAACTGCTCGAGATCGGGCGATTCCTGGATTGCGTCGCGGAACTCGGGCTGGCCGAGCAGGAAGGTCTGGAGCAGCGCCTTATCCGCCGCCTGGAAATTGGACAGCATCCGCAGCTCCTCGAGCGCGGCGAGCGGCAGGTTCTGAGCCTCGTCGACGATCAGCAAAGTGCGGCGGCCCTCGTTGGCCTGGGCGTGAAGGCAGCGCTCGATCCGCTCGAGCAGCTGCGCCTTGGCGAGCCCCTCGGTGGCGAGGCCCAGCGACTGCGCGACCATCCGCAGCAGGTCCTCCGCGCCGATCTGCGTCGAGACGATGCGGATCGCGTGGAGGCGCGACGCGTCGATCGTCTCCATCACGTGCGCGACTAGGGTGGTCTTGCCCGCGCCGACGTCGCCGGTGATGACGATGAAGCCCTCGCCCTGCGCCAAGCCATAGCCGAGATAGGCCATCGCCGTGCGGTGCGTCGCCGAGTCGAACCAGAAATGCGGATCCGGGGTGAGCCGGAAGGGCATTCCGGTCAGACCATAATGATCGTCGTACATCCTCGTCTCCGCTCAGAACTGGTAACGCAGGCCGACCAGCGCGGTGCCGACCGTGTCGTCGAAGCCGTCCT
Source organism: uncultured Sphingomonadaceae bacterium (assembly GCA_964236935.1). GTDB lineage: Bacteria > Pseudomonadota > Alphaproteobacteria > Sphingomonadales > Sphingomonadaceae > Solisphingomonas. Next base: position 15,603 of record CAXSHP010000031.1, read on the forward strand.
GCCGCGTATCGTAGACCCCGAGCGCCGCCTGTCCGCTCAAGTGATTGCTGAAGCTCTTGCTGTAAGTGGCTGTAGCGCCGATGCTTGTCGTCGCGGGGGTGTCGGCGATGCCGCTATTGTAGCGCTGGACATAAAGCGCGCCCTCGAGCGAAGCGCTGGAGCTCAGATCGCGTGTGAGGTTAGCCTCGCCGGTGAGGCTGTCATCCTTGACGCCCGCGAGCGAGAAGAAGGTCGCATTCGACGGCGCGAGATATTTGCGCTGGTCGTACGAGGCGCCGACGCCGTAGCGCCAGCGGCCGCGCCCGCCCGAGAACAGCGCATAAGCGCCGCGGTTGCGATAATTGCTGGTGGTGATCGATTGCAGCGAGCCGAGGCAGCCGCCCGACCCGGGCGTCGTGCCGAACACGCAGCCGTCGAGATTGCCGACCAGCGGGTTGATCGGGGTGCGGAACGCGGTCGGCAGCGTCGCGAGGCTTCCGGTCAACTGGCGGCCGAAGCTCTGGACGCTGTTGTAGATCCCCGCCTGGACGCCGCTCGACTCGCTCAGACGATGCTCGAGCGTCGCCGTGACGAACGTGTCGCCATAGCGCTTCCCGACATGAGCCTCCAATGATGTCCGACGGTTAGGGCGCCATATTACGCCCGCGTCGTAGATCAACCCGTCGGTGTCATAGGCGAGCAGGCGCGGTGCATCGGGATCGCCCACCAGCCGGCCGTTGTCGCTGAGCACGGGGGTGCCGTCCGGATTGCGCAGGATGTCGCGCTGGGTCGACTTGATCTTCTCGTAGCCGATCCCCGCGGTCAGCGCGAGCGTGTCGCTGACCGGCAGCGTGACGTCGCCGCGGATGAACTTGCCGTCGTAGCGCTGATGGAGCCGGTTGACGTTCTCGCGCACCAGCCCGCCCGAAACCGTCCAGGCGAACGGCAGGGAGCCGGCACGCTGGCCGACGCTGGCGTCGAATTCGTGGCTGGTCGAGGAGGAATAGCTGTCGAGGACCGGTTGTCCTGGCGTAAGACCGCCGTCGAAGCCGTTGTCAACCTTGACATATCCGAAGCGGTACGCGGCCGTGACGTCGAAGCCGCCGATGCGCCGGGCAAAGCTCGGGCCGGCGTAGAAGCCATAGATCTGGCTGACCCCATTGTCGTTGCCGGTGAGGAATACCGGGGTGGCGTTGCGGATATCCGTGCGCGCGCGCGCGGCGATGCCGCCCGCCTCGAGCGTGACGTCGGGGGTCAGATGATAGTCGAGCCGCGCAAGGCCGGTGTGGATGTCGTCGTCGCCGACGTCCTTGTCCCACGCGATCCGCCGCTCGTAGCGGTAGCTGATCTGCGCCTCGACGCGCTTGGTGCTGACCGAAGCGTCGATCCCCGCCGCGACCGCGGTGTAGGTCAGCGTGTCGCCGCCGTTCAGATCGGCGTTCACCACCTGCTCGACCTCGAGATACGGTACGACCTCGTGCCGGGCGGAGGCGGGCGTCAAAGCGATACCGCACAGGCCGGCGGCAAGCACCGCGAGGCGGAGCAGCGCCTTTCCGAAGGAATGCCGCATGATCAATTCCCATATCCATAATAAGCGCCGAAGCGGCGGCCGTTGGGCGAGAACACCGCCCCGTTGAGCAGCAGCTGGACCGAGCCGCAGCCCGCCAGCAGCGACAGAGCCTCGCGCAATTCATCCTCGCTGGTCTGGTCGGCGCGCACGACCATCAGCACCTGGCCGACATGGAGCGCGAGCACCGACGCCGAGGAAGCGGCGAGCGCCGGCGCCGAATCGAAGATCACGACCCGCCGCGGCCGCTGCGCGACGAGACCGTCGAGCACGGTGCGCGTGCGCGCCGAGGCGAGCAGCTCGGTCGCGTCGTTGGTCGCGCGGCCGGCGGGCATCACCGACAGATTGGCGATGTCGGTGCCGATGACGAGCGTCTCGGGCGCGATCCCCGGATCGGCGATCGCATCGATCAGACCGGCACCGTTCCCGCCGGTGGCGAGGCCCAGCGTCGACAGGATCTCGGGCTTGGCGAAGTCGGCGTCGACCAGCAGCACCTCGAAATCCTTCTCGCTCGCGAGCGACAAAGCGAGATTGACCGCGCAGAAGGTCTTGCCCTCGTCGGGCTGCGCCGAGGCGACCAGGATCATCCGGCCACGGTCGAGCGGATCGTCGCCCTCCTTGCCCCCGCCCGCGGCGGCGAGCAGCAGCTGGCGCTTGACGATGCGGAACTCCTCGGCAAGCGCGCTGACCGGCGCGTCGGGCAGGATGAAGCCCGCGTCGCGCAGCTCGTCGATCGCGACGGCGGCGGTGCGGCCGGTGGCGGGGGTCGCGAGCCAGCTCGGATCGATCGGCTTGGGCGCCACGGTCGGTCCCGGTGGGGGCGTCGCTACGCCGGGCGCAGGCGCACGTATGGCGGCACCGAAGTCGTAGACGGCGGCGGCGCGCTCGAGCAAAGAGGGCTTCGGCGGTATCGGGCTGTGCTTGGTCATCGCTCGCTTCTCACGCAATCAGGCCACGGCGGACGAATTCGACCAGCAGCAGCAGCGCCCAGGCGCCGGCGAGCCCGCCGCTGCCGTAACCGAAGGTGCGCAGCTGCTGGCGGCGCAGCGCGGCCTGCGCGCTCGTGACGACCTCGCTGATCGCGCCGATCACGGGCAGTCCGCTGGCTTCCTCGAGCTGGCGCGGGGTGGCGAAGGTGGTCTGCAGGCGCGCCTTGGCAAACGCCGCGCCGGCCCCGCCCACCGCGGCGGCGAACAGCACCAGCGTCAGCAGCAGCGGGCGATTGGGCGAGACGGGCACGCGCGGTCTGCTCGGCGGGTCGATCACCCGGAACTTGATCGAATCGGTGCTGCTCGCGACGTCGGAGCGCAGCTTGACGTCCTCGCGATCGGCGAGGAGCTTGTCGTACTGATCCTTCATCACCTGATAGTCGCGGCTGAGGCGCGCCTGCTCGGCCGCGACCTCGGGCTCGGCCGCCTGCTTGGCGGCGAACTGGTCCATGTCCGATTGGAGCTGGGCCTTGCGCGAGCCGAGCGCGGCGGCGGCGGCCTGCTTCTCGGCGGCCATCGTGCGCAGCGAGACGTAGAGCGGATTGGGCGCGGTGCCGGCGCCCGCCGGCTCCGCCCGGGCGGACGAGCGCAAGCGCGCGATCTGCGAGCGGATCGCGATCACGTCGGGATGCTGATCGGTCCAGCCCTTGGCCGCGGCATCGCTGAGCTGGCCTTCGAGCGAGGCGATCCGCCCGCGCGCGCCACCGCCGCCGCCGCCGAGATCGGGCGCGGAGACGGTCGCCGGAGTGCCGCCCATCTGTCCCTGGATCGCGGCCGCCGAGCTCTGCGCCTCGACCAGTTGCGAGTCGACCTGGCCGAGCTCGGCGCGCGCAGCCTCCATCCGTTGATCGATCGAGCCGACGCCGGGCAGCATCCCCATATATTTCTGCTCGAACGCGACGCGCTTGGTCTCGGCGTCCTGAAGCTGCGCCGCGCGTTGGGCGAGCTGGGCGTCGAGGAAGCGCAGGCTCTGGCTGGTCTCGTCGCGATCGCCGGCAAGATTGTCGGAGACGAAGATATCGATCAGCTTGGCGACGATCGCCTGGGCCAGCTTGGCGTTCTGCGCATCGGAGAAGCCACCGCTCGAGGTCTGCGCGCTGATCTCGAAGATATTGTCGGGGGTTGCCTTGACCGTGATCGTCTTCTGCAGCTTGGCGACCTGCCCGGCGACGTCGCTCGTGCTCGTCCCCTGGAGGCTGAGATCGGTGCCGCGCACGACCTTCTCGAGATTGACGACCGAAGTCAGCGTCTGGCGGACGCGATCGACGTCGCGCTGGCGATCGGCGTCGGTGATGCCGATCTTGCTCGGCAGCAGCGACTGCATCTGCACGAACACGCGCGCACGGCTCTCATAGCGGCTCGGGACGAGCGAGATGCCCGCCCAGCCGAGGATCGCCAGCGCCCACCCGACGCCGAGCGCCAGCCAGCGCCGCCGCCAGATCGCATGGAGCGCGATCCGCGCCTCTTCGTAGATGCCGTTCACGATGTGCTACCCCGCCTTGCTCAGAACATGCTTTCGGGGATGATGATCACGTCGCCCGGCTGGAGCTTGACGTTGGCCTGGGTGTCGCCGCGCTTGAGCAGATTGCCGATCTTGAGCGCGAACTCCTGCTGCTTGCCGCTGGCCTTGTCGTAGCGCACCAGGCGCGCGTTGTTGCCGCTGGCATATTCGGACAGGCCGCCGACCGCGATCATCGCATCGAGCAGCGTCATGTTCGCGCGATAGGGCAGCGATGCCGGCTTCTCGGTCGCGCCGACGACGCGGACCTGCTGCGAATAGGTGCCCGAGAAATTGTCGACGATCACCGAGACGATCGGATCGGTGACATATTTGGTGAGCTTGCCCTTGATGTCGTCCCAGTTGCCCTTCATTTTCAAGCCGCTGCCAG
>CAXSHP010000031.1:20036-20939 GCA_964236935.1 uncultured Sphingomonadaceae bacterium
CCTTGATGTCGTCGGCGAGCTGCGCCGGGGTCTTGCCGACCGCGGGCAGATCCGAGATCAAAGGTGTCGTGATCCGCCCGTCGGGACGGACCTGGACCTTGCCGCCGAGCTCCGGGTTGCGCCACACGAAGATCGTCAGCTGATCGAGCGGACCGATGATATATTCCTCGCCGGGTCCCTCATCCTTCGACACGAACGAGGCCGGCGGCAATTGCGCCGCACCGCCGCTGCGGCCGCCCGCGCAACCCGCGAGCGCGGTCGCCGCGATGCCCAGTGCGAGGATCAACTTCGACGTGGTCAGACGCATGTTCCGCACCCCTTTTCCGTTGCGACCACGCAGCCGCGCGGACGCATTTCGACGCATGTTCAGCGCCGCTATGGCTCAGGACAGGTGAAGATACGGTTTAGGACGCGGGGGTCAGGAGCAGCTCGCGCGCCGGAGGGTGGCCGAGGAACGCCTGCGGGCTCGCCGTCAGGCCGTAGGCTCCGGCGACGAACACCGCGACGACATCGCCGACCTCGGCGCGCGGCAGCGCCGCGTCGTCGGCCAGGCGATCGAGCGGGGTGCACAGGCAGCCGGGGATCGCGACCGGATAGTTGCGACGCACGACCGCGCCGAGATTGCCGCTCGCGCCGAGCTGGTGGTGCATCCCGCCGTCGGTGATCAGGAAGGTCCGCCCGTGGCTGACCTTGCGATCGACGATGCGCGTCAGATAGACCCCCGCCTCGCCGACCAGCCAGCGGCCGAGCTCGATCGCGAACGAGGTGCCGGGCAGCGCCGCCGCGGCGATCGCCTCGCCGAGCCGCGCGCCGATCGACTCGACGTCGAGCGGACGGTCGCCGGCGAAATAGGGAATGCCGAAGCCCCCGCCGAGATTGACCAGCGGCGGCGCCGCGCCGCTG
>CAXSHP010000032.1:0-20651 GCA_964236935.1 uncultured Sphingomonadaceae bacterium
CGACGCCGACCTGTCGCGCCGGCTGATCGCGCGGATGCTGCGCGATGTCGACGTCGCATATTGCGAGGAGTGGCGCTTCGACCATGGCATCATGGTCCCGCTGCATTTCCTCGATCCGGCCAACCGGCTGACGATCATCCCGGCCAACATCAATTGCCAGGGCCCGCCGCTGACCCCGCTGCACCGCGCCTGGGCGTTCGGCCAAGCGATCCGCGCGGCCGCCGACGCGGTGCCCGAGCGGATCGCGGTGATCGGCACCGGCGGCATCTCGCACTGGCCGGCGACGCCCGACAGCGGGCGCATCAACGAGGCGTGGGACCGCGACTTCCTCGCCAAATGGGTGCGCAACGACAAGGCGGCGATGCTTGCCTACACCGACGAGGAGACCTACGCCGACGCCGGCCAGGGCGGCTTCGAGATCCGCACCTTCATCGCCGCCGCCGCCGCCGCGCGCGGGCGGGGGATGTTGCGCTTCTACCGCGCGATTCCGATTTTCGCGGTGGGCTGCACCGTCGCCGAAATGGAGATCGCCTGATGGCGCATGCTACCGTCGAATGGACCGACAACCTGGCGGACGAATTCGATCTCCACGCGCTGCTGCGCCTGATTGCCGCCGAGATGCGCGAACGCTCGGACGGCGTCTTTCCGGTCGGCGGCATCCGGGTGCGGGGCTTGCGCCTTACGGATTATGTTATCGCCGACGGCGCCGATCCGCGCGACTCCTTCATCAACATCGACGTGAAGATGGGCGCGGGCCGCCCGGCCCAATTCCGAACCGCCTTCTTCGATGCGCTGTTCGAACGGGTGAAGACGCAGCTCGGCGACCTGTTCGAGCGGCGGCCGCTGGCGCTCAGCCTCTATGTCGAGGAGGCCGAAGGCTGGAAGCACAACAGCATCCACCAGCGTCTGGAGAAGGCATAATCCATGACCCTCGATCCCGTTATCGTCGACGCGCTCGCGGTGCGTCTCGACGAGGCAGAACGCAGCCGCACGCAGATCGGGCATTTCTCGCTCGAACATCCGACGATGACGCTGGAGGACGGCTATGCCGTCAGTCGCGCTTGGGTGGCCCGTAAACTCGCGAGCGGGCGCCGTGTGATCGGCCACAAGATCGGCCTCACCAGCCGCGCGATGCAGCGCTCCTCCAACGTCACCGAGCCCGACTTCGGCACGCTGCTCGACGACATGCTGTTCCTCGACGGGCACGACATCCCGATCGACCGCTTCATTGAGCCGCGCGTCGAAGTGGAGCTGGCGTTCATCCTCAAAGCGCCGCTGAAGGGGCCGGGCCGCACGCTCTACGATGTGCTGAACGCCACCGATTACGTCACGCCGGCGATCGAGATCATCGATGCGCGGATCGAGCGGATCGACCAGGCTACCGGCGCCACGCGAAAAGTGTTCGACACCATTTCGGACAACGCGGCCAATGCCGGCATCGTGCTCGGCGGCCGGCCGGTGAAGCCCGACGCGGTCGATCTGCGCTGGGTGTCGGCGCTGCTCTACCGCAACGGCGTGATCGAGGAATCGGGCGTCGCCGCGGCGGTGCTCAACCATCCCGCCAACGGACCCGCATGGCTCGCCAACAAGCTCGCGCCACATGGCGAGGGGCTGGAGCCGGGGCAGATCGTGCTGGGCGGCAGCTTCACCGCGCCCGTGTTCGCGCGGCCGGGCGACAGCTTCCACGTCGATTACGGCCCGCTCGGCTGCATCTCGGTGCGCTTCGTATGAGCCGTTTCGGCGATAGGCTCGCCGAGCGGCGGCCGCTGCTCGGGCTGTGGCAGGCGCTGGCCAGCCCCTACACCGCGGAGATCTGCGCGGGCGCGGGATATGATTGGCTGCTGTTCGACGGCGAGCATTCGCCCAACACGCTGCAGACGCTGCTCGGTCAATTGCAGGCGGTGGCGCCTTATCCCGTTGAGCCGATCGCGCGGGTGCCCGTAGGCGAGGCGGCGATCATCAAGCAATATCTCGACATCGGCTTGCGCACCCTGCTGGTGCCGATGGTCGAGAGCGCCGAGCAGGCGAGGCAGATCGTCGCCGCCACGCGCTTCCCGCCGCGCGGGATACGCGGCGTCGCCAGCGCGACCAGCCGCGCCTCGAAGTTCGGCGCCGACCCGGCCTACCTCGCCACCGCGCACGAGCAGATCTGCCTGATCGTCCAGATCGAGAGCCGCGCCGGGCTCGATGCGATCGAGGCGATCGCCGGGGTGGAGGGGGTCGACGCGCTGTTCATCGGTCCGGCGGACCTTGCCGCCTCACTCGGCCATCTCGGAGATCCGCGTCACGTCGAAGTCCAGGCGGCCATCTCCGACGCGCTCGCCCGCATCGCGGCGGCGGGCAAGCCAGCCGGCATCTTCGCCATCTCTCCCGAAGACGCGCGTGTGCGGATCGCCGCGGGCATCGGGTTCGTCTCGCTCGGCACGGACATCGGCCTGCTGACGGGCGGCGCCCGGACGTTGCGGGCGTCCGCGATACCGGCTGACGGCGACCGGGCACAAGCTTGACGGCTGGTCAGGCTTGGTTGACTTTCAATGGGCGATGCAGATCGATTTCGACTCAGTGAATGAGTCGAGCCAGTCGATGCCGAAGTCGCGCCCGATGCCGGACTGCTTCATCCCGCCAAAGGGCATGGCCGGATCGATGAAGACATGCGAGTTGACCCAAACGGTCCCGGCATCGATCCGCCGTGTCAGCGTCATCGCTGTGTCGATGTCTTGCGTCCAAACGCTGGCGGAAAGGCCGGTGTGGCTGTCGTTTGCCCGCGCGAGCGCATCTTCCGCATCGTCGACCCTGGTGATGCCGAGAAGCGGTCCGAACACTTCCTCACGCGCGATCGGAGCATCTGCCGCCGGATTCAGGACCAAGGCGGGCTCCACGTAGAAGCCGCGCGTCGGCACTGCAGCGCCGCGGACGATCTCGGCCCCCCCGGACGACGCACCGGCGAGAAAATCGCGGACCTTCGCCTGATGGATGGCCGAAGCGAGCGGATTGAGCTGCGCCAGCGGATCCATACCGGCTCCGACCTGCATGCCGCCGATTGCCCCGGAGAGCGCGCCCACAAGGTCTTCGTAAAGCGGCGCTTCCACATACACTCTCGTCGCGGCGGCGCAGACCTGTCCGCCGTTGAGGAAGGCGCCGGCCATCAGGCCGGGCACCACCTTGGCGAGATCGGCGTCCTTGAGAACGATGGCAGGCGCTTTGCCGCCGAGCTCGAGCGTGAGCCGCTTCATCTGATCGATCGCCGCGTGGCCGACCGACCGGCCCGCCGCCGTCGAGCCCGTGAAGGTCACCTTGGCGACGTCCGGATGATTGACGAGGGCGCTGCCGGCAACACGGCCCTGACCCGTAATGACATTGAAGACGCCCGGCGGAACGCCCGCTTCGATCGCGGTTTCGGCGAGCAACAGGGCTGTCAGCGGCGTAATTTCAGATGGCTTGAGGACGACGCTGCAACCCGCCGCCAGCGCCGGGAGGACTTTCCACACCGCGATCAGCAGTGGGAAATTCCATGGCGCGATGCCGGCCACCACACCGACCGGTTGGCGTTTCGTATAGGTCGTCCAACGCGCGGGGCCGCCGGGCAGCGACGTGTCGAAGGACCGCCCAGTCACCTTGGTGGTCAGACCTGCGACAAAGCGGATCCACTCGATCGCGCCGCCTACTTCGATCCCACGGGCGATGTTGATCGACTTGCCTTGCTCCAGCGTCTCAAGCTGGGCGAACGTCTCGGCGCGGGTCTCGAGCAGGTCCGCAAGCTTGAACAGGGCGCGCTCCCGATCCGCCGGGCGCAGATCCCGCCACCGCCCGTCGCGAAACGCCTGGGACGCCGACGCAACGGCGCTGTTGACGTCCTCGGGCGTCGCATCGACCGCTTCGGCTATCGGATCGCCCGTTGCAGGGTCGAATATCAGGAGGCGCTCGGAGCCGGTGCCCGCGACCCGTCGTCCTTCGATATACAGCGCGGGATCAAGCGCGAGAAAGCGATGGACATCCGCCCCTACGGGGAACGAACCATTATAGGCCACGGTAACCTCCTAGAGAGCGGAAGATCGGTTTGGCGTCCGCCGGCCTGGAGCCGATCGACCGTGTCGAATGCTCATCCGCCGAACGCGCCCGCGAGAATTGGGCCGTGGTTCGGTCGGCTCCGGCTTCGCACCACGATGGCGACCTGTCGGCAGCATCATCAGGCAAACATGCGAGATTTGGACGGGCCGGCGTCGACCTTGAGGCAGTCGTAATGACCGCTCGGAATCCGGGTATAACCCTCCTCCGCGATCACGCGATGAAGATGCCGCTCGAAGGTCGGAACGTTGATGTAGTTTTGCGTGCGGGACGATTGGACATAGGTTGATCCCTCCTGCAAATCTATGTTTTCCGATTTGACGCGCTCGCGCATCGATCGCCCGCGCGAAGCGGCGGAATGTACATCGTCGATATATTCGGCGATCAGATAGGCGAGCTGATCGTCGATTTTCCACGGCGCTGCCCCCGCTTCGATCAGGCCATACGCGAAGAAGGTCGGGTGCTGCCGCGAGAAGGCCGCAAGGTAGAGACGCGGATGACCGTCGGACCAGCCGAGCGCAGCCTCGTCGACGAACGGAACGCGGTACTGGTAGCCGGTCGCGCAGATGATCACATCGATCTGTTCGCTGCTTCCATCGGCGAACGCGACGCGATCGCCCTCGAGCTTTGCGACATCTGCCTTGCCTTGGACGCGCCCATGCGAAGCCAGATACAGGATCTGCGTATTCATCAGCGGATGGCTTTGACCCGGTTCATGATCGGGCGCGGGAAATCCATAGCGAGTGGCGTCGCCGACGAGCAGCGAGAGAGCCGCCGGCAAATCCAGATGCGAGGCATGTGCAGGGGCAAGCTCGGGGTTGGCGAAATAGTCGAGCGTCGGGGTGCCGAAAAAGTGCTTCGGAAAGAAATGGTAGCCCCGGCGGACACTGACAAAGACGCGCTCAGCCGTTCTGGCCGCGTCGCACGCAATGTCCGCGCCGGAGTTGCCAAGGCCGACAATAAGGACGCGTTTACCGCGCAGAAATTCCGCGTCCTTGTATTCGACGGAATGCATAAGCCTGCCGGAGAATGCGCCGGCAAACTGCGGCATCCGCGGGAACCAGTTGGTCCCCGGCGCCGCAATCAACGCGTCGAAAGCGCGGATCTTTCCATCGCTGGTGCTAACGAGCCAGCGATCACCCTCCGGTACGGCGCTTTCGACCGTGCTGTTGAACTGGATGCGCTCACGGAGTCCGTAGGTGTCCGCAAAGCTCCGGATGTAGGCGAGGATCTGCTTCCGGCTCGGGTAATCCGGATACTCGGCCGGCATCGGGAAGTCGAAATAGGCTGACCCATTGCGCGATGAAATGTAGTGGCACGACTCGTACATCGGCGTGCCTGGGCTTTCGATATCCCAGAGGCCCCCGACGTCGCTATGGCGCTCCAGCACCATGTGCGGCACGCCGACACGCTTGAGCGCGCGCGCCGCGATCAGCCCGTGAGGACCAGCCCCGACGACGCATGCTCCGCCCACTTGCTCGATCACATCATCCTCCAGGCCACAGACTTGGCGACAATGTGAGCTTTGCTCACAGCATGTCAATCGATTTTGCGAGTCGGTCAGCGGCATGCGGTCCCCGGGCGCAGCCTCAGGCTCGTGCAGACAAGATCAGGCGGCACAGCCCGGGTGGGACCGCTACGATCGGCCGGAGCGAGCGAAGGCTTCAATCGGGCGCGAAGCACGATCGAATTAACGCTACACTATTATGTGAGTTCTGCTCATACTGTGAAGGTTGCGCGTCATCGCGGATGCAAGACCCCCGATGGAATCATCCCCTACGAGGCTCTCGGCAAGGCTCGGCAAAAAGAGCCAGCCCGCTTCACATCAAACCCGCACCGTCGACTGCCGGGACAACCATCTAAAGCGCGATCCGTTCGAGCAGCGCGGCCGCCAGCCGTTGGTCGCCCCCGCTCGGCGGCGCGGCCGGGCATTCGAGGCAGCGGACCTGGATGGCCGGTCCGTGCGCGATCTTGCGCGCTTCGGCGACGGCGGTCGCGACGAGCGCCGCGGGTCGCGCGGCGATGCGGCTGAACGGATCGCGTGCATTATCGTCATTGCCGCCGTTGCCGCCGAACAGGTCGCGCAACAGCTTCAGCCGGAACGAGGGCTCGCGCTCGATATAGACGGGATGGACGTGCGCGGGATCGAGTCCGGCGCGGCGCGCGGCCTCGGCGATCGCATCGTCGAGCCCGCCGAACGCGTCGACCAGCCCGAGCTGACGCGCGGCCCCGCCGGCCCACACGCGCCCCTGGCCGATCTGATCGACGCGCGCCACCGGCAGATGCCGCGCCGCGCCGACCAGCCCGATGAAGCGCGCATAGATCTGCTCGACGCCGGACTGGAGCAGGCGGTCGACCTGCGGCGAGGTGCCCTTGAGCACGTCGGGCTGGCCCGACAGCGGCGTGGTGGCGACGCCGTCCGCCGACAGCCCCAGCTTGGCCAGCGCACCCTCGAACGTCGGCAGGATGCCGAACACGCCGATCGAGCCGGTGATCGTCGCGGGTTCGGCGAAGATGCGATCGCCCGCGGTCGCGACCCAATAGCCGCCCGACGCCGCGACCGAGCCCATCGACACCACCACGGGCAGGCCCTTGGCCTTGGCCCGGATGATCGCCGAGCGGATGCGATCGGAGCCGGTGACCGAGCCGCCGGGCGAATCGATCCGCACCACCAGCGCCTTGATGTTCTTGGTGGCGAGCGCATCGAGCAACAGCTTGGCGATCGTCTCGCCGCCGGCGGTGCCGGGTGGGGCGATGCCGTCGACGATGTCGCCCGCGACGGTCACCACGCCGATCGCCCCGCCGCCCGAACGCTCGGGGTGCGCGGCGAGATAATTGTCGAAGGGGATGCGCGCGAAATCGCCGTCGATGTTCTTGGCATTGGTTCCGGCGAGCGCGGCGACGCGGCGGCCGAACGCGCCGCGATCGCCGATATGATCGGCCAGCCCGGCGGCGATCGCGCTCTCGGCGAAGCTCTTGCCCGGCAGTCCGCCGCCGAGCTCGATCCGCCCCACATAATCGGCGAGCTGCGCCTTCGGCCGCGCCGCGCCGACCTCCTCACGCCAGCTCCGCCACAGCGCATCGACCAGCGCCTGATTGGCCTGGCGCGCCGCCGGCGACTGGTCGGCGCGGGTATAGGGCTCGACCGCCGACTTGAACTGGCCGACCTTGTACACCCGCGCGGTCACGCCGAGCTTGTCGAGCAGCCCTTTGTAATAGAGCCGCGATCCGCCCGGTCCGGCGAGCAGCACCGCGCCGAGCGGATCGATCCACACCTCGCTGGCGTGGCTCGCCAATTGGTAGCTGTCGTCGGTGTAGCCGGTCGCGAACGCGAGCACGGGCTTGCCCGCGCGGCGGACCTGGTCGAGCGCGGCGCCCGCGGTGGCGATCGCGGCCTGGCCGCCGCCGGCGAAGGCGTCGAGATCGAGCACGACCACCTTGACGCTGCCGTCGGTCGCCGCGGCATCGATCGCCCGCACCAGATCGCGCAGGCGATATTGGGTAACCTGCGCGGAATCGTTGGAGAGGAAGCCGAGCGGGTCGGCATCGGCCGGCTGCTCGACCAGGCTGCCGCGGAAATCGAGCAGCAGCGCGCCGCTCGACGCCACCGCCGGATTGGGCGACGACGACAGCGCGAGATAGATGCCCGCGAAGAACAACAGCATCGCGAGCAGGACGAGCGCGTCCTTGATCCCGACCAGCAGCCGCCAGATGAACCGTACGAACCGCATATCGCCTCGCTTCCGTCGCGGTGAGCTAGAGAGTTTTTCGCTTCGGTGGAACTGTCAATCGCTTGACCCACCTTCAGGCATCCCATATGGGGGGTACTGGCACTCACTCAGGTAGAGTGCCAACAACAGTTTTAAACGAAGCGGCGATGCGGCACCTCTCCCGGCGCCGTGCGTCGCATTTCAAGGAAGGGTGAAGCGCAATGAACTTTCGTCCGTTGCACGATCGTGTACTCGTCCGCCGCGTCGAAGCCGAAGAGAAGACGGCCGGCGGCATCATCATCCCCGACAGCGCCAAGGAAAAGCCGCAGGAAGGCGAAGTCGTCGCCGCCGGCGGCGGTCTCAAGGCCGACGATGGCAAGATCACTCCGCTCGACGTCAAGGCCGGCGACAAGATCCTGTTCGGCAAATGGTCGGGCACCGAGGTCAAGCTCGACGGCGAGGACCTGCTGATCATGAAGGAAAGCGACATCCTCGGGATCGTCGGCTGATCCATTCGCCTGTTCCCCGGCGAAGGCCGGGGCCCAGACTTTTTTGTTCGCTGGATCCCGGCCTTCGCCGGGACACAAGATAGGGAAATTGAATCATGGCAGCGAAAGACGTTAAGTTTTCGCGTGACGCCCGCGAGCGCATCCTGCGCGGCGTCGACATCCTCGCCGACGCGGTCAAGGTCACGCTGGGGCCGAAGGGCCGCAACGTCGTCCTCGACAAGTCGTTCGGCGCGCCGCGCATCACCAAGGACGGCGTCACCGTCGCCAAGGAGATCGAGCTCAAGGACAAGTTCGAGAACATGGGCGCGCAGATGCTGCGCGAGGTGGCCTCGAAGACCAACGACGTCGCCGGCGACGGCACCACCACCGCGACCGTGCTCGCCCAGGCGATCGTCCGCGAGGGCATGAAGTCGGTTTCTGCCGGGGTCAATCCGATGGATCTGAAGCGCGGCATCGACATCGCCGTCGCCAAGGTCGTCGAGGATCTCAAGGCCCGCTCCAAGCCGGTGTCCGGATCGAATGAGATCGCCCAGGTCGGCATCATCTCGGCCAACGGCGACGAGATCGTCGGCACCAAGATCGCGGAAGCGATGGAGAAGGTCGGCAAGGAAGGCGTGATCACCGTCGAGGAGGCCAAGGGCCTCGAGTTCGAACTCGACGTCGTCGAGGGCATGCAGTTCGATCGCGGCTATCTCTCGCCTTACTTCATCACCAACCCCGAGAAGATGCAGGTCGAGCTCAGCGACCCGTACATTCTCATCCACGAGAAGAAGCTCAGCAACCTCCAGGCGATGCTCCCGATTCTGGAAGCGGTCGTCCAGTCGGGCCGTCCGCTGCTGATCATCGCCGAGGACATCGAGGGCGAGGCGCTCGCCACGCTCGTCGTCAACAAGCTGCGCGGCGGCCTCAAGGTCGCGGCCGTCAAGGCGCCGGGCTTCGGCGATCGCCGCAAGGCGATGCTCGAGGACATCGCGATCCTGACCAAGGGCGAGATGATCTCCGAGGATCTCGGCATCAAGCTCGAGAACGTCACCGTCGGCATGCTCGGCTCGGCCAAGCGCGTCTCGATCGACAAGGACAACACCACCATCGTCGATGGCGCCGGTGAAGCCGATGCGATCAAGGGCCGCGTCGAGGCGATCCGCCAGCAGATCGAGAACACCACCAGCGACTATGACAAGGAGAAGCTCCAGGAGCGCCTGGCCAAGCTCGCCGGCGGCGTCGCGGTGATCAAGGTCGGCGGCTCGACCGAGGTCGAGGTCAAGGAGCGCAAGGATCGCGTCGACGACGCGCTCCACGCGACCCGCGCGGCGGTCGAGGAGGGCATCGTCCCCGGCGGCGGCACGGCGTTGCTCTATGCGACCAAGGTGCTCGAGGGCCTCAAGGGCAGCAACGAGGACCAGACCCGCGGCATCGATATCGTCCGCAAGGCGCTCTACGCGCCGGTCCGTCAGATCGCGCAGAATGCCGGTCATGACGGTGCGGTGATCTCGGGCAAGCTGCTCGAGGGCAACGATCCGACGCAGGGCTTCAATGCCCAGACCGAGAAGTACGAGAATCTCGTCGCTTCGGGCGTGATCGATCCGACCAAGGTCGTGCGCACCGCGCTCCAGGACGCGGCGTCGGTCGCCGGCCTGCTCATCACCACCGAAGCGGCGGTGAGCGAGCTGCCCGCCGACGACAAGGCGCCGATGGGCGGCATGCCCGGCGGCGGCATGGGCGGCATGGGCGGGATGGACTTCTAAAGTCCGCTTCGCACGGCGACGAACAGGAAGGGCCGGGGAGCGATCCCCGGCCCTTTGCTGTGCGATCACGCGACTGGCGATGGAGCGCTATCTCAGGCCATCGGCGTTATCAGGCGCTCCTTCCGCCGCTTGATCAGCGATCCCATATTGGCTGGCCAGCGCCGGCAGCTTCGGATCGAGCGCGAGCGCCGCTGCCATGTCGGCCTTCGCTGCCTCGCTCAGCCCGCTGGCCCGCCTCGCGATGCCCCGGCCGTACAGCGACCAGGCGATCTTCGGGTCGAGCGCGAGCGCGGCGTCATAGTCGGCGATCGCCTTGCGGTGATCCCCCATTCGCAGATACACCATCCCGCGGCTGTCGAAGAACGCCGCCGTGTGCGGAACCAGCCGAATCGCGGCATTGCAGTCCTTGAGCGCCGCGGCCAACTCCTTCCCCGCCAGCGCGCGCACCCAACAGCGTGCGTTCAGCGCCGAGGGCATCTTCGCGTCCGCCGGATGGTTGGCGATCCACTGACTGGATTGGGCGATCGCTTTGTCCAGTGCGCCCGATTGCCCATACAGGACCGAAACGACGAGGCGCTGATCCGACGCGGTTCCGGCGGCCGACGCCGCGGCATCGAGATCCTCGATCGCCTCCGCTGTTTGCTCCCGCTCGAGCCGGAGTTGGGCACGCAGCACGCGCGCCTCGACATCGTCCGCCTTGAGCCTGATCGCCTCGTCCATGTCCGCCGCTGCCGGAGCAGGCTGGTCGTTCGCCAGATAAAGCATCGCGCGCTGCTTCCGGTAACGGACGTCCGCGGGTGCGAGCGTTACTGCCTGGCTGAGATCCGCGATCGCGCGCGCATAATCATGCTGAGCGCCCTCGACTGCACCACGCCGGCTGAGCGCGGCGGCGTCGAGCGGCGGCGCGGAAGCCGCGGCGTCGATGCCCGGTTGCGCAACGTTGCCCGCGCCGGACCAGTGAGCAGTCCGATCGAACATCGGCCCGCCGGTATAGCTGAGGAACAGCTTGTGCAGCGTGTTCGAGACAAAGACGCGGTGCGCGATGAAGAAGTCGGCACCGATCAGCATGTCGATGTCGGTCCCCAAATTGCCGATCCGGATGCGG
Source organism: uncultured Sphingomonadaceae bacterium (assembly GCA_964236935.1). Taxonomy (GTDB): domain Bacteria; phylum Pseudomonadota; class Alphaproteobacteria; order Sphingomonadales; family Sphingomonadaceae; genus Solisphingomonas. The sequence continues at coordinate 11,135 of CAXSHP010000032.1, forward strand.
GCGTTGCGGATTTCCTCGCTTCCGATCTCGATCAGCTTCACCGGCACGATCCATGTCTCGACGCCCTTTCGACCGAAGCCATGGCTGATTCCTCCGAGTTCGGCGCCCGGCATGTTCGGCGTCAGACCGATACGGGCCGCAGCGCCGAGCGACACGATCGTCTTCTCCGCACCCGTGTCGAATATCGCGCGTAGGGAAGAGCCGTCGATCGTCACCGGGCCGATCGTGTGAAAGCCGGAAGACGCCCGGTCCGCGATGTCGATCACCGAAGCAGCTTCCCCGGGCTTCGTCCAATAAGCCAGATTGGCTCCCTGGCACCCCTTGGTAAGCATCAGCCGCACCGCTCCGTGCGGGAGATCATATTCGACGTCGTGAAGGCCAAGCAGGTTTTGCCCGACGACGCCCGCGGTGCCGGGTTCGCTTCCGCCGACGATGAACTCCACGTCCGGTATCGTTATTGCGAAGATCGAGAATGCCTTCACTCGCGCCACTTGGATCACGACATCCCCGCCGACCGCGCGCATCCCGATATTGTAAGGAGCCGCCTCGAGTTTGAGGTTCAAATCGCGCGCCGTGCCGGGCGAGATGACGCTGAAGAAGGCGCCGCTGTCGATCAGGAAGGTCTGCTCGCTGCCGTTGACCGCTGCCGTGATGGTCGGGCGGAGGCCGGCCATCGTCACCGGCAGCTCCGCAAACTTGGCGATCGAACAGCTTGCCAGCGCGGGTGCGGACGGCACCGTCGCGATCAACGCGAGAAGCCCTCCGATCGAATGACGCATGCTTCCCCCCCGTGCCGCCCGTTGGCGTTCGTCCGAAAGCTTATCTAAGCGGGGACCGATGCCGAGCGCCAGAGCGCTCCATCGGTGTCGCGGGGTTTGGTCTGCAGGCGGCAGTCTACCGTTCAGGCCAGTGGCTCGTCTGACCACTCCGGCAAGATCGCGCGGCGCGCTACGGCGTCTGACAAAAAAAGGGCCGATCCCGGAGGACCAGCCCTGAAAGGTTAGGAGAGGATGCCTGAAAGGCCTGATCGTTGTGCACCTGCGAACAGTTAATAGCAACTGCATTTGCGGTAATCACGATTGCGATTTCTGCATCAGGCGCTGCTTGAAAAAAGTAACGGGAGAAAAAAGGTGCTGCGGACTGACGGAATCCGGCCGAAACCGGGGCATCGCTCTCCTGCGAACGGCTCCTCAAGAAGCTCTATCGCCAGCCGCAGCGTGCTTAGTCTACCCCTCGTTCGCCACAACCCGCAATTGCGTCAGCCGTAGCGTCATCGCTGCTTTGCAGCAAAAGCTGTCGGACGCGATAGTATCATTTTGATCAGAACGCCTGAACCATCGGCGCGCTCAGTTCATCGACTTGTCCGGCCCGCCGGTTTCGCTTTCAGCGCCGTTTGCGGGTTCCATGTCGGGCGGTGCCGCCAATCCGTCGGGGGAGGCATCCAGCATTTCGGCGGCGTTGTTGAGTTGTGCGGCCTCGTCGGCCGAAACGCCGCCGACCGGCTTTGCGGGACCGCAGCCAGAGACCAGCAACGTGGCGGCGAGGACACCCATCCGCCCGATCGATCGCTTCATCGCACGCGCTCCCGGATCATCGCGCGAGATGTAACGCGAGCGGCGCTGAAAAGAAAAGGGCTGCGTTCGCGATCGAACGCAGCCCACGATATTCCGCAGGACGGAAAATCTATTCCTTGTCGTGCGTCGCATTCTCGACGGCCGTATTGACGTTCGCGCTGCCCATGTCGCTCGCGCTGCCCGTGCCGCTCGCGCTGCCGGCGTCGGTCGTGTTGACGGCATTGGCCGCGCCAGCGGCCATGGAGTCGACGGCATTGCCGGTCGCCGAGGCGGCATCGGCGGCAGCGGCATTGACGTCGGCGACGGCTTCGTCGGTCGCGACGTTGATGTCGGCGGCGGCGGCGTCGGCGGTGTTGTCGGCCGAGGCCTCGGTCTTGGGGCTGCACGCGGCGAGGCCGAGCGTGGCGGCGAGCATCAGCGGCAAAGCGATCGTCTTGGTCATCAATAATTCCCTCGTTGTGGTCGGTGGCGGCTGTCCGCGGCGACACGCGACGCGCGCCTGGCCCCCGGAACCGACGGCGAGCCCTAGCGGAGGCGCCGCGCGAATGCAATCCCGAGTTGGGGGCTAGGCTACTGCGGCGAGGCCGGCGTCGGGGTGTCGAGCTTCGTCGCGTCGGGGGTCGGCGCCGCGGCCGGTGCGGCGGAATTGGCGTCGATGTCCTTGAGCGCCGCATCGAGGGCGGCATCGCTCGATCCCGGCGCGGCGGCGGCCGCCCCGTCATCGTCCTGATCGGCGATCATCGCCGCACGCCGCTGCAGATAGGCCGAGCGCGCGGTGGCATAGGAATCGGCGCTCGAATCGAGGAAGGCGTCGGCGCCCGCATCGATCAGGTCGGACCGCGCGCTGACCGCTTCGAAGCCGACCACGCCGTAACGCTGCGTCCGGGTCAGCCCCGATTCCTTGAGGCCGATGCGGTAGGGATCGGCGAATTGCGCCACGCCCGTGCCGATGCCGTCGCGGATCGTCGACGGTCCCAGGATCGGCAGGACGAGATAGGAACTGCGCTTCACCCCCCAGACCGCCAGCGTCTGGCCGAAATCCTCGGGCGTCGGCTTGTACCCCATGGCCGTCGCATGGTCGGCCAGCCCGCCGACGCCGAGGGTGGTGTTGATGACGAAGCGCCGCAGCGAATTGCCGGCACGATTGGGTTTGCCCTGCAGCAGCGCATTGATCGCCGAGAACGGCTCCGACAGATTGGACAGCACGCGCGACAGTCCGCGCCGTGCGGGTCGGGGGGTGATCGTGCGATAGACGCTCGCCACCGGCTTGAGCGCGACCTTGTCGATCGCGCGGTTGAAGCCCCACACGCCGCGATTGATTCCTTCGAGCGGATCGCCCGGTGTCGCGGTCTTGGTCGTCGCGCAGCCGGCCAGCAGCGCGACCAGACCCAGGCTTGCCAATCCGCGCATTCCAAGACGTCCCTGTTACAAAAAGGCCCCGGGGCCCCGTGCCATAGCAGTCTTTACCGCACAAGATATTGACACATTCCCACCAGGGTTGACACAGATATAAAGATATCTTTATATCCTTATGTGATGACCCTGACGCTCGACATCTTCCGTGCTTTGGCCGATCCGACGCGCTTGCGCATCCTGGCGCTGCTCCGCGCGATGGAATTGTCGGTCGGGGAGCTGGCGCAGGTGCTCGGTCAAAGTCAGCCGCGCGTCTCGCGCCACGTCAAGATCCTGGCCGACGCCGGGCTGACCGAGCGGCGCAAGGAAGGCAGCTGGGTGTTTCTCGCGCTTGGCCGGCCCGAGCGGGTCGCGCCGTTGCTGGCCGCGCTCGATGCCTGGGCCGAGGAGCAGCCCGGCGATCATTGGGCGGTCGCCGATATCGCGCGCCTGGCCGCGGTGCGCGCCGATCGCGTCGCGGCGGCCGAGCGTTATTTCGATGCGCATGCCGAGCATTGGGACGCGATCCGTTCGCTCTATGTCGCCGAGAGCGAGGTCGAGGCCGCGGTGATCACGGCGATCGGCGACGATCCGATCGGCCGGCTGGTCGACATCGGCACCGGCACCGGGCGGATGATCGAATTGCTCGGCCGCCATGCGAGCGGCACGATTGGCATCGATCGCAGCCCCGAAATGCTGCGGCTCGCGCGCGCCAAGCTTGCCGAGGCGGCGCTCTCCACCCGCGCCGAGCTGCGCCAGGGCGATATCTATGCCTTGCCGCTGCCGAGCGGCACGGCCGACGTCGTCACGCTTCACCAGGTGCTCCATTACGCGCAGCAGCCGGCGGCGGCGGTGGGCGAGGCGGCGCGCTTGCTCATCCCCGGCGGGCGGCTGCTGATCGTCGATTTTGCCGCGCATGAGCGCGAGGAGCTGCGCGCGCGCGATGCGCATGCGCGGCTCGGCTTCGCCGACGATCAGATGCTCGCCTGGCTCGCGGCGGCCGGACTCGAAGGATCGGTCTGCGCGACGCTCGACGGCGGCGAGCTCACGGTCAAAGTGTGGCTCGGCCGCCGCCCGGCCGTCGCCGTCGGCGTGGCGCTGGCATCGTGACCCCGACGCTGTCCCAGCTCGAGGAGGCCCGCCGCGCGCTTGATGCGCCGCTGTTCGCCGATCTTGCCGGCGACGCGGACGTCTCGTTCGAATTCTTCCCGCCCAAGACCGAGAAGATGGAGGAGACCCTGTGGACGTCGATCGAGACGCTCGCGCCGCTCGCCCCGCGCTTCGTTTCGGTCACCTACGGCGCGGGCGGATCGACCCGCGAGCGCACCCATGCGACGGTCGAGCGGATCGCGCGTGAGACCGATATTCCCGCCGCGGCCCATTTGACCTGCGTCGACGCCGGCCGCGACGAGATCGATCAGGTCGCGCGCGACTATTGGGCGGCCGGCGTGCGCCACATCGTCGCGCTGCGCGGCGATCCGCCGCGCGTGGGCGAGCGCTTCGCCCCGCACCCCGGCGGCTATGCCAACGCCGCCGCTTTGGTCGCGGGGCTGAAGGCGATCGCGCCGTTCGAGGTCTCGGTCGCCGCTTATCCCGAAAGCCACCCCGATTCGCTCAGCCTCCAGGCCGATCTCGACAATCTCAAGGCCAAGGTCGATGCCGGGGCGGAACGCGCGATCAGCCAGTTCTTCTTCTCGCCCGAGACCTTCTTCCGCTTCCGCGATCGCGCCGCCGCGGCCGGGATCGATGCCGAGATCGTGCCCGGCATCCTGCCGGTGTCGAACGTCGCGCAGACGCGCAAGTTCGCCGCGATGTGCGGCACGGCGATCCCGCCGTGGATGGACCGGCTGTTCGCGGGGCTCGACGATCATCCCGCCGCGCGTCAGTTGGTGGCGGCGACGATCTCGGCCGAATTGTGTCGGCGGCTGTACGCGGGCGGCGTGCGCCATTTCCACTTCTACACGCTCAACCGCGCCGAGCTTGCCTATGCGATCTGTCACTTGCTCGGGCTGCGGCCCAAGGCGAACGCGCAAGAGAAAGCGGCATGACACCTTCCCGGATACCCCCCACCGCTGTGTCGAGCGAAGTCGAGACACGTTCCACGGTGGAGACAGGTTATAGCCGTCGAACGTCCCCCGACGTAGTTTATCCCGAGCGACGCCGCAGGCGGCGTCGAGGGGCTCGAGACAGCGGGAGCGCCTGGATATGACCGCGGCCGCCGATATCTTCCGCGCCGAAGCCTCCACCCGCATCCTCGTCACCGACGGCGCGTTCGGGACGATGATCCAGAACTATCAGCTCGACGAGGCGGCGTATCGCGGCGGCTATGACACCGGCTTCGATCAGAAGGGCAACAACGATCTGCTCGTGCTGAGCCAGCCGGGGATCATCGACGAGATCACCCGCGCCTATCTCGCCGCCGGATCGGACGTCGTCTCGACCAACACCTTCAATGCCAACCGCATCAGCCAGGCCGATTACGGCGCCGAGCATCTCGTGCGCGAGCTCAACCTTGCCGCCGCCGGGATCGCGCGCAAGGCGGCGGACGATTTCATCGCGCAGGACGGCCGCCCGCGCTTCGTCGCCGGCGCGATCGGGCCGACCAACAAGACGCTGTCGCTGTCGCCCGACGTCAACGATCCCGGCTATCGCGCGATCGATTTCGACGCGCTCAAGGCGGTCTATCGCGAGCAGGCGGACGCTTTGCTGGATACCAGTCAGGGGGGCGGCTGCGACTTCATCCTGATCGAGACGATCTTCGACACGCTCAACGCCAAGGCCGGGATCATGGCGGTGCTCGAGGCGGGCGAGGCGCGGGGCGCGGCCGTGCCGCTGATGATCTCGATGACGATCACCGACATGTCGGGCCGCAACCTCTCCGGGCACGGCGTCGAGGCATTCTGGGCGGCGGTGCGCCATGCGCGGCCGCTCACCGTCGGGCTCAACTGCTCGTTCGGCGCGCCGCAGCTGCGCCCGCACGTGCTCGCGCTCTCCGCGATCGCGGATACTTTGATCATGGTCTATCCCAACGCCGGTTTGCCCAACGATCTCGGCGAATATGATGAGCAGGCGGAGACGACCGCGGGCTTCATCGCGGAATGGGCCGCCACCGGGCTGATCAACGTCGTCGGCGGCTGCTGCGGCACCACGCCCGCGCATATCGCGGCGATGACGCAGGCGGTGGCGCGGCACAAGCCGCGCGCGGTGCCCAAGCCGCGGGTCGACATGGTGCTCGCCGGGCTCGAGCCGATGGTGATCGCGGCTTAACCATCGTGTCCCCGCGAAGGCGGGGACCCAGACTGGGCTCCCGCCTTTGCGGGAGCACAAGGAGAGAAATGGCCACTGCACCCATCATCACCGACGAGCCCGCGCCGCAACGCGCGAGCTTCGTCAACATCGGCGAGCGGACCAACGTCACCGGCTCGGCGGCGTTCAAGAAATTGGTGATGGCCGGCGACTATACCCGCGCGGTCGAGGTCGCGCGGCAGCAGGTCGACAACGGCGCGCAGATCATCGACGTCAACATGGACGAGGGCCTGCTCGACGCCGAGGCGGCGATGACGACCTTCCTCAAGCTGATCGCCGCCGAGCCCGACATCGCGCGCGTGCCGATCATGGTCGACAGCTCGAAATGGAGCGTGATCGAGGCGGGGCTCAAATGCGTCTCGGGCAAGCCGATCGTCAATTCGATCAGCATGAAGGAAGGCGAGGCCGAATTCCTCAAATACGCCCGCCGGGTGATGGCCTACGGCGCCGCCGTGGTCGTCATGGCGTTCGACGAGGTCGGCCAGGCGGACACGCGCGAGCGCAAGGTCGAGATCTGTTCGCGCGCCTACGAGCTGCTCGTCGGGATCGGCTTTCCGCCCGAAGACATCATCTTCGATCCCAATATCTTTGCGATCGCCACCGGGATCGACGAGCATCGCCGCTACGCGATCGATTTCATCGAGGCGACGCGCGAGATCAGGGAGCGCTGCCCGCACTGCCACATCTCGGGCGGCGTCTCCAATCTCAGCTTCTCGTTCCGCGGCAACGAGCCGGTGCGCCGCGCGATGCACAGCGTGTTCCTCTATCACGCGATCCAGGCGGGGATGGACATGGGCATCGTCAACGCCGGCCAGCTCGACGTCTACGATCAGATCGATCCGGAGCTGCGCGAGGCGTGCGAGGACGTCATCTGGGATCGGCGCGACGATGCCACCGAGCGGATGATCACGCTCGCCGAAAAGTATCGCGGCACCGATGCCGTCGCCGAGAAGGCGGCCGAGGAATGGCGCGGCTGGCCGGTGGTGAAACGGCTCGAGCACGCCCTGGTCAAGGGGCTCGACGCGTTCGTGGTCGACGATACCGAGGAGGCGCGGCAGCTCTATGCGCGCCCGATCGAGGTGATCGAAGGACCGCTGATGGACGGGATGAACGTCGTCGGCGATCTGTTCGGATCGGGCAAGATGTTCCTGCCGCAGGTGGTCAAATCCGCGCGCGTGATGAAGAAGGCGGTCGCGCATCTGCTGCCGTTCATCGAGGCGCAGAAGGAGATCGGCGCGCGCGCCAAGGGCCGGATCATCATGGCGACGGTCAAGGGCGACGTCCACGATATCGGCAAGAACATCGTCGGCGTCGTGCTCCAGTGCAACGGCTATGAGGTGATCGATCTCGGCGTGATGGTGCCCTGGTCGACGATCCTCCAGTCCGCCGCCGACAATGACGTCGACATGATCGGGCTGTCGGGGCTGATCACGCCGTCGCTCGACGAGATGGTCACCGTCGCGTCCGAGATGCAGCGGCTCGAGATGACGATGCCGCTGCTGATCGGCGGCGCGACGACGAGCAAGGCGCATACCGCGCTCAGGATCGAGCCCGCCTACAAGGGCCCGGTGGTCCACGTGCTCGACGCCAGCCGCGCGGTCGGCGTCGCCTCGACTTTGATGTCGGATACGCAGCGCGATGCGTTCGTCGAGAAGACCGCGGGAGAATATGAGGCGCTGCGCCAGGCGCGCGCGGGTAAGGGCCAGAGCGAACTGGCGACGCTGGCCGAGGCGCGCGCCAACGCCTTCCCGCTCGATCTCGCTGCGGCTCCGCCGGCGCCGCACCAGCCGGGCGTGCATGTGTTCGACGATTGGCCGCTCGCGGACCTGCGCGACGCGATCGACTGGACGCCGTTCTTCCGCGCGTGGGAGCTCGCCGGCAATTATCCTGCGATCCTCGACGATGCGGTGGTGGGGGAAAGCGCGCGGTCGCTGTTCGCCGACGCGCAGGCGATGCTCGACACGATCATCGCCGAGAAATGGCTGACGGCGAAGGGTGTGGCGGCGCTGTGGCCCTGCCGGCGGGAGGGAGATGATGTCATCATCCAAACCAACTCCGCTTTGTCGAGCGAAGTCGAGACACGTTCGACGGTGGAACGTCCCTCGACTTTGCTCGGGACAGCGGGAGAAATTAGAATCCCTTTCCTCCGCCAGCAGATCAAGAAGCGCGAGGGCCGGCCCAACATGTGCCTCGCCGATTTCATCGCCCCCGACGGCGACTGGATCGGCGGCTTCGCGGTCACCGCGGGGCACGGCATCGAGCCGCATCTGGCACGCTTCAAGGCGCAGCATGACGATTATCAGGACATATTGCTGAAGGCGCTGGCCGATCGCCTCGCCGAGGCGTTTGCGGAGCGGCTCCACCAGCATGTCCGCACGACCCTGTGGGGCTATGCCGCGGGCGAGCAGCTGACCAACGAGGCGCTGATTCGCGAGCAGTATCGCGGCATCCGCCCCGCGCCCGGCTATCCCGCCTGTCCCGAGCACAGCCTCAAGACGATCCTGTTCGACCTGCTCGACGCGACGAACGCCACCGGCATCACCCTGACCGAGAGCTTTGCGATGCTGCCGACGGCGGCGGTGTCAGGCTTCTATTTCGGCCATCCCGACAGCGCCTATTTCGGCGTGGCGCGGATCGGGCGCGATCAGCTCGAGGAATATGCCGAGCGGCGCGGGATCGATCTGGCGACGGCGGAGAGGTGGCTAAGGCCGAATTTGGATTGAGTGGCTAAAGACAGTTCCCCGGCGAAGGCCGGGGTCCAGCTGCGCAACGTGACAGGCCGGGATAGTCCAGCGGCCTTCCCAACTGGACCCCGGCCTCCGCCGGGGAACAGGGCTTTAGCTGAACACCGCCACCTTCGACGGCAACGGCTCGTGCAGCGCGGAGACCTCGATCGGTGCGGGCTCGAAGCGCTGCCAGCCGGTCGGGCCGAGCCGTTCGATCGGGCGGAAGCGGACCTTGTACTGCATCCGCGCCGAGCCCTCGACCCAATAGCCGAGATAGACATAGGCCAGCCCGGCCTTGGCCGCGCGCGTGATATGATCGAGGATGATGTAGGTGCCGAGCCCGTCGCGGCCCGGCGCGTCGGTGTCGAAGAAGCTGTAGATCATCGACAGCCCGTCGGCCTGGTGATCGGTCAGGCACGCGCCGACCAGCTTGCCCGGCCGCTCGCCGATCGAAGGTTCGCGATATTCGACGACATAGGTGGTGACCGGGGTCTGCTCGACCATGTCGGCGAAATCGAC
>CAXSHP010000033.1:0-8934 GCA_964236935.1 uncultured Sphingomonadaceae bacterium
GCGAATCGCGCTCGGCGATGAAGCGCACCGCCTCGCGCGCCATCACCGGATGCGACTGGAGCTTCTGCGCGGTGTCGGCCGATCCGGTGAACGACACGAGATCCTGCCCGGTGAGATGGTCGAGCAGGTCGCCTACGCCGCCGACGATGAGCTGGAGCGTGCCCGCCGGCAGTACACCCGACTCGATCATGATCCGCACCGCCGCCTCGGCGACATAGGCGGTCGCCGACGCCGGCTTGACGATCACCGGCACCCCGGCGAGCAGGCTCGGCCCGAGCTTCTCGAGCATGCCCCAGACGGGGAAGTTGAAGGCGTTGATCTGCACCGCGACGCCGTGCAGCGAAGTGTAGACATGCTGGCCGACGAACGTCCCGCGCTTGCCGATCGGCTCCATGTCGCCGTCGACGAGGATGACGTCGTCGGGCAGCTCGCGCCGGCCCTTAGAGGAAATCGCGAACAGCGTGCCGGCGCCGCCCTCGATGTCGATCCAATTGTCCTGGCGCGTGCCGCCGGTCGCCCAGGACAGCGCGTAGAGCTCCTCCTTGCGGGCCATGATCGCGAGCGCGAGCTCCTTGAGCATCCGCGCCCGCGCGTGAAAGGTCATCGCCCGGAGCGCCGGGCCGCCGACGGTGCGGGCGTGAGCGAGCATGGCCGCGAAGTCGAGGCCCTGGCTGCCGGTCTCGGCGACCACCTCGCCGGTGACGGCCGAGCGCAATTGCGCGGTGCCGCCGGTCGCGGCGACCCACCGATCGGCGGCATAATTCTTGAGCTGGAGCGTCATCGTCAGGTCCTGGTTCGAAGGGTCAGCGGCCGGTGAAGGCAGGCGGGCGCTTGGCCATGAAGGCGGCGACGCCTTCCTGATAGTCCGCGCTGCGCCCGAGTTCGCGCATCAGGTCGCGCTCGATCGTGAGTTCGTCGGGCAGCGACCGCAGCCATGATTCGCGGATCGCGCGCTTGGTGGCGGCGAGGCCACGTGTCGGGCCGCTGGCGAACTTGGCCGCGAGCGCCTGCGCCTCGTCGGCCAGCGCAGCGTCGTCGACGCACTTCCAGATCATCCCCCACGCCTCCGCCTGCCCGGCGCTCAGCGGCTCGCCGGTGAGCGCGAGGCCGAGCGCGCGCGCCTGTCCGATCAGGCGGGGGAGCACCCATGTGCCGCCGGAATCGGGGATCAGGCCGATGTTGGCGAAGGACTGAATGAACTTCGCCGAGCGCGCCGCGATCACGATGTCGCATGCCAGCGCGATGTTCGCGCCGGCGCCGGCGGCGACGCCGTTCACCGCGCAGACGACCGGCTTCGCGATCGTCACCAGGCGACGGATCAGCGGCGAATAATGACGCTCGACGGAGTCGCCCAGGTCGACCGGCGCGCCGCCCGGCGCCACGGCGCGATCCGACAGATCCTGCCCCGCGCAGAAACCGCGCCCCGCGCCGGTCAGCAGCAGCACCCGGACGGCGGGATCCTCCGCGGCGGTCAGCGCGTCGGCGACCTCGCCGTGCATCGCGGCGGTGAAGCTGTTGAGGCGATCCGGCCGGTTGAACGTCAGGCGCGCGATACCATCCTCGACCGAGAACAGGATTGTCTCGTAGCCCATCTCAAGCCTTTCCGGCACGTTCCAATAAACAGACTGCCCGGTCAGACTATTATTGGCAAGCGCAAACTGCCGCGCTAGGGAGCGGGGATGCAGATCGGATCGGACTCGGTGATTGCCGTGATCGGCGCGGGGACGATGGGCGCGGGCATCGCCCAGGTCGCCGCCGCGGCGGGACATGCGGTGGTCGTCATCGACACGCAGGCGGCGGGGCTGGAGCGCGGGCGCGCCGGGGTGGCGTCGTCGCTCGCCGGCCTCGTCCGCCGCGGTGCGCTCGACGAGGCCGGGCGGGCCACGATCGAGCGGCGCATCCGCTGGTCGGGCGAGATCGCCGACGCCGCCGGCGCCGCGCTCGCCATCGAGGCGATCGTCGAGCGCATGGACGCCAAGCTCGGCCTGCTCGCGGCGCTCGCGCGGATCGTCGGCGCCACAGCGATCCTGGCCAGCAACACCTCGTCGCTTTCGATCAACGCCATGGCGCAGGCGCTGCCGGAGGCGCGGCGCTTCATCGGCCTCCACTTCTTCAACCCGGTGCCGGTGATGAAGCTGGTCGAGGTCGTGCCCGGGGATGCGACCGACCCGGCGGTGACCGAAGCGGCGATCGCGCTGATGCGTGGCTGGGGCAAGCGGCCGGTGCGGGTGCGCGACGTGCCGGGGTTCATCGTCAATCGCGTCGCCAGGCCTTATTATGCCGAAGGCTTCCTGGCGTGGGGCCAAGGCATCGAGCCTGCCGCGATCGACCACGCGCTGGTCTCGGCCGGCGGCTTCCGCATGGGGCCGCTCGCGCTCGCCGACATGATCGGCCACGACGTCAATTATGCGGTCGCGAGTTCGGTCTACGAATCCTACGGCGGCAAGACCCGGTTCCGGCCGCAGGCGAACCAGCGGGCGCTGGTCGAGGACGGCCGGCTGGGGCGGAAGTCCGGCGGCGGTGTCTACGCCTATGGCGCGGACCTGCCCAAGCCGAGTTTTGCCGCAAACGGTCCGGCGCCCGAGGACATCCGCGTCGCGGCGGAAGGCGGCACGTCGGCCAGGCTGTTCCGCGACGCGGGGCTGCCGGTGCGGGAGGATGATGCGCTGCCCGATGGCATCGTCGCGGTGAACGGCGTCCGGCTGGCGGTGAGCGACGGACGGCCCCTGGCGGTGCGCGACGACATCGACGTGCTGGTCGACGCCGCCCGCGATTTCGAGGTCGCCGGCACCATCGTCATGACAGCGCGCGATCCGGCCGCCGCCGCCGCCGCCGCCGGGCTGGTCCAGGCGACCGGGCGCGCGGCGCTGCTCATTCCCGATCGCCCGGGCATGCTGGTGCTGCGCACGCTGGCGCAACTCGCCAACGCCGCCGCCGACGCGGTGGCGGACGACGTCGCCGACGCCGCCGCGATCGACGAGGCGCTGGTCCATGGCGCCAACCACCCGCAAGGGCCGCTCCACTGGGCGGAACGGGCCGGGCGGCGCCGGGTGGCCGACGTGCTGGCCAACATCGCCGACGCGACCGGGGACACGATGTACCTGCCATCCGCCTCGCTCGGCGGCGGCGCGATACGGAACGAGGAGCGACGACATGGCTGAGGCTTTCATCTGCGACGCGGTCCGCACGCCGATCGGCCGCTACGGCGGCGCGCTCGCGGCGGTGCGGCCGGACGATCTCGCGGCGGTGACGCTCCAGGCGCTCGTCGCGCGCAACCCCGGGGTCGACTGGGCGGCGGTCGACGACGTGATCCTCGGCTGCGCCAATCAGGCCGGGGAGGACAATCGCAACGTCGCGCGCATGGCGGCGCTGCTCGGCGGGATGGGCGAGACGACACCGGGCACGACCGTCAACCGGCTGTGCGGATCGGGCATGGACGCGGTGCAGATGGCGGCGCGCGCGATCCGCGCCGGCGAGGCCGAGCTGATCGTCGCCGGCGGCGTCGAGAGCATGAGCCGCGCGCCGTTCGTGATGCCCAAGGCCGAGAGCGCCTTCGCGCGCGCCAACGCGGTCTACGATACGACGATCGGCTGGCGCTTCGTCAACCGGGCGCTCAAGCACCGGTTCGGCACCGACTCGATGCCGGAGACCGCCGAGAACGTCGCCGACGATTTCGGTATCTCGCGCGCCGACCAGGACCGCTTCGCCGCCGAGAGCCAGCGCCGCGCGGCGGCCGCGCAGGCGTCCGGGCGGTTCGACGCCGAGATCGTGCCGGTCCTCATCCCGCAGAAGAAGGGCGATCACATCGCCGTTACCCGCGACGAGCACCCGCGCGAGACCAGTGTCGAGATCCTCGGCAGGCTCAAGCCGATCGTGCGACCGGACGGCACCGTCACCGCCGGCAATGCATCGGGCGTCAACGATGGCGCGGCGGCGCTGATCCTCGCCAGCCAGGCGGCGGTCGATCGTTACGGGCTGACGCCGCGCGCGCGGGTGCTCGGCGGCGCGGTCGCGGGCGTGGCGCCGAGGATCATGGGGATCGGTCCCGCGCCGGCGAGCGAGAAGCTGCTCGCGCGGCTCGGGCTGGCGGTGAGCGACATGGACGTGGTCGAGCTCAACGAGGCGTTCGCCAGCCAGGGCCTGGCCGTCCTGCGCCGGCTCGGGCTGCCCGACGATGGCGAGCAGGTGAACCCCAACGGCGGCGCGATCGCGCTCGGGCATCCGCTCGGCATGTCGGGGGCGCGGCTGCTGCTGACCGCCACCGAGGAGCTGCAGCGGCGCGGCGCGCGTTATGCGCTCTGCACGATGTGCATCGGCGTCGGCCAGGGAATCGCGACGGTGATCGAGCGCTGCTGACCGGCGCTCGCTCTCCCGCGATAATTAGTTGACCGTCCGGTCGGCTAATGATAGTGCATCTCCAACTTCGAGGGAGCGCGCGATGTACACGACCGAGCTTGCCAAGGCCGACGGCAACGGCCCGGTGCCGATCCACCGCGAGGATCCCGCGCTGGTCGCCGCGTTCGAGGCGCGCGTCGCCGCCGACGAGTTCATCGAGCCCAAGGACTGGATGCCCGACGCCTATCGCAAGACGCTGATCCGGCAGATCTCGCAGCACGCTCACAGCGAGATCGTCGGCATGCTGCCCGAGGGCAACTGGCTGTCGCGCGCGCCGTCGCTGCGCCGCAAGGCGGTCGCGCTCGCCAAGGTGCAGGACGAGGCGGGCCACGGCCTCTATCTCTATTGCGCCGCCGAGACGCTCGGCACGAGCCGCGACGAGATGACCGAGGCGCTGCTCGCCGGCAAGGCCAAGTACAGCACCATCTTCAACTATCCGACGCTGACCTGGGCCGACATGGGCGCGATCGGCTGGCTGGTCGACGGCGCCGCGATCATGAACCAGGTGCCGCTCCAGCGCACGTCCTATGGCCCCTATGCGCGCGCGATGGTCCGCGTCTGCAAGGAGGAGAGCTTCCACCAGCGCCAGGGTTTCGAGATCGTCATGGGGCTCGCCAACGGCACGCCGGATCAGCAGGCGATGGCGCAGGACGCGCTCAATCGCTGGTGGTGGCCGTCGCTGATGATGTTCGGGCCGCCCGACGACAATTCGCCCAACTCGGCGCAGTCGATGCGCTGGCGGATCAAGCGCGACAGCAACGACGAGCTGCGCCAGAAGTTCGTCGACATCACCGTGCCGCAGATCGAGTTCCTCGGTCTCGAGGTGCCCGATGCGGATCTCGTCTGGAACGAGGCCAAGGGCGGCTACGATTATGGCGCGATCGACTGGGAAGAGTTCTACGCGGTCGTGCGCGGCGAGGGTCCGGTCGCCAAGGAGCGCATGACGGCGCGCCGCGAGGCCTGGGACAAGGGGGCCTGGGTGCGCGAAGCGGCGGTGGCCCATGAGGCCAAGCGGCAGGCGCGGCTGGCGGCCTGAGCACGAGACCGGGAGCGCGACGATGAGCCGGGATTGGCCGCTGTGGGAAGTGTTCATCCGCTCGCGGGGCGGGCTCAGCCACAAGCATGTCGGATCGGTGCACGCGCCCGACGGCACGCTGGCGGTGCGGCACGCGCGCGACGTCTACACGCGTCGGATGGAGGGCGTGAGCCTGTGGGTGGTGCGGTCGGGCGACATCGTCGCGTCCGATCCCGCGCAGGCCGGCGAGATGTTCGAGCCGGCCGAGAACAAGGTCTATCGGCACCCGACCTTCTACGACATCCCCGACGTCGTGAAGCACATCTGATGGCGCCGTCGCTGCCGACGATCCAGCCGGAGGACGTCGCGCGTGCCGAGCGCGCGCCGCACGCCGGCACGTTCGACGCGCCGGCCGCCGAAGTGCACCGCGACGCGCTGGCCGAATATGCGCTGCGGCTCGGCGACGATTCGCTGATCCTCGGACAGCGGCTCACCGAATGGTGCGGCCATGCGCCCGCGCTGGAGGTCGACCTCAGCCTCGCCAACATCGGGCTCGATCTGATCGGACAGGCGACCTTCCTGCTCGGGCTGGCCGGCGAGATCGAGGGCCGGGGCCGCGACGCCGACGCGCTCGCGTTCCGTCGCGACGTGCTCGCCTTCCGCAACTGTCTGCTGGTCGAGCAGCCCAACGGCGATTTCGCGCGGACGATGGCGCGCCAGTTCCTGTTCTCGACCCACCAGCATGCGCTGTTCGAGGCGTTGACCCGCTCGGCCGAGCCGCGTCTGGCGGAGATCGCCGCGAAGGCGGTCAAGGAGGTCGCCTATCACGCCGAGCTGTCGGCCGACTGGGTGATCCGGCTCGGCGACGGCACCGACGAGAGCCGCGCGCGCATGATCGACGGGCTCGACTGGTTCTGGCGCTTCGTCGACGAGCTGTTCCAGATGGACGAGACCGAGGCCGCGCTGGCCGCCGCGGGCATTGCCGTCGACAAGGCGTCGCTGCGTGCCGGTTTCGACGCGCGGATCGCGGCGGTGCTGACGCAGGCGACCTTGCCGCCGCCCGTCTATCCGCGCGCGGTGGTCGGCGGGCGCAAGGGGCATCATTCCGAGCATCTCGGCCACCTGCTCGCCATCATGCAATATCTGCCGCGAACCTATCCCGACGCGGTGTGGTAGCCGCGATGGCGTCGAGCGCTGCGATCGGGCCTACGCTGGAAAGCCGCATCATGGCGGCGGTCGCCGGCGTGCCCGACCCCGAGATTCCGGTGGTTTCGGTGGTCGATCTCGGCATCGTTCGCGGTGTGCGCGCCGACCCGCCCGCGGTGCTGATCACGCCGACCTATACCGGCTGCCCGGCGACGCGCGCGATCGAGATGTCGATCCGGATCGCGCTCGACGATGCCGGCCTGCGCGACGTCGGCATCCACACCGTGCTGTCGCCGCCGTGGACGACCGACTGGATCAGCGAGCGCGGCCGCCGCCAGCTCAAGGACTATGGCATCGCGCCGCCGCCGAAAGGCGAGCCCAGCCCCAAGCTGCGCGGCACCGACGAGGTCGAATGCCCGCGCTGCGGATCGACCGCCACCATCGAGGTCAGCCGCTTCGGCTCGACGCCCTGCAAGGCGCTGTGGCGCTGCACGGCATGTCTCGAGCCGTTCGACCGCTTCAAATGCCACTGACCCGCCGGGAAAGCTGCTGATGTCCGCACATTTCCACCCGCTCAGGATCGCCGAAGTACGGCGCGAGATCGACGATGCCGTGTCGCTGCGCTTCGAGCTGCCGGACGATCTGCGCGAGACGTTCCGCTTCACCCCCGGCCAGTATCTGACGTTGCGCTCCGCGTTCGACGGCGAGGACATCCGCCGCAACTATTCGATTTGCGTGGCGCCGCACGAGCAGGAACTGCGCGTCGCGATCAAGCAGATGGCGGGCGGCCGCTTTTCCACCTTCGCCAATCGGACGCTCGCGCCGGGCGACGTGATCGAGGTGCTGCCGCCGGCCGGGAGCTTCACCTGGACGTTCGATCCCGCGCGCCGCGCCACTTATGCCGGGTTCGCCGCCGGATCGGGGATCACGCCGATCCTGTCGCTGCTCAAGACGGCGCTGTGGGCCGAGCCAGGAAGCAGCTTCGTATTGCTCTACGGCAATCGCGGTTCCAACTCGATCATGTTCCTCGAGGAGCTCGCCGAGCTCAAGAACCGCTTCATGGAACGGCTGCAGATCTACCATTTCCTCTCCGAGGAAGAAGAAGACGTCGCGCTGTTCAACGGCCGGCTCGACAGCGGCAAGATCGCCCAGGTGTTCGAGTCGCTCGTCGACCCCAAGGCGATCGACGCCGCCTTCATCTGCGGCCCCGGCCCGATGATGGATGCGGTCGAGGCCGGGCTGGTGGCAGCCGGCGTGCCCGACGAGCGCATCCTCGTCGAGCGCTTCACCGCCGGGCCGCTGTCCGCCAGCCAGATCGCCGCCGCGCGCGTGCTGGAGCAGCAGGCCGAGGGCCTCAAGGTCCAGGTGACGCTGGAAGGACGCCGCCGCACGCTGGTGTTCGACGCGGACAAGGGCAGCATCCTCGAGAATGCGCGTGCCGCCGGCTTGCCGGCGCCGTTCGCCTGCAAGGCCGGGGTCTGCGCGACCTGCCGTGCGAGGCTGGTCTCGGGCGAGATCCGGATGAAGGTCAACTACGGGCTGAGCGAGGAGGAGGTGGCGCAGGGCTATGTGCTCACCTGCCAGGCCGTGCCGCTGACCGACGGGGTCGTGCTCGACTATGACGGCTGAGCCGCTGCTCGCCACGCCTCTGCTCCAGGCGATCGCCGCTGCGCTTGGCACGCGACCACTTCTTCGCGGAACGCCGCCGCTTCGTCGCGTTGCCCGGCAGCGCGGACAAGGCGGAGGGTATCGCCGCGTTCAAGGCGAAGCGCGTCGCCGTCTGGCACGGAGCCTGAGCGTTACGGGCGCGGGATGATCAGATCGAGCGCCATGTCCGCTACGGCGTCCGCCGACATCGGGCCGCTCGCGTCGAACCAGGTGTGCGTCCAGTTGATCATTCCGAACAGCAGCATCGTCTTTACGCGCGCCCTGGCCGGCGTGTCGGCGAGACGCGGGTCGATGGCGGCGAGCAGCGTCTCGGCCGCATCGATGATGGCGCGCTGCTTCGCCACGATGGCGGCGCGGTTGGCGGCCGGCAGGCTGTCGAGCTCGTTCAGCAGCACCTTCTGGCGATCGGCCGCGCCGACATAGTGGCGCATGAAACGGTGAATCAGCGATCGCAGCAGCACGTCCGGTGCGCCGGCCTCCGCCATCACCTCGCGGACATCCTGCGCGAGCTGATCGACGTGCGACGCCATCACCGCGTAGAGGATATCCTCCTTCGAGGGATAATAATGGTAGATCAGCGACTTCGACGTTTCGCACGCGGCAGCGAGCTCCGCTACCGACGTTCCGCGAAATCCTGCCGACGCGAACAGCGCGGCCGCCCGCTCGACGATGGCTTCGCGGCGCTGTTCATAGTCGGCGGCTTGGGTGCG
>CAXSHP010000033.1:8944-13081 GCA_964236935.1 uncultured Sphingomonadaceae bacterium
GCCATGGATGCCTTGATCGCTGGTCGGGATGATGGGTTGGCGGTGCGCGCCCGACCCGTCAATCCCGTCCGGCGGCATCGGTCACCCGGCCTCGGTCACGAGCAGCTCGACCAGTCCGCGCGCGAACGACATCAGGTCCTTGCCCGCCGCGCGATTCTCGTCCGATCGCATCGCCTCGTCGAACCGTGTCCGGTCGGGGAACTCCATCTCGGCCATCAGGAAATACGGCGGCTCGCCGAGCGGCGATCCGGTCACGCGGCTCACGGTCGTGCGGACGAGGTGCGGCGTCCTGGCGACAAGGGGCAGATGCACCTCCTCATAATGCCGCATGAAGGCCGCCACGTCGTCGGGCCTGCGATACAAGGCCACCAGCTTGATCATCATCCTGTCTCCCGATTGTCCCAGCGTCAGCTGCCGAGCGGCCAGCTTTCTAGCGTCTCGACGAATTCGGACAGCCAGAGATTGGTCTGGTGGCCATCGACCACGCGATGGTCGATCGTCAGCGAAACATAGCATATCGGCCGGATCTGGATCGTGTCGATGCCGTCCACCTCGCGCACCACGACGCGCTTCTCGAGTTTGCCCACCCCGAGGATCGCCGATTGCGGCTGCGCGATGATGATCGGCGTCGCCATCAGCGAGCCGGACACGCCGTGATTCGAAATGGTGAAGGTGCCGCCGCGCACGTCGGCGGGCGTCAGCTTGTTGTCGCGCGCGCGGCCGATCAGCTCGCCGAGCCGCGTCGCGATACCGAGCAGCGACAGCTCCTGCGCGCGGGCGACCACCGGCACGATCAGCCCCTTGTCGCCGAGCGCGGTGCCGACGCCGATGTTGATGTCGTCGAGCAATTCGAGCCGGTCGGCATGCCAGCGGCTGTTGATCGCCGGGGCCGCGCGCATCGCGGCGACGCAGGCGGCGATCACATAAGCGGTGAAGGTGAGGTTGGCGCCGTCCCGCTCGAACGCCGGCTTGTGCTTGCGGCGGTGCGCCATGATCGCGCTGAAATCGGCCTCGAAGATCGCGGTGACGTGGGGCGCGGTCGTGACCGACGCGAGCATGTTCTCGGCGATGGCGAGCCGCATGCGATCGTGCGGTATCGAGCGTCCGCCACCAGGCGCTTGGGCGGCCGCCGGCGCAGGTGCCGCCGGCATGGACGCCGGTGCGGCCGCGCGTTCGGACACGGCGCGATCGACATCGGCGCGGGTCAGCCGCCCGCCGCGCCCGCTGCCCGCCAGCGCCGCCGGATCGATGCCGTGCTGCTTCACCGCGCGGCGCACCGCCGGCGACAGCACGCCTGCCGCGGACCCCGGCGAGGTCGCGCGCGGCGCCTCCGCGCTGCCGGCGAGCGCCAGCCCGCTTTCAGCTTCGACGCGATCGTCGGGCAAGGCTTCGGCGGCAGGCGCATCGGCCGCCCCGAGCCGGCCGAGGATCGCGCCGGGCACGGCCTCCGCGTCCGTCTCGAGCAGGATCTCGCGCAGCACGCCCGCCGCCGGCGCCGGCACCTCCTGCGTGACCTTGTCGGTCTCGAGCTCGACCAGCGGATCGTTGAGCGCGACCGTGTCGCCGACCCTCTTCAGCCAGCTTCGCACGATCGCCTTGGTGCCTTCCTGCTCGAAGGGAACGAGGATGTCCGTCATGGTTCAGAACCCCACCAGCTCGTCGATCTTCGTGGCGATGCGCTCGACCGAGGGCACCGCATGATCGAGCAGCACCGGATTATGCGGGCTCGGGATGTCGGGCATGGTCAGCCGCGCCACCGGCGCGTCCAGATCCATGAACGCCTCGTCCGCCACCAGCGCCGCGATCTCCGCGCCGAAGCCGGCGGTCTTGAGATCCTCGTGGACGATCAGGCAGCGCCGCGTCCGCCTGACCGAGGCGAGCACCGCTTCCTTGTCCCACGGCATCAGCGTGCGCAGGTCGATCACATCCGCCGAGCGGCCTGCGGCAGCCTCCTCGCAGCGCGGCACCATGGCGCCCCAGGTGACGATGGTGATGTCGTCGCCGCTGCGGGTCGTCTTCGCCTGGCCGAACGGCACGACGAAATCGTCGCCCGGCCAGGGCCGCCGCGCCCAGGCATGGTCGAGCATCGCCCGATGCTCGAAGAAGATCACCGGATCATTGCCGCGCAGCGCCGATCGCAGCAGGCCGACCGCGTCCTCGGCGTTGGACGGCACCGCCACCTGCCAGCCCGGCGTGTGGACGAACGCCACCTCGTTGGTCTGGCTGTGCCAGGGATCGCCGCATTTGAAGAAGCCGCCCGGCACGCGCAGCACCATCGGCGCGGCGAACCGGTTGTTGGTGCGCCAGCGCATCGAGCCGCAGTCGTTGATCTGCTCGGTGGCGGGCTCGGCATATTTGCGGAACTGGATCTCGGGCACCGGCATCAGCCCCGCGATCGCCATGCCGACCGCGCGCCCGACGATGCCCTCTTCCGACAGGCTGGTGTCGAACACGCGCCTGTCGCCGAACTTCTCCTGCAGCCCCAGCGTGACCGCGTGCACGCCGCCCTTGGGGCCGATATCCTCGCCGAACAGCACGACACGCTCGTTGAGCGCCATCTCCTGATCGAGCGTACGGCGGATCGCCGTCACCATGTTGATGCGCTGGCCTTCGGGCCTCGCCGCGGTGG
Organism: uncultured Sphingomonadaceae bacterium; assembly: GCA_964236935.1. GTDB lineage: Bacteria > Pseudomonadota > Alphaproteobacteria > Sphingomonadales > Sphingomonadaceae > Solisphingomonas. The sequence goes on from CAXSHP010000033.1 coordinate 11,574, forward strand.
TGACCGCGGGCGAGGCATAGCCGTGAGTCCATTGCCCGCCCATCGTCTGGAGCGCGCCGACCTCGGAAAACACGTTGCGTTCGACGGTGAGCGGATCGGCGACCGGGCGCGCCTCGGCCTGCTCGCGCGCCGCTTCGGCAGCGGCCTGCGCCGCTGCTTCGATCTCGTCCCACCGCCTTTCCTCGAGCGCCGCCGGGACGAGATAGGATCTGAGCTTGGGCAGCGGATCGCGCGCCCATTCGGACGCGATGAAGTCTTCCGATTTGTAGGCCTGGGTGTCCTGGAAGCTGTGGCCCTGGAGCCGCGGCACGGTCAGCCGCAGCAGGCACGGCCCCTGGCGCGACCGGACATGCGCGACCGCTCGATCGATCAGCCGCGCCGCCTCGGCCGGCTCGGTGCCGTCGCCGCTCACGATCTCCAGCCCGCGCCAGCTGGCGAGATTGGCGGCGATGTCGCCTCCCGGCGTCTGGAAGCTCGACGGGACGGAGATGCCGTAGCCGTTGTCCTCGATGTAGAACAGCATCGGCAGCTGCTGCGTGGTCGCGATGGTGAGCGCCGACCAGAAGCCGTTGGTCGCGACGGACCCCTCGCCGCCCAGCACCACCCCGATCGCCCTGTCATAGGCGGGATCGCCCAGCACGGTCCGGTGATATTCGATCGCCTGCGCCCAGCCGGCGGTCGGCGTATATTGCGCGCCCACCCCGCCGCACATCGGCAGCGCCGACGCTCCGTGAGGATTGGGATAGTTGAACACCACGCCGATGTCGCGACCGTCCGAATAACCGCCGGCGCGCCCCATCGACGATCCCAGCGCGTCGGCGACGTCAGCAGCGGGCGCGAACGGTAATAGCCGCAGGTCGCGTCCTTGGCGTCGGTCAGCCGCTCGCCCAGCAGAAGCTGCGCCAGGTCGTGGCCGCGCGCGGAAAACTGATACAGCACCTTCTTCTCGGGAACGAGCCGCTCCTCCTCCATCCGGTCCAGCGCGCGCGAGAGGTGGAGCAGATAGGCGATCCGCTCCCAGTCCCGGCCGGGATCGGGCGCATTGCGGTTCGCTGCGGACATCGCGATCATCTCCGGGTTCTGCTGCCAGCACTTCGGACCGGTGCGTACGCCGACGCGCCGCTCTTCCGATTCCGCCCAAGAGTATTCCAGTTTGGCGGATGAATGCTTATCAGAATCGTCGCCCAATCGGGCTTCGCTGCGATAGTTCCGTCGACGATCACCCAAGATTGAAAGGAATTGATCATGGACCAGCTCGATCGACGGATCCTCCGGGTGATCCAGCGGCGCGCCGACATCAGCAATGCCGAACTCGCCGAGCTGGTGGGGGCATCGAGCGCGTCGGTGTGGCGCCGGGTGAAGACGCTCGAGCAGGCCGGCGTGCTCGGCCCGAGCGTTCGGCTGGTCGACGCGGCGTCCGTCGAGCGCAATCTCGACGTTATCTGTCAGGTTCGCATGAAGTCGCATGACCGTGAGGCGCGGGCGAGCTTCGAGACGCCGCTCGAGAG
>CAXSHP010000033.1:13091-17501 GCA_964236935.1 uncultured Sphingomonadaceae bacterium
CTTCGAGACCTTCATCACCGGCCATGAGGAGGTGATGGAATGTTACTCCATGTCGGGAGAATGGGACTATATTCTTCGCGTCGTGGTGGCCTCGGTCGCGGACTACGAGCGCTTTCTGATGCGCGAGCTGCTCGGGCAGCAATCCGTCGCGACCTCGTCCTCCCAGTTCGCGCTCAGCTGCGTGAAGTACACCACCGCCTTGCCGATCTAGGCGTCGGTTCGTCTTGGTTGAATCGTTTCCCGGCGAAGGCCGGGGCCGAGGTAGGAGACCCTGATTGGCGGGCACCGAGCCTCCACCACGGCCTCCCGACTGGACCCCGGCCTTCGCCGGGGAACTGGATGGTCAATCTGAGTGAAACAAACTTCAGACGTCGGGAGAACGCCGCTTGCGGCTGTTTCCTACGACCGAACCTCGTCGACCGGCGGCCCCTCGGATGACGCCGGCAGGGTGGCGATGCCGTGCCGCAGCGCCAGCGCGACGCGGCCGGTCGCTGCGTCGACGCCGGCGCCAAGACCGTCCAGCAGGACATAGCCGTGGATCATCGCGGGTTCGTCGAGCAGGTGAACGGCAACGCCTGCGCGAGCGAGCGCCTCGGCGTAGGCGGTGCCGTCGTCCCGCAAGAGGTCGAAGCCCGCTGTCGCGATGATGGTCGGCGGCGATCCCGAGAGATCGTCCGCCCGCAGCGGCGACACGCGCGCGTCGCGCCGATCGGCCTCGTTCGGAACGTAAAGGGATGCGTAGAGCTGCATCTCGGCCAGCGTGAAGAAGTAGCCGGACGCATAGCGGCTGCGCGACGGGAAGCCGGCCGTCATGTCGCTGCCCGGGCAGACCAGCAACTGAAACGCCGGACCGGCCGCGCCGGAACGAAGCAGCGAGAGCGCCGCCGCGGCCGCCAGCGTGGCACCGGCGGAATCGCCGCCGACCCCGACATATCCTTGCCTCATCCCGAAATCCGCCGGGCGCGCGAGGGCATCGCGGAGCGCGTCCGTCGCATCGTCGTTCGCCGCGGGGAAGCGATGTTCGGGCGCCAGTCGGTAATCGACCGCGAGCACGGCGGCTCCCGACTCCGATGCCAGCCTGCGGCAGAGCAGGTCGTGGGTTTCCAGATCGCCGATCACCCACCCGCCGCCATGGAAATAGACGATCCCCGGATGGGCCGCGGCGCCGTCGTCGGGGGTGTACAGCCGGGCCGGGCGGCGCGAACGGATGCCGATGGTCAGGCCTCTTGTCGTGACGTTCCATCTTGCGGCGCGGCCCTCGTTCAGCATTGCGAGGAACGCGCGCGCGTTCCGGCGTGCCGCGACGGGATCGAACTGCCGCTGGCTGTCGCCGTCCATCGCGGGCGCTTCCGCGACGAACCGGGCAAGATCGGGATCCAGCATTATCGGGCAGCCTCTCTTGTCGTCGCCGCCAGCACCGCCGCCATCGCTTAAAGCGGCGGATGCAGGCGGTGCCAGTCGGTCCGTTGCTGGAACGCGTGCCCCGCGCGCAGCAGCAAGGCTTCCTCGAACTGCCGGCCGACGAGCTGGAAGCTCATCGGAATGCCCTGCGTCGTCAACCCCATGGGCAGGATGACGACCGGGCTGCCGCTCATGTCGAACGGACAGGTGAAGCGGGCGAGCCGCTCGAGCGCGCCGGGATCGCCGGCCATCGCCGCGAACGTCGCGATCGACGGGCCGGCGAGCGTTTGCGTCGGGACGGCGAACAGGTCGACCCGCTCGAACAGCCGCGTCATCCGCCCCCGAAAAACGTCGCGCCGGTGCTGGGCCTTGGCGTAGTCGAGCCCCGAGCGGCTTCGGCCGAACTCGATGAAGCCGGCGAGCGCGGGGCCATATTCATCCTTGCGGGCGGGATAGGTGGCCTCGTGGGCCGCGGCCATTTCCACGGCCGACTGGAGCATCCAATCCTGGACGAGCGCGGCGCTTCCCGGATAGTCGATCTCGACGATCTCCGCGCCGGCATCGCGGAGAACCGCGAGCGCGGCCCGCAGCGCCTCCGCCACGGCCTCGTCCACGTCGCCATAGGCGAAACCCGGATCGAGCCCGATGCGCAATCCGCCGATCCCCCGCCCGATCTCGGCCGGATAGCCGGGCACGGGGGTGAGCGCGCTCGTCGGATCGCGCGGATCGGCGCCCGCGATCGCCGCCAGCATGACGGCGACGTCCGCCGCGCTCCGCGCGAGCACGCCGACGTGATCCAGCGTCTCGCCGTTCGCGAAGACGCCGTGGCGGGTGACACGCCCATAGGTCGGCTTGATCCCGGTGACGCCGTTCATGTCGCAGGGCATGCGGATCGATCCGCCCGTGTCGGTGCCGAGCGCGGCGAAGCAGAGCCCCGCCGCGGTCGCGACGCCCGACCCGCTCGACGAGACTCCCGCCCAGGCTTGCGCATCCCACGGATTGACCGGAACGACCACGGCAGGATGATGCTCGATGAACGCCCCCTCGGTCTGCTGGAGCTTGCCCAACAGGATCGCGCCGGCGCCACGCAGGCGCTCGACGATCGTCGAGTCCTCATCCGGCCGATGGTCGGCGCGGATCGCCATGCCGTTGGTCGAGACGACACCGTCGGTCCAGATATTGTCCTTGATCGCGATCGGCACGCCGTGGAGCGGTCCGCGGTTTTCGCCGCGCGCCAGCGCTGTCTCGGCCGCCTCCGCCTGCGCCAGCGCGAGATCGGCGGTGACTGTGACGTAGGCGTGCAACTGCGGATCGAGCGCGGCGATGCGATCGAGCATCAGACGGGTCAACTCGATCGGAGAAATCTCGCGACGCTTGATCGCACCGGCGACCGAACTCAGGTCCTGGTAGTGCCAAAGCGTCATCAGAAGTCGAACTTCAGCGACGCGCCATAGGTCCGCGGCATGCCGGCGAAGCGGATGATGACATCCTCGCTGTACTGCGCGCTCGTCCAATAATCCTTGTCGAGCAGGTTGCGCGCCCAGAGCGTCGCGGTCCAGCGGCCACCCGGGCTGGCAAGCGCGAGACTGCCGTTGAGCAAGGCATAGTCGGGGATGTCGAACAGCCGCTCGGCGACGATCGGGCGCGTTCCGCTGCCGGCCGGGCCGAACACGGCATAGTGCGAGGCATCCTCGAAGTCGCCGTGCGAGCGCGACTGATAGGTGGCGTCGAGGCTGGGCGCCAGGCTGAGCCCGTCGCCGAGCGGCATCGTGTAGGTCAGGTCCCCGCTCAGCTGGACGCGCGGGGAGTTCGGGAACTCGTCGCCGGCGAAGTCCGTCAGCACCGCGAGCGGATTGTAGCCGGTGTAGCGGATCACTTTGGTGCGCAGATAGGAGCCCGCCGCGCGCAGCTCGAGGCGATGCGTCGCCGCCACCTCGACGCTGGCCTCGACGCCGTAGGTCTTCGACTTCGGCACGTTGACGAGCCGACCGAGCGTGCCGAAGATCGGATCGGCGATCGCGCCGAACACCTGCTTGTCGCGATAGTCGTTGTAGAAGCCGGCGATCGTGAAGCGGGCCGGGCCGGCGCGGAGCTTCGATCCCACCTCGTAGGACGTGACCTTCTCCTGCTTGGCTGGGATGAACTGGATCGCCGAATTCGCCGGGATGACCGGAAACGCTCCCGACTTGTACCCGCGCGAGACCGAGCCGTACACCAGCATGGTCGACGTCGGCGTCCAGTCGACCGCGCCCCGCCACGAGACATTATGCTCGTCGAGCGGCTCGTGCACGAGCCCGGCCGGGCCCGAGAAATCGCTGGCGAAGGTCATGCACTGGCCCGGCTGGACGTTATAGCTCGGATAGAGCCCGGCGAGCAGCGCGACGGCGGTATTCCACACCGGCAGCGTATTCCCCTGGGCGTCGGCGGCGCAACCGGCGTTGCGGCTGCGATCGTCGGTGTAGCGCATGCCGGCGGTCAGCTTGATCGTGTCGGTGATCCGGTACTGCGCGTTGGCGAAGGCCGAGAGGCTGCGCTCGCGGATCTGGGCCAGCTGGTTGTTGACGCGGAATCCTTCGGCGATCTGCCGGGGCGTGTAGCGCGGATCGTTGAGGCTCGCCGCCACGAAGCGCAGCAGATTGATGGTCGAGAAGTCGTTCAGATAGACGAGCTGGTTCTCGTCGACATGATCGCGCGAATAATAGCCGCCGACGATCCAGTTGAGCCGCGGCCCTTCGCCGGCGAGGCGGAGCTCCTGCGAGAAGGAGCTGATCTTGCCGAACAAATCGTTGCTGATGATCTCGAAGCGGGTGCCGTCCTCGTTCTGGCCGTCGGCGCGGCGCAGATGATTATAGGCGGAAAGCGAGATCAGGCTGAGGTTGGGGCTGAGGTGGTAACGTGCTTGGAGTGCGATCGAATAGAACTCGCTGTCCTTCTGGTAGGGCCGGCGCGGCGCCGATGTCGCCGACGCGGGCTGATCGGACGAGGGCGTCCAATCCGCCTGCGAGTTCT
>CAXSHP010000033.1:17511-20326 GCA_964236935.1 uncultured Sphingomonadaceae bacterium
CTTCGCGCCGCGGGTCAGCAGATCGGGTGCGAGCGCTGCCGGCGATTCGCCGAACGGGGCGCTCTCGGGCACGAAATAGGCCGCCTGCGGAGCCTGCGTATCCGATTGGTCGCGCCAATAGTTGACGCTGAGCAGCGCGCTGAACGCGGGGTCGGGATCCCATTGCAGCTCGCCGCGCAGCGCCTTGCGGTCGGCCTCGCCGAGACGGTCGTCGCGGGTGACGCTCTTCTGCCAGCCCTTGTTGCTGTTGTCGGTCTTGAACGCGAGCCGCGCCTTCAGCGTCGAGGAGAGCGGCCCGGAGACGAAACCCTCGACTCCCAGGCTTTGATAATTGCCGGCATCGAACTGGATCGAGCCCTGCGGCGTATCCGTCGGCCGCGCGGTAATGAAGTTGACGAGGCCGCCGGTCGTATTGCGCCCGTAGAGCGTGCCCTGCGGGCCTTTGAGCACCTCGACGCGCGCCACGTCGAAGATCGGTCCCGACGCTTCGTAGGGGAAGGCGTAGGAGATTTCGTCGACATAGAAGCCGACCGGCGATGTCGAGGAGAGGTTGGGCGTGTTGAACCCGACGCCGCGCAGATTGTATATCGGGATGCCGGAGTTGGACTTGGTCGCGATGAAGCCGGGCACCTGCTTGACGAGGTCGGTCGCGTCGACGACCCGCAGCCGGGTGAGCGTGTCGCCGCCGAGTGCCGTGACCGACAGGCCGACCCGCGATGCCGTCTCCGAACGCTTCTGCGCCGTCACCACGATTTCGCCGGTGTCTGCGCCACCCTCCGCAGCGACGGGAGCGATCTGCGCCGGGGTCGGCGGCGACTGCGCGGCGGCATGAGCGGGGAACAGCGCGACCGACGCGAGCAGCGAGGTGCGGCAAAAGGCGAACAGCTTCCGGTTCATCGTGGACCCCCATTGGAAAGCTGGTGATCTGCCGGCGCGGCTTGCCCGCCGCCGTCGCGATCCACAGCACCCTGTCGCAGTCGGCTGGCCGTCACTCGACTCAGTCCGACTGCGATCATTTCCAAAATGCCCTTTGGACAACAAGATGTCCAGAAGAAACGGTCTTCCGCAGAACGGCTGGGGAGATTGCCGAACAACCGCTTGCCCTGTAGGGGCAGCTCTCGTCCGGATCGACGCTGCCGAGAGGCTGGAGGGGAGCCGGTCGGTGCCGTCCCGACCGGGCGATCGGCAACATGTCTGAAGAGGGTTGGATGGCGACGGCTCATGCGGTCAGGACTGATGCCGAGGCGGCCACCGTCGTGGGCAGCAGCGTCCAGTCGCTGCGGCGCAAGCGCGGGCTGACGCTGGCCGAGCTCGCCGTTCTGACCGGCTACGACAAGGGCTATCTCTCCCGCATCGAGCGCGGCCTCAAGTCGCCGTCCGTTGCCGCGCTCCTCAAGATCGCCGCCGCATTGCAGGTGCAGGTCAGCCATCTGTTCGGCGAATCGACGGTCGAGGACGCGATCAAGGTCGTCCGGCGCGATGCGGCGATCGCGATCCCGCAGGACCGCGACAGCGGGGCCACACTGCAGGTCATCATGCCGGCGACCGGCACCCGACGCCTCAGCGCCTTCCTGGTGGGGCCCGGCGCCGAACCCGATCTGAGCCACTCGGAGCATGCCGGCGACGAGATGCTGTATGTCCTCGACGGCTGCATCAGCATCCGCTTCCCCGATCGCACGATCCGGCTCGATGCCGGCGACAGCGTGCTCTTCGACGGCCATCTGCGCCACCGTCTCAGCAGCAGCGACGGCGCCCGCGCGCTGCTGGTCGTCGCGCAGGACCTGCCGGCACGCGCGGCGAACGGCGGCGAAGGCACCGACTGACGACGTTGCGGCAGACGGGTGCGCGGCGGCTGTCGCTCCGTCGAAGCTGCACTCAGCGCTCGGCTTGATCGCTTCCCGGTCGCGCGGCAGCGTCGTGCGCGGACCAGCGCGATCGCATGTCCCGCAGCACCCACATGAGCGACTCGTCGGGGATCAGATATCCGCCGACGCCGTTGGTGAAGAGGATGTCGTAGATGCGGCGGCTGACGGCATCGATCGCGTCGTCGCCGACGCCGCCATCGGTCGGAACCGCCGGCAGCAGGATAGTGATCTTGTTGCGGTCCTGCGAGATCACCCTGATCCGGTAATCGCCGTCCGGCACCGATCCGAAATACTCGGTCAGCCCGGCGGCGGGATCGTCGAGAAGTCTCCGGCGCGCGTCCGGATTCTGCTGGACGAGGCGATAGTGGCTGGTGAAGATGTCGTGGTGGTCACTCACCCTGGTTCCTCCGGAAGCTTTGCCGCATCCTGAGAAGCTGGAGCTTGAGGCGCTGCGGCATGATCCAGCAGAACAGCTCGGCGCTCTGCCACAGATCCATCTGATCGACGACTTCGTCCCCGTCGCAAGGATGCTCGCCCGCTGGCGGGATCACATAGTAAAGCGTGTCGCGCTGCTGGACGATGATTTCGATCTCGACGCCGGCATCCGTCTCCACACCGAGCTGGGCGAGCGCAAGCTTCGGGTCGGACGCGGCGAGCTCGGCGAAGCTCTTGTCCGTGCAGGCGAGCTCGATCAATCGCCGCTCCAGGCTGCTGCGCGCTCCCGTCATTGCACGCGTGTCACTTTAGCCGTCATCATCCGCATGTTCCCACCGTTATAATGCCCATTAGACATCGAGTTGTCTAACAAGCTGCGGGTGTGCTGACAATAGGCCGCAAGTCGATCATGGGATGGGTGGTCAATGATATGGCTGCCGCGCTTCGGCGCCTGGTCGGGTCAGCGACGATCATCCCGGCGCCGACCCGTCGCGATCAACGCAGTCGACGGCACC
>CAXSHP010000034.1:0-20239 GCA_964236935.1 uncultured Sphingomonadaceae bacterium
CACCGATGGATTTCGGACAGCAGGTCGGTCTTGGGCGCGGCGGGCGTACCTTCGATGAAGCGGATGCGCACGAGGTGGAGCGCGTCGCTTGTTCGGATCAGCGCGAATTCGCGCCCGCATGGCGCGCCGATCTGCTGATGTGCGGCCCATTGCATGCCGTCCCAGCGAAACAGGGTGGACGGCCCGTCGATCGTGGCGAAGGCGAGCCAGGCCTGTCCGTCGGCTTCGAAAAAGCGGATCGCGCGGCCGCTGCGTTCGGCGAGCGTCTGGAACGGCACGAATCGGCGATCGTCCCAGCGATAGACGAGGCTCGCACTGGTATGATCGGCATAAGCGAGGAAGCGCGCGCCGCCGAGTTCGAAATAAGCGAAATTATATCCCCAGCCGCCGTCCAGCGCCTGAAACGGTGCGAAGCGCTCGCCGGTCCATTCGAAGACGCGGGATTCGCGCGGGACGGTGGGGATCGCGTGCGGCATCGTCACGCCCTGCGCGAGCGCCAGGAAATGGCGTCCGTCGAAAGCGAAATGATACCATTGCTTGGCGGCGAACGTCGAAAAAGTCTGGAACGGCTCCCACCGATCGCCTGCGCGCCGGAATAGGGTCGAAACCGCGTTGAGATCGTACGGACCCGCCCCGGTGCGCACGCTGGCGGTGGCGAGGAAATCGCTGCCGTCGATCGCGAACGTCAGTGCGTCTTCGCCGCCGGCGACCGGAAGCCGGTCATGCTCGACGAACTTTCCGTCGCTCCAGCGATAGAGCATGGCGTCGATATCGCTGTCGCCGCCGTTCATCGAGGCCGGCTGGCCCGGAACGTCCCGCGCGATCTGGGGGACGGCCAGGAACAGCTCGCCGTCGAGGTGGAACGGCAGTGCCGTGCGCGCGCCCGATGTGGGGAGGCGCTGGTGGAGTACCATCAGCCCCGTATCTCCGGCGGTCGGGGCAAAGATCGCGTCGTCGTCCGGCATGTCAACCTTCCGTGGTGGTGCGGGCGGCTCCGTCGCGTCGCCGCGCCCGCTGCAATCGGCCGGTGGCGAAGAGCGCGACCGCGGCGGCGAGCGCGGGCACCGCCGCGGCCAGGAACAACCGTGCGGGATCGAGCGCCGCCGCGATCAGCGCGCCCCCCGCCAACGGGCCCACGATCGAGCCCAGGCGGCCCGCGCCGATCGTCCAGCCGGCGCCTGCGCCCCGGACATGCGGCGGGAACAGGTCTACGGTCATTGCCGGGAAATTGAGCTGGCCCCCCAATATCGATGCGCCGGCGACGAACAGGATCGCCATCATTCCGCCGATCTGCGCGAACTCCTGACCGATCAGCGCCACGAACACCGATCCGGTCGCGACCAGGATGGCGATCGGGAAATAGGGCCCGAAGCGATTGATGATCGGCGCCGCGATCAATGCGCCGGTGATGCCGCCAAGGTTCAGGATCACTCCGCCGAGCGCCGCCAACTTGGGGGATCCGCCGCGCGCGACGATGATCGTCGGCGTCCAGCTCAACAGGAAGTAGGTGAGCATGAGGAGACAGAACAGGCCGGACCATAGGCCAAGCGCCGGCCACAGGCGCCCGTCCGCGAACTGATCCGTAAAGATCGCCCCGCGGCGGCGCAAATGCCCGACGGCCGGCTGCGGGCGGCGAGATTCAGGGAGCGCGGCGGCGAGCGCCGCCGCGAGCAGGCACGCGATGCCGGCGCAGATGAAGATGGCGGACCAGCCATGGTGAAGCAGCGCCGCCGTTGCCGCGCCGCCGATCACCGCACCCATCGGATAGCCGATGTACATGATCGTGACGGTGCCGCTGCGGCGGTCGGAGCGGGCATGCTCGGCGGTCAGCGCCATCACCGCGGGCAATGCCGCGCCGAGCGCGATGCCGGTGACGAACCGCAGCGCCATCAACACGTCGAGCGACGGCGCGGCCGCGCACGACAAGGTGGTTGCGCCCGCCAGCAGCAGCGCCGCGAGCAAGATCGGCTTGCGCCCGAACCGGTCGGCGAGCGGCCCCATCCCGACTGCGCCGATGATCGCGCCGAGATAGCCGATCGCGAAGATGCGGCCGATGTCGGTCGGGTGCAGCGCCCATTGCTTGGCCAGCAGCGGCGCGATGAACGAGATCATCAGCGTGTCGTAGCCGTCGACCATGATGATCAGGAACGACATGGCCGTGACGCGCACGGTCGCGCTGGGCGCCGTCTGGGGCATCTCACCGATGTTGCGTTCCATGCGCGTCCTCTTGTCCCGGGTGGCGCCGCGGCCGATCGACCCGCGGCGTCCGCATCCGTATCAGGCGAAGCCGAACAAGGTTCGGGGATTGTCGGTCAGGATCTGCCGCCTGACGCTTGGGTCGGGCGCCCATCGCGCGACCAGGTTGAGCAATTCGCCGGTGTCCCGGCTCGAGCCGGGAATATGCGGCCAGTCGGTGCCCCAGATGGCGCGCCCGGGCGCGGCCTCGACGATCGCGCAAGCGGTGCCCGCGACAGCCTCATAGCCGCGCGTTCCGGACAGCCGGTACGGAGCACTGAGCTTGAGCCAGGTCCTGCCGCCGCCGCGCAGCAGGGCCAGCAGCCGCCCGAAGTCCGCCTCCGTCAGGCCGTCCTTCTCGAGCATATAGCCCATGTGATCGATCACATGGTCGGCCTCGAGGCCATGCAGGAAATCGATCAGGTCGCGCACGACAAACCCCGGCGCGTAAAATTGCAGGTGCCAGCCGAGCGGCGCGACCTTGCGCGCCATCGCGGCGATATAGGCTTCGATCTCGACGCGTGGCAGCGCCGAGCGCTGGAACAGGTCCAGGCGGACTCCGCGCACTCCAGCCGCATGCATCCGCTCCAGTTCGTCGGTCGGCGTATCGGCCGCGATCATCACCACCCCGCGCGCGGCATCGCCGCTGACGGCGAGCGCGTCGAGCAGGCACCGATTGTCCGTTCCGTAGAAGCTCGGCTGGACGATCACGAAGCGCTGCAATGCCAGCCGTTCCATCAGTCGACGATAATGGCTGAGCTCGCCGGGCGGAACGGTATAATGGGGATGAGGCACATGCGGGTAGCGATCCACCGGCCCGAACACGTGCATATGCGTGTCGCAGGCCTCTTCGGGCAGCGCGAATATCGGACGCTGCACCGTATCGAGCGCACGCATCGGCTCCGGGACAAGGGGTTCGTCGTGATCGGCCATGAGGTCTCCGCTATGCTTGGGACGCGTCGCGCCATTCGCCGGCGCGCGCGACGAGTCCGGCGGCGATGATGTCGGTGTCGATCCCGGCAAACACCAGCGGCGCGAAGCCGCCGTCGAGCAGGGCCTGAAAGGAGGCGCGGTCGCCGACGCCGCCGCACACCGCGATCTTGCCGTGCCGGCGGGCCGCGGCCGCGACGCGGATGCAGGCGTCGCGGATCGTGGGATGGCCGACGTCGCCGGGGCAGCCGAGCTCGGCGGTCAGGTCGTTCATGCCGATCGCGATCAGATCGACGCCGTCGACGGCCGCGATCGCCTCGACCTCGGCGATTCCCGCGGCGCTCTCGAGCAGGATCTGGACGACGATGCCGTCGTCGGCGCGCTGCACCAATTCGGCCGCGGGCAGGCGCCGGAAGCCGAAATGCGGCAGCAAGGCGATGGACGAACGGGCGCCGCGGGGCGCGAACCGGCATGCCGCCGCCACGGCGCGCGCCTCGGCCGCGCTTTCGACACGAGGCGCGATGATCCCGGTAGCGCCGCCGTCGAGCAGCCGGCCGATCGTGCCGAGATCGCGTTCCGGAGTGCGCACCCACGCCGCGAGGCCCAGATCGGTCGCCGTCGCGGCAATCTGCGCCGCGGCGTCGATCGGCATCGCGCTATGTTCCAGGTCGATCCAGATCGCGTGATAGCCCGCGCCGTGCGCCAGCCGGGCGATGTCGGGCGTGCGGCTGTGGCGTATGCCGAGCGATACGACCGGCTGGCCGGCACGCAGCCGGGCGAGCGTGCGCCCGCCGGCGGTCGCCTCTTGCCTCTGCTCGATCATCGGTCTCCTCCCCGGCGCGCTTGTCGTCGCGGGCGCGGCTCGCGCTACCTTGATGGTTCGGATCGTTGGGTGCTAATTCAATGTTCGGCGCGGATTGATGGCTGGAATGGATCAATGGACCTCAGGCAATTGCGCTATTTCTCGGTGCTGGCGGACGAACTCCACTTCCGCCGCTCGGCGGAGCGGCTGAATATCACGCAGGCGCCCTTGTCGGTCGCGATCCAGACGCTCGAGCGCGAACTGGGGGCGCAATTGTTCCACCGCACCAATCGGCGCGTCGCCCTGACCGAATATGGCGCGGCGTTCCGCGTCCATGCCGATGCGGTGCTCGATCGGGTCGCGCGCGGGGTCGCCGAGATGCACGAGATGGTTTCGGGTCATTCCGGCCGGCTGCGCATCGGCTTCACCGCCGCCTCGTCGCTGCTGCCGTTCTTTCCCCAGATCGTGTCCGCCTTTCGCCACGCCTATCCGCGCGTGGAAGTGACCTTGCGCGACCTCAGCTCCGCCGGACAGATCGTCGCGCTGCAGGATCGGCAGATCGACGTGGGCTTCATCCGCAGCCACCAGGCGCATCCCCCCGCCGATATCACATTCACCAAACTGCTTCAGGATCCGTTGGTCGTGGCGATGCGGGAGGACAATCCGCTCAGCGAAAGGCCAGTCCTGACGATCGGCGATCTGCGCGAGGAACCGCTAATATTCTATCCGCCGCGTTCCGGGATCGGCATCTACGATCAGGTGATGCGCGCTTGCGCCAAGAACGGGTTTTCGCCTTACGTCGTGCAGGAGGCGCGGGATGCCTCCACCCTGATCGGATTGGCCGCGACCGGCCTCGGCGTGGCGATCGTGCCGTCGGAATTGCAGTGCATCACGGTGCCGCACGTCCTGTACCGGCCGCTCGCCGACAAGGAGGCGATGACCGAACTGCTGCTGGCCGCGCGCGCCGGCGAGGCGAGCGCCCCGGTCGCCAATTTCCGCCGCCTGGCACAAGGCGCCGTCGCCGCGCGCCGCCCGGAAACGGCCCCGTCGCACTAGGCATCCCGCGCCGCTTCAGTCGGCGAAGGACAGCCGTACCGTCACGCCCGCCGTGCGCGGATCGGAGACGAGGCCGACGCGGGTGGTACGCTTGTTGAAATCGGGAATGGCGCCGCCCCCGCGATAATAGGTCTTGTCGGTGAAGTTGCGGACCCACCCCGCGATGTCCCATCGGCCATCCGACGACTTCCAGCCGACGCGCGCGTCGAAGACGGCATAATGCGGCGCGCGCAGATCGAGTTCGTTGTCGAGCGTATTGCTCTTGAAGGTCCCGTCCACACTGAATTTGAGCGCCGATCCGCCGGCCAGCGGCAATTCATAATCGACGCCGCCCGTGGCCGAGTATCGCGGGATGTTGGCGAGCCGTTTGCCCTTGAGATCCAGCGTGAAGAACGGCGGTCCGCCCTGTATCGTCGGGTCGAACACCTCGATGAAATAATTCTTGTAGGTCGCATCCAGATAAGAGAATCCGGCGCTCAGCGTGAGGTTTCGCACCGGCCGTGCCGTCGCTTCGACCTCGAAGCCCTTGATCTGCGAGCTGGCCGCGTTCGACGTGATGACCAGCCCCTGGTCGTTGACGCCCGACACCTGGAGATCGTCGAACTTGATGTAGAAGGCCGAGGCGTTGATCCGCAGCTTGTGGTCGAGCAGATCCGATTTGACGCCGACCTCGAAATTATCCGCCGTCTCCGGCGAGAAAGGCGCGAGATCGGCGGGCGTGCTCGCCTGCCCGTTGAAGCCGCCGCTTTTGAAGCCGCGCGCATAGCTGGCGTAAAAATGAATATCCCGGCTGGGCTCATATTCCGCGACAACCTTGGGCGTCAGCTTGCGCCACGTATGCCTGGTGGTGCCGGAAAAGGGGCCTTCGGGCTGGAAGAGGGTGAAGGGATCGCCCCCCGGCGCATTCGCGACCGAGGTCGCGTCCAATCCGAACTTCTTCGTCTCGGTCGTGTAGCGCAGCCCGAACGTCAGCCCGAATGTGTCGGAGACGTCGTATTTCGCCTGGCCGAACGCGGCATAGCTGTCGGTATTGACCCGTTGCAGGAAGCTGGCGGTGCTGTCCTGATAGTCGGGCGATCCCGGGCCGATCAGGCCGTCGTCGGGATCGTCGGGCGTGGTCGGATCGCACGGTTGGCTCGCCGGGGTGCAGCCGTAGAGATCGATGATCTGGTTGCGGCGCCCCTGTTCGTGGAACCAGTACAGGCCGGCGGACCAATGCAGCCGGCCGTCAGCCGAGAGCGATCCGTCGTTGTCGGAGACGAAGCGCAGTTCCTGGCTGGTCGCCCACGTGCGCTGGAGCCCCTCGAAATTGTTGAGGTCCAGCGCCGTTCGATCGACATCCTCGAGATTGTGGCTGCGCTCCCGGCGATAGCCCGACACGAACGAAATCGTCCCCGGCCCCGTGATGCGATCGATCCGCAGGGATCCGCCATATTGACGAATGCCCTGACCGCCCTCGACGTTGCTGCGGCCGCTGCGGATATCGTCTTCCTGAGTCGGATAAGGCGGCTGGAAGAAATCCTTCAAGATCAGCGGCGTGCCCGGCACGTCGACGATCACGCTTTTCAGCACGCCGTCCTGCTGGACGTCCGAATAATCGGCGATGAAATTGATCTCCCAATCGGCGCTCGGCGTGAAGCGCAGCGAACCGCGCAGGGCCTGGGTATCGATCGCGTTGGCGCGATGGCCGGTGGTAAGATTCCGATAGGCCCCCTCGGTCCGGAGCGAATAGCCGGCGATGCGGCCCGAAAGCACGTCCGGGATCAGCGGGGCGCCGACGGCCGCCTCGAACTGGCGCCGACGCAGCCCGCCGACTTCGGCCGAGACGTAGCCGTCGAGATGATCGGTCGGCTTGCGGGTGATGATGTTGATGACGCCGCCGACCGCGTTCTTGCCGTAGAGAGTGCCCTGCGGCCCGCGCAGCACCTCGACCCGGTCGATATCGAACAAGGCGGCATTGGCTTCGCTCGATTGTGCCAGATAGACGTCGTTGAGATTGACGGCGACGCCGGAATCGGTGGTCAGATCCTCGTTCGATCGCCCGACGCCGCGGATGATATATTCCTCGTTGTTCACCTGCTCGGCATAGATTTGCAGCGCGGGCGTGATCTCGGAGAGATTCTCGACGGTTACCACGCCCTGCTCGGCAAGCGCGGGGCCGGCGAACGCGGTGATCGATATCGGCGTGTCCTGGACCGAGCTGGCGCGCCGCTCGGCCGTGACGATGATGTCGGCCAGCCCGTCGCCGGCCTGAGGTGGGGCCGGCGCGCCGGCCGCCGCGGTGCCGCCCGCCTGCGCCAGCAGGGGCGATGCCACTCCCGCCAGAAGAACCGCTGCAAGCCTGTTGAGATAGCGTAGTTCCATGGTCATCCCCTCTCTCCGGTTGCTGCCAGCCATGCTGTTCGCAACGCCATTTGTTGCAGGCTCTGTGGGCCTGATTTGGTTGCAGCTTAAGCGTGCGACGGGATGGGCCGCCAATTCGAACTTCTGCCAACATTGATGCGCAATGGCGATCAATCGAGGGCCGACGGTTGCAATGGCAATGCGTTGTCGCGGCCGTGACTGGGCGGCAAGCTGGAGTTGTTTCGCCCGGAGTGAACGACTCAACCGAGACGAAACCCGGCTCTGATCAGGCGCGGCGTTGGCTGACGGACCCCGCCGCTCCACATCGCCGCCGTTCCCGAGCGCGACACGCCCGCAGCGATGCGCGCCTTCGTGGGATCGGATCATCCTCGGCGCGCACTCTCCCCGTTCTCTTTTCCCAACGCCGGTGGGGCCTGATCGACCTCGTCCGGTAATGGAGCGCCGCTCAGCCGCGACGCCTCGCTGCGCGACAGACCGAGCGCGCACAAGATCAGGCGGCACGTCTCGCGCACATGCTCGGGAGGGGCAGCGTGCTCCAGCGTCGCGCGCAGCAGTGAACGGCTGATCGCGACCACCAGATCGCGCGCGCTCGCCAGATGCTCGAAGCGGAACCTGCCCGTCGCGATCCCCGCCTCGAGATCGGCCGACGGATAGGTCAGTAGATCCTCGTTGACGTGCCTCTGCCCCGATATCGAATAGACGAGCCACCCCCAGGTTTCGTCCTGCGCGGCCTGCGCGATCACGAGCCTGAGTTCGGCGATCAGCCGCTCCGCCGGATCGGGCAGCGCCGCGCATCGCTGCTGGATGCGCTGGAAGGGCTGACGGCCGAGATAGGACCAGAGCTGGTCGATCAGCGCATCGCGTGAGTCGAAATAATTGTAGAAGGTGCCTCGGGCGACCTCCGCCTGGGTGATGAAGTCATCGATGGTGACGTTGTCCTCGCCACGATCGGCGATCACCCGGGCAGCCGCCGATAAGATGCGCGCACGCGTCCGTTCACGCCGCTCCCGGCCGATTTCCGCCCTGCGCTCCGTCACGACGTTCGCCATCGCGGCCGTTCATCGGCGAGCCGCCGCTGCATGTCAAAATCCATAATGACGATTTTCATTCAAGTTGACATTAATAGTATAACCTGATTTCCTTAGCACGAACGGGAAGCCAGCGCGAAGCGGCACGGGCAGCCCGATCGACGTGAAACTGCGTCGCCGGCGAGCCCAAGCGGTGCCGACGGAGCCAACGCGCCATGGCGCGATGATTGACAAAGGGGACGGATCATGACGCAAGGTAGCAAATCGGCCGGCACGCGCGGTCGGGCGCAACGCTTCACTCTCGCTCTACTCGCTGGCGTATCGGCACAGGCGCTGTCGCCCGGGGCCGCGCTCGGGCAAGGCGTTTCCTCGCCCACGACCAGCTCCGCCGGCAATGCGGCCGAGACGATCCAGGGCCCGCCCGCCGCCGGTATCGCCACGCCTGCTGCGGGCGAGAATGCCGGCGAGATCATCGTGACCGCGCAGAAGCGGAGCCAGGCGATCAATTCGGTTCCGGCGTCGATCATCGCCGCGAGCGGCGATCAGCTGGCGATCCGTGGCATCACCGAAGTGCGCGATCTCGACAAGCTCGTCGCCGGCTTCACCTATACCGAATCGCAGAACGGCACGCCGATCTATACTCTGCGCGGCGTCGGATTCAGCGATACGAGCATCGGCGGGCGTCCCACGGTCAGCATCTACAACGACGAGGCGCCCGTGCCGTTCTCGATCGAGACGCGCGGATCGCAGCTCGATCTCGAGCGGGTCGAGGTGCTCAAAGGACCGCAAGGCACGCTGTTCGGCCAGAACGCGACCGGCGGCGCGATCAACTACATCGCCGCCAAGCCCACCGACGCATTCAAGGCGGGGCTGAACGCGGGCTATGGCCGCTTCGGCACGTACAATGCCGGCGGCTTCGTGAGCGGCCCGCTGTCCGACACGCTGAAGGCGCGGGCGGCGATCGATTACACCCACCAGGGTGATTACCAGAAGAGCTATACGACGGGTGCGACCCTGGGCGCCGGCTATTTCATTACCGGCCGCTTGCTGGCCACGTGGGAGCCGACGTCGCGCCTCCATGTCAACCTGAACGTCAACGGCTTCCACGACACGCGCGACCAGCAGGCGCCACAGCTCATCGCGATCAATCCCAGCGTCCCGAGGGCGGTCGCGCTGGTGCCGGGGCTGGCCAACTATCCCCTCGCGCCGCACAACGACCGCGCGGCGGACTGGTATGTCGCGCAGGATTATTCGCGCGACAACACATTCGTGCAGGCCAATGGCCGGATCGACTATGATCTCACCGACGCGTTCAAGCTCACCTCGCTCACGTCCTACAGCCATTATCACGAGAACCAGCTCTTCACGAATACGGGGACGAACCTGCCGAGCTACACGCGACCGCGCGGCAAGGTGGACACCATTTTCCAGGAATTGCGCGTCGCCGGCGCGTTCCTCGAACACGGTCAGGTCATTGTCGGCGCAAATTTCGAACGCGATCACGTCTTCCAGGGCAACAACCAGTTCCAGCTCGGCGGCACGATCGCTTATTCGTTCGTGCCGCTCGGCCTGCCGGTGTTCAGCAACTTCTTCGAATTCACCGACCAGCACTCGAATTCGAAGGCCGTCTTCGCGAACGTCGATTATGATCTGACCGATACGGTGCGCGTCTATGGCGGCGCGCGTTATACCCTCGCGCGCACGCATTTCACCGGTTGCTCGAACGATTCGGGCGATGGCGTCGCCTCCGCGGACTTCATCGGCTTCTATAACTTCATCCGCGGCCGCATCGGCCTCCCCGCTCTGCCGCCCGCCGCGCCGGGGGCTTGCCTTACCTCGGGACCGACCATCGCGCCGCTGCTCGCCGACAATCACCTGCGCGAGCATAACGTCTCCTGGCGCGGGGGCTTCGACTGGAAACCGGCGCCGGGCACCTTGCTCTATTTCAACGTCAGCCGCGGCTACAAGCAGGGCAACTTTCCCGATCTCGGCGCGACGCAGGTGGAGCAATATTCGGCGGCCAAACAGGAGTCGGTCACCGCCTATGAAGCGGGCTTCAAGACGCACGCGCTGTTGCCGAGCCTCCAGATCAACGGCGCCGTGTTCCACTACGACTACCGCAACAAGCAGGTGTTCGGCTATTTCATCGATCAGGTGTTCGGTCCGATCAATCGACTGGTCAACATCCCCAAATCGCGGATCAACGGCGCCGAGCTGGAGATTTCGTGGACGGTCGCCAAGGGGCTCACGTTCAGCGCCAACGGATCGTATATTTCTTCGAGGATCCTCGACAATTATACCAATTTCAATGCCTTCGCGCAGCGCCAGAACTTCGGCGGCCAGCCCTTTCCCAATACGCCCAGGTGGAGCGGCGCGAGTTCGCTCGACTACCGTTTCCCGCTGTCCGAGCGCTTCGATGGTTTCGCTGGCGGCGACGTGACCTATCAGAGCGAGACCAACAGCCAGCTCGGCGAGCAGCCGCTGACCTACGTCAAGCACTATGCGCTGCTCGATCTCAGGGCCGGCGTCGCAGCGCCCGACGGCAGATGGAAAGTCTCGATCTATGGGCGCAACGTCACCAACGAATATTATTGGACCGCGGCCTATCGCATCACCGACACCTCGGTTCGTTATGCCGGGCACCCCCCGACCTATGGCGTGGTGGTCAACTACAAGTTCTGACGCGTTGCAGCGCGAGCGACACCGGGGTGCATCGGTCCCCGGCGCAAAGGAACAGGACCGGTAGCGGCCGACGGCAGTCGAATGCCGGCCACCCGATTTCGCTTGCCTCCATTCCCTCCATTCCGGATGATGATGCGGGGGGAATCGGATGGAATTCGGTGGGGCGGTGCTGTGGGCGATCGGGATCGCCGCGCGTGAGCTGACGTTGTTCGCCGCGGTCGGCTTCCTCATCGGCGGGATCGACGACCTCGCGATCGACGGCATCTGGCTCGCGCGCAATCTGTGGCGGCGTCTGGCCGTCTATTCGCGTAACCCGCGCGCCGACATCGACAGCCTCGCGCCGCCGGCGCGGCCCGGCAGGATCGCGGTGTTCATCCCCGCGTGGGACGAGGCGGCGGTGATCGAGCGGATGCTGCGCCATGCGCTCGCGAGCTTCGACCACGACGACTATCGGCTCTATGTCGGCGCCTATCCCAACGATCCCGGGACGATCGACGCGGTCGCGCGCGTCGCCGCCGACGACACGCGCGTCCGCCCGGTGATCTGTGCCGGGCCGGGCCCGACGACCAAGGCCGATTGCCTCAACTGCCTGTGGCACGCCTTGATCGAGGACGAACGGGCGCAAGGGCTCCGCTTCAAGGCGATCGTGCTCCACGATGCAGAGGACGTCGTCCATTCCGCCGAGCTGGCATTGTTCGATCGGCTGATCGAGCGCTTCGCCTTGATCCAGCTGCCGGTGCTGCCGCTGGTCGATCGCCGCTCGCGCTGGATCTCGGGCCATTATTGCGACGAGTTCGCCGAGGCGCACGGCAAGGGGCTGGTGGTGCGCGAGGCGCTCGGCGCGGCGGTGCCCTCGGCGGGGGTCGGCTGCGCGCTGTCGCGGGCGATGCTCGAATGGATCGCCGAACGGGCCGGCGGCGCGCCGTTCGACGCGACCAGCGTGACCGAGGATTATGAGCTGGGCCTGCGCGTCGCCGAATTGGGCGGGCGCGGCGTGTTCGTCCGTTTGCCGGGGCGCGGACGGCGCGCGATGGTCGCGGTGCGCGCGCATTTCCCGGCGACGCTCGACGAGGCGGTGCGCCAGAAAGCGCGGTGGATGACCGGTATCGCGCTCAGCGGCTGGGATCGGCTCGGCTGGCGCGGCGGGCTCGCCGAGCGCTGGATGCGGCTCCACGATCGTCGCGCGCCGATCGCCGCTCTCGTCCTCGCCGCCGGCTATGGCGCGCTGCTGCTGTGGGCGGTGCTGGCGATGTTCGGGCACCGGCTGCCCCCGCTCGGGGCGATCGCGACCGTGCTGCTGGCGATCAACAGCGGATTATTGGTGTGGCGGCTGGCGCTGCGCTTCGGCTTCGTCACGCACGCTTATGGGTGGCGCGAGGGGCTGCGCGCGATCCCGCGCACTGTCTTCGCCAACGCCGTCACGATGCTCGCCGCGATCCGCGCGGCCGGCCGCTACCGCCGGATGCTGCGCGGCGACGCGACCGAATGGGACAAGACCAGCCATATCTTTCCGGACGCCGTGCCCGCCGAATGAGCGGACGCGCGCGGCCGCTGCGGTTCGTCGCGCTGACGCTTGCGCTGTGGATCGGCGGGCGCGTGGTAATGGTGGCGCCGTGGCGGCGGACGCAGCCTGAAGCGACCGGGGCCGAGGCGCCCGCAGCGCCGATGAAGCGACGGCTCGCGATAGCCGAGGCGGCGCGGTCTTCACGCTTTCCCTACTCCTCTCTCGTCATCCCGGTGGAAGGCTCTTCTGAGCGAAGTCGAAGGGCGGGGATCCATGGACGGCGTCCGCTCTCCGCTCCCGCCGTGTCGTATCCATGGACCCCGGCTTTCGCCGGGGTAACGGCGGAAGATGCGGCTCGGCCGGCACAAACCATTGCATCGGCGCGCGAGACCGATCCGAGTCCCGCTGCTCCTGCTGCCGCCCCGACGCTGCCGCCTATTTCCCGCTGGTCGGGCTCCGGCTGGCTGCTGGTACGCGGCGACGGGCGCAGCGGGTTCGCGCCGGGTGGGCAGCTCGGCGGGAGCCAGACGGGGGTGCGGATCGCCTGGTTGATCGACGACGCCGGGCGGCTTGCGCTCGCCGGACGGGTGTCGCGGCCATTGCGCCAGCCGGGGCTCGAAGCGGCGGCGGCGATCGACTGGCGGCCGCTCGCCCGGCTGCCGCTGCGGTTGATCGCCGAACGCCGCGTCGCGCTCGAGCGGAACGCGCGCGATGCCTTCGCCGTCTATGCGGTCGGCGGGGTCGACGCGGTGGCGGTGCACGGGTTGCGGCTCGACGCTTACGGGCAGGCGGGGATGGTCGGGCTGCGCTCGCGCGATCTGTTTGCCGACGGCGCGGTGCGCGTCGGCCGGGCGATTCCGTCGGGCGTCTGACCAGTCTTACCCTCGGTGCGGGCGCGTGGGGCGGGGCGCAGCCGGGGGCCGAGCGGCTCGACGTGGGACCGCAGGCGGCACTGCGCTTTCCGCTCGGCGGCGCCGGGTTCGTGCTGGCGATCGACTGGCGGCTGCGCGTGGCGGGACAAGCCCGGCCGGGATCGGGACCGACGCTTACGCTGGGGGCTGATTTCTGACATCTTCCCAGTCGCCGTTCGGGCTGAGCCTGTCGAAGCCCTCTCCTCCCTCCCTTGCCGCCGAAGCAAGAAGGGAACCCTTCGACGGGCTCAGGGCGAACGGTGGTTGATTCAATCGCGCGCCAATGACGTCTGCCGGAAAATCCGCTAGCGCTGCGCCATGAACGTCTATCTGCCGATCGCCGGACTGTCGGTGAACGTCTTCGTCATCATCGGGCTCGGCGGGCTGGTCGGATTGCTGTCCGGCATGTTCGGCGTCGGCGGCGGTTTCCTGACGACGCCGCTGCTGATCTTCTACGGCATCCCGCCGGCGGTCGCCGTGGCCAGTTCGGCAACGCAGATCACCGGTGCCAGCGTTTCCGGCGTGATCGCGCATACCCGCCGCAAGGGGGTCGATTTCCGGATGGGCGGGGTGATGGTCGCGGGCGGGATCGTCGGGTCGCTCGCCGGCGCCGGGCTGTTCCGCCTGCTCCAGGAATCAGGCCAGATCGATACCGCGATCGCCTTGCTCTATGTGTTCCTCCTCGGCGGGATCGGACTGCTGATGGCGCGCGAGGCGGCGGCGAGCATCGTCGCGCTGCGCTCGGGCCGGACGCCGCGCCACCAGCTCAAGCGGCATCATCCGCTGATCGCCGCGCTGCCGCTGCGCTGGCGCTTCTATCGTTCGGGGCTGTACATCTCGCCGCTCGCGCCGCTCGCGCTCGGTTTCCTCACCGGGCTGCTGACGGTGATCCTCGGCGTCGGCGGCGGCTTCGTGATGGTGCCGGCGATGATCTATCTGCTGGGCATGACGACGCAGGTGGTGGTCGGCACCTCGCTGTTCCAGATCCTGTTCGTCACCGCGGTGACGACGATGGTCCACGCGACGACGACGCGCGCGGTCGACATCGTGCTTGCCGTGCTGCTGCTGATCGGCAGCGTGGTCGGCGCGCAGTTCGGCGCGCGCCTCGCGCAGCGGATCAAGCCCGAATGGCTGCGGCTGATGCTCGCGGCGATCGTCCTCGCGGTGGCGCTGCGCATGGCGCTCGGGCTCGGCTGGCGGCCCGACGAGGTCTATACGGTGCAGCCCGCGTGAAGGGCTGGGTAGTCGTACTGCTGGCGCCATTGCTGCTCGGCGCGGCCAAGCCGGTGCTCGTGCCCGACGTGTCGCAGCGCCATATCGAGATCCGCTACAGCTTCACCGGCGCCGAGCTGCTGCTGTTCGGCGCGATCCTCTATCCCGGCGGTCGGCTGCCGCGCGAGCGTGCCGACGTCGCGGTGGTGCTCAAGGGGCCGGTCGATTCGATCATCGTGCGCGAGAAGCGCAAGGTCGCCGGAATGTGGATGAACGCCGCCAGCGCGCGCTTCCGCTCGGCGCCCGGCTTCTATGCGATCGCCTCGTCGCGGCCGCTGGCGCAGATCATCGACGAACGCACCGCCGCGATCTACGAGCTCGGCCTCGGCAGCCTGCAACTGTCGCCGGCGAGTGGCGAGATGCTCGACGAGCAGCAGCGCTTCGAGGCCGGGCTGGTCGACCTACGGCGGCGCGGCGGGCTCTATGCCGAGGAGCCGCGCGGCGTCGAGATCAGCGACGGCGTGCTGTATCGCGCGCGCATCGTCATCCCGGCGCGCGTGCCCGTGGGCCGCTATACCGCGGAGACCTTCCTGATCCGCGACGGCCATGTCCTGGCGGGCGCGGTGCGCGAGGTCGAGATTGGCAAATCGGGGTTCGAGCGCTTCGTCGCCACCGCGGCCGAGCGCTGGCCGTTCAGCTATGGGCTGGTCGCGGTCGCGGTCTCGCTGCTGCTCGGATGGGCGGCGGCGGTCGCCTTCAGAAAGGGTTAGGCTCGCCTTCACGAACGATTAGGAACGTCTGATCGGCGAAGTGTTTACGGCTCGCCGACTAACGCTGTGCGCGAATTTGGATCGAGGAGTGCAGCGTGGATTCAGTCAATTTGCGTGGGTTTGCCGAGGCCGGGGAGGCCGACGCCGCCGTCGCCGCCCCGCGCGTCGCGGGCGCGCTGATCGAGATCGGCCGCGTGCTCGAGATCGGCGGCGGGGGCGCGCGGCTCGCGCTCGACATGGCGCTGCTCGGCGCGCTCGAGGAAGACGTCGATCCGGCGATGGCGATGTCGGGCCAGGTCGGCTCGCACATCAAGATGAAGGTCGGCGAGCGCTGGCTGGTCGCCAACGTCCGCATGCTGCGGCGCGAGCATGTCGATGGCGGGCTGATCCTGGCCGATGCCGATTTCCTCGGCGAGGGCACGTCGCACACCGACGGCGGGCTGGCCCGCTTCCGCCGCGGCGTGACGCGCTATCCGCTGCCGGGGTGCCGCGTCTATCCGGTGTCGAGCAGCGACTTGAAGCAGATGTACGCCGCCGACGAGCGTCCCCATGTCGAGATCGGCACGGTCTATCCGACCGAGAACGTGCGCGGCGCGCTCTACATCGATTCGCTGCTCGGCAAGCATTTCGCGCTGCTCGGCTCGACCGGCACGGGCAAGTCGACCAGCCTCGCGTTGATCCTCCACCGCATCTGCGAGGTCGCCCCCGAGGGGCATATCGTGATGATCGATCCGCACGGCGAATATCCGGCGGCGTTCAAGGGCCAAGGCGAATTGTTCGACGTCGACAATCTAGCGATGCCTTATTGGCTGATGAACTTCGAGGAGCATTGCGAGGTGATGCTCACCTCGACCGGGGCCGAGCGCCAGCGCGACTGCGACGTGCTCGCCAAATGCCTGCTCGCCGCGCGCGCCAAGAATCGCCTGTCCGAAGGCATTTCCAAGCTGACCGTCGATTCCCCGGTGCCCTATCTGATCTCCGACCTGCTCGGCTTCATCCAGACCGACATGGGTAAGCTCGATCGCGCGGGCGACACCGGGCCCTATATGCGCCTCAAGACCAAGATCGAGGAGCTGCGCTCCGATCCGCGCTACGGCTTCATGTTCTCAGGCATGCTCGTCGCCGATTCGATGGCGCAGTTCCTCGCCAAGATCTTCCGCCTGCCGGGGCAGGGCCGGCCGATCTCGATCATCGACGTGTCGGGCGTGCCGTCCGATATCACCAGCGTGGTCGTCGCGGTGCTCAGCCGGATGGTGTTCGACTATGCGATCTGGGCGCGGACCGAGCGCCAGCGGCCGATCCTGTTGGTATGCGAGGAAGCGCATCGCTACGTCCCGTCCGAGCGCGTCAACAGCGGGTCGGCGGTGCGCAAGGTGCTCGAGCGGATCGCCAAGGAAGGCCGCAAATATGGCGTGTCGCTCGGGCTGATCACGCAGCGCCCGTCGGACCTCGCCGAGGGCGTGCTGTCACAGTGCGGCACGATCATCGCGATGCGGCTCAACAACGATCGCGATCAGGCGCACGTCAAATCGGCGATGCCCGAGGGCGCGCGCGGCTTCCTCGATGCGATCCCCGCGCTGCGCAACCGCGAGTGCATCATCTGCGGCGAAGGCGTGACGATCCCGATCCGGATTTCGCTCGACGATCTCGCGGAAGAGAAGCGCCCGGCGTCGGCCGATCCCTCGTTCGCCGAGCTGTGGCGTCACAATGGCGGCGAGGCGGAGGCGATCGATCGCGTGGTCAAGCGCTGGCGCAACCAGGGGCGGTGAGCGGAAGCTGACCGAATTATCGGGGGTGAATTCCCCTCCCTGAAAGGGAGGGGAGTTTGGATGTCGATCCGTTCTAAGCCTTGGTCTTCGGTTTCGTCGCTTGCGCGCTCTGCGATTTCGGTGCCGCCGCCGCTTTCGTGCCGACCGTGAGCAGGCTGGCCAGGCGCGCCCGGAAGCGGGCGAGTTCGGCGCCCGCGAGCTGCGCGGTGCTGGCGAAGGTGACCGTCGCCGGATTGACCGCCTCGCCGTTCCGGTAGACCTCGAAATGGAGGTGCGGCCCGGTCGACAAACCGGTCGAGCCGACATAGCCGATCACCTGGCCCTGGCTGACATGCATGCCGACGCGCGCGAGGATGCGGCTCATGTGCGCATAGCCGGTCATCATATTGCCGGCATGTTTGAGCAGCACGTAATTGCCGTGCCCGCCATGCCAGCCGGAATAGCCGACGACGCCATCGGTCACCGCATAGATCGGTGCCCCGGCGGGCGCGCCGTAATCGACGCCCTTGTGCATGCGCGAGAAGCCGAGCAGCGGGTGCATGCGCATGCCGAAGGTCGAGGTGATGCGCGTCGAATCGACCGGCGCTTTCATCGAGCCATGGGTCTCGCCGACGCCGCTCGCCTCGAACCATTGCGTACGGCTGCCGGTGGTCCATTTGAGCAGGCGGGTCTGGCGCTTGCCCTGGTCGAGCCCGCCGTAGAGCAATTGCCCGGTCTCGACCTCGCCGGTGGCGGCGCGGCGATGCTCGAGGATCAGATCGAAGCGGTCGCTCGCATGGACGTCGCTGCCGACATCGAGATGCTGGCCGAGCGCGCGCAAATAGGTCTCGATCGCCTTGCCCGGCACGCCGCTGGCGCGCGCCGACTGATAGAGGCTCGCGCCGACGCGGCCGCGAATGCGCAGCGGCGTATTGTCGACCGCGATCGGGATGCGGCGGAGGCGCAGCGCGCCGGCGCTGCGCTCGATCGCGAGCTTGAGATCGAACGCCGCGCGGAACAGCAAGCCGTCGAGCGGGCGCGCGACGTTGCGGCTCGGGCGGCGGCCGAGATGGACCTCCATCGCGGTGCCGGGCTTGATCGCATCGAGCGCGACCGCGCCCGACACCATCGCCGCGATCCGCTGCGCCTCGCCGTCGCCGACGCCGGCGCGCTCGAGCACGCGGGCGAAGCCGTCGCCCTGGCCCAAGGTGGCGGTCAGCTCGATCGACGGGCGCTCGGGCGTGTCGGTGAGCGGCTCGACCGCATCGGTCGGGGCCATCCGCCGGCCGGTGTCGCTGCCGTAGGCGAGCGGAGAGAAAGCGAGCGCGCGGACTTCCTCGAACTGCGCCGACGACAAGGGCACCTCATTGGCGCCGACCAGCGGCTCGAAGCGCGGGCCGAGCAGGATGGCGGTGTAGCACAAGGCAAGGCAGGTCGCCGCGCCGCGGAACCACTCGCGCGAGCCGATCCGCGCGCCGAGATCGGGCGCCGGATCGATCCGCGCGAGCCGCGCGCGCCATTCCCGGGTGAATTCCGCGAGACGATCAGGTGCGGCGGCGGCGGCGGGGCGGAGCGCGGCGTCGAGCGAGAGGTTGGCGGCGGTGCCGGCGGTCCCGAAGCTATGCTCGTAGCGCTGGAACAATGGCTGGCCCCCGGACCTTTTCTATAAAACGCCCCCGATCGCACGCGATCAGGCAGCGGGACTGTGGCGCACCAGGGTTAATGTCAATTTAAAGGCGGTTACCGATACGGAAACTTGCGGTGAAGCGTTCGGATCGAAGGACGGATGTGCGATTCGGGCCGGAACCCACGCAGACTCTTGCCTTTTTCGCGGGCGATGCGATCTTTGCTCGATGACCGATTTCGCGCGCAGTGATCTCGTCGCGGTGCTGGGGCCGACCAACACCGGCAAGACCCATCTCGCGATCGAGCGGCTGTGCGGCCACAGCTCGGGAATGATCGGCTTCCCGCTGCGGCTGCTCGCACGCGAGGTCTATGACCGGGTGGTGGCGATCAAGGGCGCGAACCAGGTCGCATTGATCACGGGCGAGGAGAAGATCCTCCCGCCTGACGCGCGCTGGTTCCTGTGCACCGCGGAGAGCATGCCGCTCGAGCGCGACCTCGCGTTCGTCGCGCTCGACGAGGCGCAGCTCGGCGCCGATCCCGAGCGCGGACATGTGTTCACCGATCGGCTGCTGCGCGCGCGGGGACGCGAGGAGACGATGATCCTCGGCGCCGACACGCTCCGGCCGATGCTCCGCGCGCTGGTCCCCGATGCCGAGATCATCGCCCGGCCGCGCTTCTCGACTTTGAGCTATGCCGGCGTGACCAAGCTGTCGCGCCTGCCCAAGCGCTCGGCGATCGTCGCTTTCTCCGCCGAGGAGGTCTATGCGGTCGCCGAGATGCTGCGGCGGCTGCGCGGCGGCTGTGCGGTGGTGATGGGCGCGCTATCCCCTCGCACGCGCAACGCCCAGGTGGCGATGTTTCAGGCGGGCGAGGTCGATTATATCGTCGCCACCGACGCGATCGGCATGGGCCTCAACATGGACGTGGCGCACGTCGCCTTCGCTTCGCTGCGCAAGTTCGACGGGCGGCGGACGCGGCGGCTGACCACGCCCGAGATGGCGCAGATCGCCGGCCGCGCCGGACGCCACCAGCGCGACGGCAGCTTCGGCAGTCTGAGCGACGGCCGCGCGGGCTTCGAGCCGGACGAAGTCGCCGCGATCGAGGGGCATCATTTTCCGCCGATCGAGCAGCTCTACTGGCGCTGCGGCACGCCCGCCACGGCGAGCCTTGACGCGCTGATCGGTTCGCTCGAGGCGCGGCCGGAAAAGCCGGCGCTGCGCCCCGCGCCCGAGGCGATCGATCTCGCGGTGCTCAAGCGGCTCGCCGACGAGGCGTGGGTGCGCGAGCGCGTCGGCGGGGAGCGCCGCGTCGCGCGGCTGTGGGCGGCGTGCGGGCTGCCCGATTTCCGCAAGACCGGCGCGGAGCAGCACA
>CAXSHP010000035.1:0-3853 GCA_964236935.1 uncultured Sphingomonadaceae bacterium
ACCGAACCATGCTGCCGTCCGCCGCGACGTTGGCCCGGCCATCGGTCAGCACCAAGACGAACGGCGTCCGCCCGCGCGCGCGCGCCGCGATCGCCGCTTGATGCGCGGCAGCGAGCCCCGCGGCGAGCGGGGTGCCGCCGCCGCCCGGGAGCTCGGCCAGCGAGCGCCGCGCGCGGGCGAGCGAGCGGGTCGCCGGCAACAGCAGCTCGGCGGAAGTGCCGCGAAACGCGATCAGCGCGACCTGCGCGCGCTTCACATACGCTTCGGCCAGCAGCAACTCGACGGCGCCCTTGGCCTCGGCCAGCCGCGCCAATGCCGACGATCCGGACGCATCGACGGCGAAGATCGTCGTCGCCTCGGCGCGCGTCTCGAAGCGGCGGACGCGCAGGTCGTCGCGGCGGATGCGGAGGCGCGGCGGATCGTCGCCGGGCATCCGCCGCAGCCTTTGCCAGGGGGCGGCCGCGCGCAACGTGTCGATCAGGCTCAGCCGCGCCCCGCCACGCGGCAAGCCGGCGCGCGCGCCGAGCGGCCGGCCGCGCTGCGCCGAGCGCCGCCGCTCGCCCGCCCCGCGGGTGTGGCCGGTCGCCGCGCGCCGTCCGCCGCCGACAGCAATCCGCGCCAGCACGTCCGCCGGGAGCGCGGCGCGCGTCGCGGCGAGCACCACGTCCGCCAGGTGAGCGATCTCCCCGCGCTGCTCGTTGTCGGCATTGCGCTCGGCGGGCGGCTCCGGCGTCTCGGCGGGAGGCGCCGTTTCCTCGGCCGGCGGCAATTGCGTCGCGCGCGGGGCCAGGACGAGTCGCGCCGCGACGAGCACGTCCTCCGCGGCGATGGCGGACCGTCCCGCCAGCGCCGCCGACGCCCGCGCCGCGCGCAGCGCAAACAGTGGGGCACGCGCCGAATCGATGCCGAGCGCCGCGGCGGTCGCGACGAGCGTCGCCAGCACCTCGTCGTTCGGCGGCGGGACGATCGATCCGCTTTGCACCGGTGCGGGCCGTGACGACGACAGGTCGCCGGCCGAGCGGACATCGGCGAGATCGCAATGAAAGGCCAGCCGCTCCGCGAGGGCCGCTGGCGGCCGCTCGTCGGGATCGGCGCCGTCGTCGAGCATCACCAGGGTGAGCCGCGTCGCCGGCGGGGCGCCAATGCCCGCGTCTTGCTTGTCGAGCGCCGCGGCGACGCGCGCGGCGGTGGTTTCGGGCAGCCGCTCCGCCATCGGCACGACGAGCACGCCGCCATGCGCCGCGGCCAGCAGGCCGTCACGCCACACCACCGCGCCGCCGGCCAAAGTGGCGCCGAGGTCGATGCCCCCCAAAAGCTGTTCGTCGTCCACCCCGACCGGCAGACGGCGCCACGGCGTCTGCGCCGGCAAGGCATCGCGAAACGCCGCGACGACCGCGTCACGCGCCTCGCCGCCGCCGCGCAGCATCATGCCGCCCAGGCCCGCGGGATCGACCGCGCAGAGCCGCGCCGCGAGCAGCACGTCGTGATGACCCGCATCGGGCGCGTCGGGCGCTCTCCCGCCCCCCCCGATCACGCCGCAAGCAGCTCGCCGAGTGCCCGTTCGATCCGGATGGTCGATCCGGTCTCGTCGAGCGGATTGCGGCGCAGCCGGTGGCGCAGCGCCATCGGCGCAACCTGCGCCAGATGCGCGGCGGTCACCTCGGCCGCGCCATCGAGCGCGGCCAGCGCGCGCGCCGATCGCATCAGCGTGAGCTCGCCGCGCAGCCCATCCGCGCCGACCGCCATGCACAGTCGCGACGCCAACGCCAGGACCGCGTCCGGCAAGACCATCGCGGCGAGCGCGGATCGCCCCGCCGCGATCCGCTTCAGCGTGCGGCGCTCCGTGGCCCGCCACGTCGCCGCGAAGCCTTCCGGATCGCGTTCGAACGCATCGCACCGCTTGAGGATCTCGACCCGCTCGGCGAGATCCTGCGGCGTGCGCACCTCGACCGACAGGCCGAAGCGATCGAGCAATTGCGGGCGCAGCTCCCCCTCCTCGGGGTTCCCGCTGCCGACCAGCACGAAACGCGCGGCATGGCGCACGCTCAGGCCCTCGCGCTCGACGACGTTCTCGCCGGACGCGGCGACGTCGAGCAGCAGGTCGACGATATGATCCTCGAGCAGGTTGACCTCGTCGATATAGAGAAACCCGCGATGCGCGCGCGCGAGCAGCCCCGGCTCGAACGCCTTCTCGCCACGGCCAAGCGCGCGCTCGAGGTCGAGCGCGCCGACGACGCGGTCCTCGGTCGCGCCGAGTGGCAGGTCCACGAACGGCACGGGCACGCTCGCCTTGCCGCGCCGGTGGGTCTCGGGGGTCGGACAGGCCGGCGCTGCGGCCGGATCGCAATTGTAGCGGCAGCCGGCGGCGACCGCGATCGGCGGAAGCAGCCCCGCCAGCGCACGCACGGCCGTCGATTTTCCGGTGCCGCGGTCGCCGAATACCATCACCCCGCCGATCCGTCCGTCGACCGCGGCGATCAACAGCGCCCGCTTCATCTCATCCTGGCCGACGATCGCCGAAAACGGGAAGGACATGCGCATGACAGATGGTGTAACATGCGCTGGACACTCCACAAGAGGATGCGGCGCGAGCATGATCCTACCTTATGTCGTCGCCGGCGCTGGCGCGCTGCTCCTGTGCATCGTCGGCGGTCTGCTGACGACGATCGGCCCGTGGTATCGCGGCTTGCGCAAGCCCTCGCTCCAGCCGCCGGACTGGCTGTTCGGCCCCGCCTGGACGATCATCCTCGCGCTGGCGGCCGCTTCCGCGGGTCTCGCTTGGAACGCCACGCCCGACATCGGGATGCGCGCGCGCATCGTCATCCTGTTCGGCCTCAACGCGCTGTTCCACGCTTTATGGAGCCCGCTGTTCTTCAAGCTGCGTCGACCCGATTGGGCACTGGTCGAGGTCGTATTCCTCTGGGCCTCGCTGGTGGCGCTCGTCGTCGGCCTGATGCCGATCTCGCGCACCGCCAGCCTGCTGATCCTGCCCTATCTGCTGTGGGTAACCTTCGCCACCTGGCTCAACTACATGATCATCCGCCTGAACGGGCCGTTCGTCACCGGCGCCGCGACGGGGAAACGCTGAGGCCGGACGGCTAACTCCGCGGCTTACCGCCGTCGCGCCGGATCTCGTCAATGTTGCGCTCGCGCTGGCCTGCCATCGGATGGCGATTGCGGCGCTTGCGCAGGAACGCTGCGAGCAGCACGATCGCCAGCACGAGAGCGATCAGCAGGCTTCCGAACATCAGCAGGGAGATGGGATGGCCGGCTTGCATCACAAGACCTCTTTGATTGTCTTAATCCTTCGAACAAACCGGACAAGCCGCCAGTTCCATTGCGATCGCTGCCGGCGAGCACAATCGATCGAAACGACCTGGACGATGGGCATGCGGCTTCCCTTCAAGCTTGCGACCCAGGGATCTCAGTTCGCGCGGGCGAGGTTGACGATCGCCAAGCCGCGCGCCAAGCGGCGCCATGACATGGAATCGACGTTCCCCGGCGGTGGACGACCGGGCCGGCCCCTCCTCAGCACGGATCCTCGCTGCCAGCCTGGTCGGCACCGCGGTCGAATTCTATGACTTCTACATCTATGCGACCGCCGCGTCGCTCGTGTTCGGGCCCTTGTTCTTTCCGGCGTCGTCGGCGTCGGCGCAGCTGCTCGCGGCTTATGCGAGTTTCGGCCTCGCCTTCCTCGCGCGGCCGCTCGGCGCGAGCGTGTTCGGCCATTTCGGCGATCGGATCGGGCGCAAGTCGACGCTGGTCGCGTCGCTGCTGCTGATGGGCGGATCGACCACCGCGATCGCCTTCCTGCCGACCTATGCGACGATCGGCTGGGTCGCGCCGCTGCTGC
>CAXSHP010000035.1:3863-13314 GCA_964236935.1 uncultured Sphingomonadaceae bacterium
TCGGCGTGTTTCCGCAGCTCGGTGCGCCGGTCGGCTTCCTCGCCGCCAACGGCCTGTTCCTGATCCTCGGCGTGACGCTGACGCCCGACCAGTTCCGGGAGTGGGGCTGGCGGCTGCCGTTCCTCGCGAGCGCCCTGCTGGTCGGCCTCGGCCTGTGGGTGCGGCTCAAGCTCACCGAGACCCCGGCGTTCGCGGCGGCGCTCGCGGAAGGCCCGCCGCCGCGCGTGCCGCTCGCCACGTTGTTCCGCGATCATCTCGGCCCGACGATCGCGGGCACGTTCGCCGTCGTCGCCTGCTTCGCCTTGTTCTACATCGCGACCGCCTTCGCGCTCGGCTACGGCACGACGCGGCTCGGCTTTTCGCGCGAAGCGTTCCTCGGGCTCCAGCTCGGCGCGATCCTGTTCATGGCGGGCGGGATCCTGCTGTCGGGCTGGCTGTCCGATCGCTTCGATCCGCGCCGCGTGCTCCTCGCCGGCTGCCTCGGGACGATCGCCGCCGGCGCGCTGCTCGCGCCGCTGCTGGGCGGCGGAGCGCCGTTCCCGGTGTTCCTGTTCCTCGCGGCGGCGCTGGTGACGATGGGCTTCGTCTACGGCCCGCTCGGCGCCTGGCTCCCCGGCCTGTTCCCGGCGCGCGTGCGCTACACCGGCGCGTCGATGGCGTTCAACGTCGGCGGCATCCTCGGCGGGGCGCTGACGCCGATCCTCGCCGAGACGCTGGTGCGATGGGGCGGGCTCCGCTCGGTCGGCCTCTATCTCGGTGGTGCCGGGCTCGTCAGCCTGGTCGCTTTGCTGTCGCGCGGGGGCCGGACGAGCGACGCGGCTTGATCCGAGACCATTGCGCGGCATCGGCATTGGTTTAATCGGAAATTCCGATGCTGCTGCGCCACCTGCGTTATTTCACGATGCTCGCCCGCGAGAAGCATTTCGGACGTGCCGCGCAGGCCTGCCACGTCTCCCAGCCGACGCTGTCGGGCGCGATCGCGACGCTCGAGGAGGAGCTCGGCGTCCGCCTGGTCGTGCGCGGGCGGCGCTTCCTCGATCTCACGCCCGAGGGACGGCTGGTGCTTGACGGCGCGCATTCGCTGCTCGCCAGCGAGGACAGCCTGCGGCATGGGCTGGAAAATCTCCGCGGCGGGCTGACCGGCGTGCTGCGGCTGGGGGTGATCCCCGCGGCGATGCCGGTCGTGGGGTTGCTGACCGAACCGTTCTGCGCCACGCACAAGGCGGTGACGATCGAGATCCGGTCGATCTCGTCGAAGGCGATCCAGGCGGATCTGGACGCGTTCGAACTCGATGCCGGCCTGACCTATCTCGACAACGAGCCGCTGTCGCACGTCCGCCGCCTCCCCCTTTATCTGGAGCGCTATTTGCTGGCGACCGCGGTCGCGGGATCGCTCGGCGCGCGCGCGCAGATCAGCTGGCGCGAGGCTTCGGTCCAGCGGCTCTGCCTGCTCAGCGACGACATGCAGAACCGGCGGATTCTCGATACGGTGTTCGGGATGCAGAGCGTCGAGGTCCGCCCGGACGTCGTCAGCAATTCATTCCTGGGAGTGCTGTCGCACCTGCGGACGGGGGCATGGTCGAGCATCGTGCCGCATACCTTCGCGCACCTCTTCGGCGAGCAGCAGGATATCGCGCTGATCCCGCTGGTCGAGCCGGTGCACCGGCAGTCGATCGGCCTGGTCACCAGCGATCGCGACCCGCCGCCGCCAATGGCGCGGGCGCTGGAAGCGTGCGCGCGCGGCCTCGACTTCGAAGCGCTCCTCGGCGGCGCCGAGAACAACGATAGGCCTTTCCTATCAAACTAATGGAATCTCTTATTTGATCGGCGTCGGGTAACCTTCCTAGGCAAGCCCCCGGGTTAGGATTTAAGGAGCCGGCAATGGCCAAGGTGGTTTGCGTTCTCTACGACGATCCGATCGACGGATATCCCACGTCCTATGCGCGCGACGATCTGCCGCCGCTCGACCATTATCCCGACGGCCAGACGGTCCCCTCGCCCAAGGCGATCGATTTCACTCCCGGCCAGCTGCTCGGCTCGGTCTCGGGCGAGCTCGGCCTGCGCTCAAGCTCGCGCTGACCGCGGGCATCGGCTCGGACCATGTCGACCTGCAGGCGGCGATCGACCGCAAGATCACCGTCGCCGAGGTCACCTACTGCAACTCGATCAGCGTTTCCGAGCATGTCGTGATGATGATCCTCGGGCTGGTGCGCAATTACATCCCGTCGCATGACTGGGTCACCAAGGGCGGCTGGAACATCGCCGATTGCGTGACGCGCTCCTACGACGTCGAGGGCATGCACGTCGGCACCGTCGCCGCGGGGCGGATCGGCCTGGCGGTGCTGCGCCGGCTCAAGCCGTTCGACATGCCGCTGCACTATTTCGATCGCCATCGCCTGCCGGCCGAGGTCGAGCAGGAGCTCGGCCTGATCTGGCACGCGACCGTCGAGAACATGGTCAAGGTGTGCGACGTCGTCACGATCAACTGCCCGCTCCACCCGGAGACGGAGAATCTGTTCGACGAGGCGATGCTGTCGAAGATGAAGCGCGGCGCCTTTCTGGTGAACACCGCGCGCGGCAAGATCTGCGATCGCGACGCGATCGTCCGCGCGCTCGAGAGCGGGCAGCTCGCGGGTTACGCCGGCGACGTCTGGTTCCCGCAGCCCGCGCCCAAGGATCATCCGTGGCGCACGATGCCGCACGAGGGCATGACGCCGCACATCTCGGGCACCAGCCTGTCGGCGCAGACGCGCTATGCCGCGGGCACGCGCGAGATCCTCGAATGCTTCTTCGAAGGCCGGCCGATCCGGGACGAATATCTGATCGTCCAGGGCGGCGGGCTTGCCGGGACCGGCGCGCATTCGTACAGCGCCGGCGACGCCACGGGCGGCTCGGAAGAAGCCGCCCGCTTCAAGAAGGCATGACGACGTTGGCCACCGCGCAATCCGCCGGCCCCCGACCGCCATGGCACTCGCGATGGGGCGCCATCGTGCTGGCCGCGGTCGGTGCCGGGTTGACGATCTTCGTGCTGGCGTTCGCGCATTCCCGGACCAACCTGGCGACGCTGATCCCGTCGTTCGGCGCCAGCTGCGCGTTGGTCTTCGCCGCCCCCCAAAGCCCCTTCTCCCGCCCGCTCAACGTCATCGGCGGCCATCTGATATCCGCCTCGGTCGGGCTGCTGGTGCTCGCGACCTTGGGCAACAGCCCGCTCACGCTCGGCATCGGCGTCGGGCTGGCGGTCGCGGCGATGATGGCGACGCGCACGATGCATCCGCCGGCCGGAGGCGATCCGCTGATCGTCATCCTGACGGCCGCGCCGATCGGTTTCCTCGTCGAGCCGGTCCTGATCGGTTCGGTTGCGATCGTCCTGATCGGCGCCGCATACCATTCGCTGTTGGGTGCGGATGGCGCGTTAGGTCGCAGGATGACCAAGGAGAAAGTCGCATGAAGACCCGCGCCGCCGTCGCGTTCGAAGCCAAGCGGCCGCTGGAGATCGTCGAGGTCGACCTCGAAGGTCCCAAGGCGGGCGAAGTGCTGGTCGAGATCATGGCGACCGGCATCTGCCATACCGACGCCTACACGCTCGACGGGCTCGACAGCGAGGGTATCTTCCCGTCGATCCTCGGCCATGAGGGCGCCGGCGTCGTGCGCGAAATCGGCGCGGGGGTGACTTCGGTCGCCGTCGGCGATCACGTCATCCCGCTCTACACGCCCGAGTGCCGCCAGTGTAAATCCTGCCTCTCGGGCAAGACCAACCTG
Organism: uncultured Sphingomonadaceae bacterium; assembly: GCA_964236935.1. Classification (GTDB taxonomy): domain Bacteria; phylum Pseudomonadota; class Alphaproteobacteria; order Sphingomonadales; family Sphingomonadaceae; genus Solisphingomonas. The sequence goes on from CAXSHP010000035.1 coordinate 7,623, forward strand.
TGCACCGCGATCCGCGCGACGCAGGGCAAGGGCGTGATGCCCGACGGCACCAGCCGGTTCAGCCACAAGGGCCAGCCGATCTTCCACTACATGGGCTGCTCGACCTTCTCGAACTTCACCGTGCTGCCCGAGATCGCGGTGGCGAAGATCCGCCCCGACGCGCCGTTCAAGACGAGCTGCTACATCGGCTGCGGCGTCACCACCGGGGTCGGTGCCGTGGTCAACACGGCGAAGGTCCAGGTCGGCGACAAGGTGATCGTCTTCGGCCTCGGCGGGATCGGGCTCAACGTGCTCCAGGGCGCGCGGCTCGCGGGCGCCGGCATGATCGTCGGCGTCGACATCAACCCCGATCGCGAGGAATGGGGCAAGCGCTTCGGCATGACCCACTTCGTCAATCCGAAGACCGTCGACGGCGACGTCGTCCAGCATCTCGTCGCGCTGACCGACGGCGGCGCCGATTACACGTTCGACTGCACCGGCAACACGACCGTCATGCGCCAGGCGCTCGAGGCTTGCCATCGCGGCTGGGGCACCTCGATCATCATCGGCGTCGCCGAGGCGGGCAAGGAGATCGCCACCCGCCCGTTCCAGCTCGTCACCGGCCGCAACTGGCGCGGCACCGCGTTCGGCGGCGCCAAGGGGCGCACCGACGTGCCCAAGATCGTCGACTGGTACATGAACGGCAAGATCGAGATCGACCCGATGATCACCCACGTGCTCGACCTCGACGAGATCAACCACGGCTTCGATCTGATGCACGCCGGCGAGAGCATCCGCAGCGTGGTGGTCTATTGATGACGCTCGAGACGCTCTCGACCAACCTCAGCCATGGCGGCGTGCAGGCTGTCTATCGGCACTCCTCCGCCGCGACCGGCACCGACATGGCCTTTTCGGTCTACGTGCCGCCGCATGCGGACGGGACGAAGCTGCCGGTCGTCTGGTATCTGTCGGGGCTGACCTGCACGCCTGCCAACGTCACCGAAAAGGGCGAATATCGCGCGGCGTGCGCGGCGCTCGGCCTGATCTTCGTCGCGCCCGATACGTCGCCGCGCGGCGAGGGCGTCCCCGACGATCCGGCCGGAGCCTATGACTTCGGGCTCGGCGCCGGCTTCTACGTCGACGCGACCGAAGCGCCGTTCGCCGCCAATTACCGAATGTGGAGCTATGTCACGCAGGAACTGCCGGCGCTGGTCGCCGCGCATTTCCCGATCGACGCCGAGCGGCAATCGATCATGGGCCATTCGATGGGCGGCCACGGCGCGCTGACGATCGGGCTCCGCCTGCCCGAACGCTACCGCGCGGTGTCCGCCTTCTCGCCGATCGTCGCGCCCGGCCAGGTGCCCTGGGGAGAGAAAGCGCTCGGCGGGTATCTCGGGGCGGATCGCACCGCTTGGCGCATGCACGATGCCGTCGCGCTGATCGAGGATGGCGCGAAAGTCCCGGCGCTGCTGGTCGACCAGGGCGACGCCGACAACTTCCTCGCCGCCGAGCTGCGGCCCGAATTGCTCCGCGAGGCGTGCGAACGCGCCGGCATTCCGCTGACGCTGCGCCTGCAGCCCGGTTACGACCACAGCTATTATTTCATCTCGACCTTCATGGCGGACCACCTGCACTGGCACGCCGACCGGCTCGGCGGAACCGGCTGAGTGCTTGATCCCGGGCTTCAGCTTGCCTTGCTTTCGTTCCCCCGCGAAGGCGGGGGTCCAGACCAGACCAAGACTGTTTGTGAGGGGCTGGACCCCCGCCTTCGCGGGGGAACGATTCAGCTAATCTCATCCCGCTCCAGCTCTCGTTTCAGTGGGGTTGAAACCCTGGTCGTCATTCCGGCAAAAGCCGGGATCCAGGACGGCGTCCACTCCCAAATCCAGCCGTGCCGCATCCGTGGACCCCGGCTTTCGTCGCAATGACGATGACTCAATCCGATGGAGTCCGGGACGATCGGAAGTCGGCAGGCGTGTCGAAGTCCGCGAGGATCGCGGCCGACGCCCACGCATAGGCGATCTTCCCGCCAGTCAGGATTTGCTTCGCAGGCTGGTGCGCCTCCTCGAGGATCCGGCGTGCGACGGCGGCGGGAATCATCGTCGGCGGCGACGACCAGGCGCTCGTCGTGCTCATCGCGACGGTGTCTTCGTCCGCCAGCTCGGCCAAGGCCGCGACATGGCCGCGGCTGACATTCGGCATGTCGCCGAGACAGATCAGCACCGCATCGGCTCCCCGCCCGAGCGCGCTTTCGATTCCCAGCCTGATCGAGATGTCGTGGCCGGCTTCGGGGCGCTCGTTCGCGACCAGCGTGAAGCCGAGCGCGTCGAGCATTTCGTGCAGCGGCCCCGCGCGCGCGCAAGTAATCGCGATCCTGTCCAGAAGCGGCAGCGAAGCGAGCAGCTCGGCGGCATGCCGCACCAGCGGCCTTCCGCGCAGCGGCGCGAGCAATTTGTCCCCGGCGCCGAAGCGACGCGACAGGCCCGCGCACAACAGGACGGCGACGGTCCGTTCGAGCGCGAGCATCTAGCGCTCGGCAAACGCCCGGATCGCGCCGGCCATGATCGACAGCGCGATCTCGCCGGGGCCGATCGCGCCGATCGACACCCCGGCCGGGCCTTCGATCCGGGACAATTGCGCATCGTCGAAGCCCAGCGCGCGCAGCCGCTCGAGCCGGCTGGCATGGCTGCGGCGCGATCCGAGCGCCGCGATGTAGCGCGCCGGCGACGCGAGCGCGGCAGCGAGCGCAGGGTCGTCGATCTTGGGGTCGTGGCTTAGCGTCACCACCGCGGTGGCGCGATCGGGCTGGTGCGCGGCAACCGCCTGATCGGGCCAGCGGTCGTCCAGCGCGCTGCCCGGAAAGCGCGCCGCGGTCAGGAAACGCGTGCGCGGATCAATCACCACCGCGTGCATGTCGAGCGTCCGCGCCAGGCTGACCAGCGACTGTGCGATCTGCACCGCACCGACGATCAGCATCCGCCGCCGCGGGGCGTAATGATTGACGAAGCGATCGTCGCCTGGCCGATCGCCCGGCGCGGTGACGCCGGTCGAAAGATCGGAGGTGAGCGCGATGGCCTCGCCGGCAGCCCGCGCCGCGGCGACCGCGTCGAACAGCTCGGCGGCGAAACCGTCGGGGCCGACGCGCTGGACCAGCAGCGCGATCTCCCCGCCGCAGGGAAGCCCCACCTCCCACGCCGCGGCGTCGGCGACGCCGAAGCGGAGCAGGCGGAATCCGCCGTGCGCGATCACCTCTTCGGCCGCCGTCAGCACTTCCCCCTCGACGCAGCCGCCCGACACCGACCCCTCGAAGCGGCCGTCGCCGTGGACCAGCATGTGGCTGCCGCGCGGCCGCGGCGCCGAGCCCCAGGTGGCGGTAACGGTCGCAATCGCGAGCGGTCCGCCACGCCACTGCGAGGCGGCCGCGAGAAGGCGGTCCATGTCCGACATGGCCGGGACTTAACCGCGCGATCGCCATCGTGGCAAGTACGCGCCGACGCTGCGAGGTCCGCCGCGGGCGGGACGCCCTCCCGCTATGGCAGGTAGGCGGAAATCAGCTTGTCGGTTGCCTGGAGCAGCGACGCCGCCGGGCCCTGCGACCCCGAGGTGTGACAGCTGGTGCTCGCGCCTTCGATCAGCAGCATCAAGCCATCGGCAAGCGTGTCCGGATCCGATGTCCCGATCTGTCGCGTGAGACCGCCAATTCGTTCGCGCAGCATGGCCTTGCAGTTTGCCGATACCTGACGTGCCGGATGGCCCGCGTCGGGGAATTCTATCGCCGCATTGGTCAACGCGCATCCGCGATAGTCGGGCGCCGCCATGGCCTCGGCCAGATCCGCGACGATCGCGCGCAGCTGAGCCAGCGGGTCGTCGGGCAAGCGCGCCGCGATCGCGTCCATCCGCGCTTCCGCCTCGCTCACCTTGGCGCTCAGGCAAACCGATACGAGATCGTCCTTCGACGCATAGTTGCGATACAGCGTCGGCTTGGTCACGCCGGCCTCGAATACGATTTCGTCGACGCCGACCGCGCGGATTCCGCGCCGGTAGAACAGGCCGGTCGCAATCTCGCACAGGCGATCCGCGGTTTTTTTATGAGTGTTCGTGCTCGTAGCGGCTTCGCCGTACGAAACTTTTACTTTGTTCAGCATCATCCGTCTCCGCGCTTGAAATGTGACTGACCGGTACGTATGTCAAGCCCCGTTACCGACCGGTAACATTATCGAGCAGGAATCAGCGGCTGTGGCTTATCTTCCGAATCTTATGACTTTCGAGCCGTTTGGCTCCTATGTTTCACCGACCTCGATAGGCGCAGAGCGGTCGGCGGGTCAGGGTGGCGACCGCACAGACGTCGACCCGAACCCCGCTACGGATGGCTTTTCCGCACTTGAATGGGCGGTGATCGCGCTGGCCGAGCGCGATCCGCCGTCGAGCCTCGCGGTGCCGGGACGCTTGTCGCTGGCGATGGGATCCCTGTTCGGCACCACGCCGAATCCGCGCCTTGCCGACCCGCGGCTCGAGGGCCTGCGGCGCTTCGCCGTGCTCGCGTGGCAGCAGGGCTATGCGCTGCCGTCGGCGGAGTTCGCGGCGTTCCGGGCAGCCGGCTTCATGCCCGGCCAGATCGAAACATTACTCGGCAGCGTCGCCCGCCGCCGTGCCCAACGGGATCGCTTCGTAGCATGACCATCATGACCCCCGTCGAGGCGGGCGAGTCGAAGCCGGTCGGTTTCGTCCGCAGCCTGCCCGTGCCGCGCCACCGCTGGTGGCGCGCGGCGCTCGCGCTGATCCTCGCCGCTTCGATCGCGATCGTGTGGAAGTTGGCTCTCGGGCGGGTCCCGGAAGCGGTCGCGCCGCCCCCGCCGACGGTGACGATCGCTACCCCGCTGCAGCGCGCAGTGACCGAGTGGGACGATTATGTCGGCCGTTTCGCGGCGAGCAAGGCGGTCGACCTGCGTCCGCGTGTCTCGGGAGCGTTGACCGGCATCTATTTTCAGGACGGCAGCATCGTCCGCCAGGGCCAGCTGCTGTTCCGCATCGACCCGCGTCCGTTCCAGGCGACACTGGCCGAAGCGCAGGCGCGCGAGGCGAGCGCGCGCTCGTCACTGCTCCTCGCCCGCAGCGCGCTCGCTCGCGCCGACCGGTTGATCGCCGACGACGCGGTCTCGGCGGCGGAGGTGGACGAGCTTCGCGCCGGCGTCCGCGCCGCGCAGGCCGCGCTGGCGGTCGCGCAGGCCCAGGTCCGCTCCCGCGCGCTCGACGTCGAGTTCACCGAGGTGCGCGCACCGATCAGCGGGCGCATTTCCGATCGGCGGGTCGACGTGGGCAATCTCGTGCCGGGACCACGGTCTTGACTACGGTCGTCGCGCTCGATCCGATCTATTTCGCGTTCGACGCGTCCGAAGCGCTCTACCTCAAGACGCGCCGCGACGGCGCGGGCAACGGCGGGCAGGTCGAAATCCGGCTGCAGGACGAGGGCGGCTATCGCTGGCACGGACGGATCGATTTCAGCGACAACGGCATCGCTGCGGGTACGATCCGCGGACGGGCGGTGATCGCCAATCCCGATTATTTCCTCACCCCCGGCCTATTCGGCAATATGCGCCTTGCCTCCGCCGGCACCCGCAATGCGCTGCTCGTGCCGGACAGCGCGATCGTGACCGACCAGGTCCGCAAGCTCGTCCAGGTCGTCGGGCGCGGAAATGTCGTGACGCTCAAGCCC
>CAXSHP010000035.1:13324-20196 GCA_964236935.1 uncultured Sphingomonadaceae bacterium
GTCCACGCGGACCCGCCGTTGCCCAGGATCATCTCGTCGACGAACCCGATCAGGCGCAGCCCGTCGAGCTCGGTCCAGTGGTCCAGGGGCTGCGGATCATCCGCAGCGGCCTTGCACCGACCGATCGCGTGATCATCGCGGGCATGCAGAACGCGCTGCCGGGCTCGCCGGTGACGCCGCACGCGGGGCGGATCGCCGGCGTTGCGGGCGTCGAACCCGGCCTGCCCGGCCCAGCCCCCGTCGCATCGCAAGCCACCTTCGCGCGCTGACCGACTGTTCAGGACCACCCCATGCGCCTTCCCCGCCTGTTCATCGACCGGCCGATCTTTGCCGCGGTCATCGCGATCCTCATCACGATCGTCGGCGGCGCGGCCTATTTCGGGCTGGCCGTCTCGCAATATCCCGAGATCGTGCCGCCGACGGTGACCGTCATCGCGACCTATCCGGGAGCCTCGGCCGAGACGGTGGCGGATACCGTGGCCGCGCCGATCGAGCAGGAAGTCAACGGCGTCGACAACATGCTCTACATGTCGTCGCAATCGACCGGCGGCGGCCGTCTGACGATCACCGTCACCTTCAAGATCGGCACGAATCTCGATACCGCGCAGGTGCTGGTGCAGAATCGCGTGGCCGTCGCGCAGCCGCGCCTGCCCGAGGAGGTCCAGCGCCTCGGCGTGGTGACGCGCAAGACTTCCTCCGATTTCCTGATGATCGTCAATCTCCAGTCGAGCGACGGCTCGCTCGATCCGGGCTATGTCTCGAACTATGCGCTAAGCCAGGTGCGTGATCCGCTCAGCCGCCTCGACGGGGTCGGGGACGTCCAGCTGATCGGCGCGCGCGATTACGGCATGCGCATCTGGATCGATCCGGGCCGTGCCGCCGCGCTCGATCTGACGGCGGGCGAGATCGTCGCCGCGTTGCGCGCGCAGAACGTCCAGGTCGCCGCCGGGGCACTGGGGCAGCCGCCCTACGACACCGGCAGCGCGTTCCAGCTCGGCGTCGAGACGCAGGGCCGGCTGACCGATCCGAAGCAGTTCGGGGACGTCGTTATCCGCAGCGATCCCGACGGGCGGCAGGTGCGCGTCTCCGACGTGGCGCGCGTCGAGCTCGGCGCGCAGGATTACGGCACCAATACCTATATCAGCGGCAAGCCCTCGGTGCTCGTCGCCCTGTTCCAGCGTCCGGGGTCGAATGCGCTCGCCGCCGCCGAGGCGGTCGACGCGGAGATGAAGACGCTGTCGGCCCGCTTTCCGCCAGGTCTCGAATATCAGGTCCTCTACAATCCGACCGAGTTCATCGCCCAGTCGGTCGACGCGGTGAAGCACACTTTGCTCGAAGCGCTGGTGCTGGTCGTGCTCGTCATCCTGCTGTTCCTCCAGAGCTGGCGCGCCGCGCTGATCCCGATCGTCGCGATCCCGGTGTCGCTGATCGGCACGTTCGCGATGCTCGCCGCGCTCGGCTTTTCGCTCAACAATTTGTCCTTGTTCGGCATGGTCCTCGCGATCGGCATCGTCGTCGACGACGCGATCGTCGTGGTCGAGAATGTCGAGCGCAACCTCGCGCGCGGCCTGTCTCCGCTGGAAGCGGCGCGGACCTCGATGGACGAGGTGTCGACGGCGCTGATCGCGATCGTGCTGGTGCTGTGCGCGGTGTTCGTGCCCACCGTCTTCCTCACCGGCATCTCGGGCGCATTCTATCGCCAGTTCGCGGTCACCATCTCGACCGCGACCGTCATCTCGCTGATCCTCTCGCTGACGCTGTCCCCCGCGCTCGCGGCGCTGCTGCTGCGGCCGAAGCAGGAGGAAGCGTTGGCGTATGGCTGGCGGCGCATCGTCCACAATGCCGGCGCCGCGTTCAACCATGGCTTCGAGCGGATGAGCGCGGGCTATGCGCGCCTCACCGGCATCCTCGTGCGGCGGCCGCGGCGGATGCTTGCCGCTTATGCCGCGCTGATTGCGCTGACCGCGGCGGCGTTCGTCTTCACGCCGAGCGGATTCATCCCGGCGCAGGACCAGGGTTATTTCCTCACCGTGATCCAGCTGCCCCCCGGCTCGTCGCTCGCGCGCACCGATGCGGTCCTGAAGAAGGTCGCCGCGCGCATCCTGCCGCTCAAGGGGGTCAAGGGATCGGTGATGCTCGCCGGGTTCGACGGGGCATCGCAGACGATGGCGCCCAATGCGGCGGCCGCCTACGTGCCGTTGCTGTCGTTCGACGAACGCCGGAAGCTCGGCGTCACGCTCCAGAGCATCATGACCGAGGCGGGCAAGGCGACCGCCGACATCGATGAGGCGCGCCTGCTGATCGTGCCGCCGCCGCTGATCCAGGGCATCGGCTCGGCCGGCGGCTACCGCATGATCGTGGAGGATCGCGGCGGGCATGGCTACGGCGCGCTCGCCACGGTCGCCTACGGGCTGGTCGGCCAGGCGAACCAGACCAAGGGCCTCCAGCAGATCTACACCTTGTTCGACATCGGCACGCCGCGCGTGTTCGCGGCCATCGATCGCGTCAAGGCCGACTTGCTGGGGGTCCCGCCGGCGCAGGTGTCGGAGGCGCTGCAGGTGTATCTCGGATCGGCGTTCGTCAACGATTTCAACCTGCTCGGCCGCACCTATCGCGTCACCGCACAAGCCGATGCGCCGTTCCGCGGCACCGTCGCCGATATCGCCAACCTCAAGACCCGCGCCGTTTCGGGAGCGATGGTCCCGCTTGGTGCGATCGCCAATTTCGAGGATCGCGCCGGGCCCTATCGGGTCACGCGCTACAACCTGTTTCCCGCGGTCGAGGTCGATGGCGACACCGCGCCGGGATATTCGTCGGGGCAGTCGCTGGCGGCGATGGAGCGGCTCGCCGCCGCCTCGCTGCCGCACGACTATGGCAGCGAGTGGACCGGCATCGCCTCTCAGCAGAAGGCGGCGGGCTCGACCGCGGGCATCGTCTTCGGTCTCGCGGTGGTGTTCGTCTTCCTCGTCCTCGCCGCGCAATATGAAAGCGTGATGCTGCCGCTGGCGATCATCCTGATCGTGCCGATGTGCCTGCTCGCCGCGATGATCGGCGTGAACCTGCGCGGCATGGACAATAATGTGCTGACCCAGATCGGCTTCATCGTGCTGATCGCGCTCGCCGCCAAGAACGCGATCCTCGTGGTCGAATTCGCCAAGCAGGCGGAGGAACAGGGCGGGCTGTCGCCGGTCGAAGCCGCCGTGCGTGCCGCGGAAACCCGGCTGCGGCCGATCCTGATGACCAGCTTCGCCTTCATTCTCGGCACGGTGCCGCTGGTGCTGGCAAGCGGAGCGGGCGCGGAATTGCGCCAGGCGCTCGGCACGGCGGTGTTCTTCGGAATGATCGGCGTGACCGGCTTCGGCCTGCTGTTCACGCCGACCTTCTACGTCGTGTGCCGCGCGCTCGCCGAACGATTGCCCAAGTGGGGCGCTGCGGGCGCGCCGACCCTTCAGCCGGCCGAATAAGAGGATGGGAGACATGCGTCGCTTCGCCGGGCTGGCCTCGCTGCTCGTGCTCGCCGCCTGCGCGGTCGGGCCGGATCACGTGCCGCCGGCGACCCCGGCGAGCGCTGCCGCGCCCTTCATCGGCAGCGCCTCGCCGGCTGTTGCCGCGGCCGACGAACCGGCGGGGCGGTGGTGGCAGCTCTATCAGGACCCATTGCTCGACCGGCTCGTCGCCGACGCCTTGGCCGCCAACAAGGACATCGCCGTCGCCACCGCCAATCTCGCCGCGGCCCGCGCGCTGCTGCGCGAGGAGCGCGCGGGGCGCCTGCCGACCACCACGGTCGGCACCCAGGGGGCGTATCAGCGTCTCGCGGCGTCGCAGACGGCCCCCGGCGCGGATCGCACGGGCTGGGCGGTCGATGCCGGCTTCGAGGTCGGTTACGAGCTCGATCTGTTCGGCCGCGTCGGCCGCCGCATCGAGGCCGCGCGCGGCGACGCCGAGGCGGCCGAGGCCGCGCGCGACACGGTGCGCGTCGCGATCGCCGCCGAGACGGCGCGGGCCTATGCCGATCTGGGCTCGTTCCGCGAGCGCATCGCCGTGGCCGAGCGCAGCGTCGCGCTGCTCGACCAGACGGTAAAGATCAATGCGGCCCGCTATCAGGCCGGCCGCGCGACGGGCCTCGATACTTCGCGCGCGGCCGCGCTGCGCGATCAGGTCGAGGCCACGGTCCCGCCGCTGGTCGCTTCGCGCGAGGCCGCCTTGTTCCGCCTCGCGACGCTGACCGGCCGTGCGCCGCGCGATCTGCCAGCCGAGGTCGATGGCGAAGCGACCGTGCTGCGGCTCGACCGGCCGCTCCCGATCGGCGACGGTCGCGCGTTGCTCGCCCGCCGGCCGGACGTGCGCGAGGCCGAGCGCCGGCTGGCGGCGGCGACCGCGCGGATCGGCGTCGCCACGGCCGATCTCTATCCGACGATCTCGCTCGGCGGCTCGATCGGCTCGACCGGGACGGGGCTCGCCAGCCTGCTCGCCGGCGGGCCGCTGCACTGGCTGCTCGGCGGGCTGCTGTCGTGGAGCTTTCCCAATCAGGAGGCAATCCGCGCCCGGATCGCCAACGCGCGGGCCGAGGATGCCGCCGCGCTGGCGCGCTTCGACGCCGCCGTGCTCAACGCCCTCGAGGAAACCGAGACGGCGCTGTCCGCTTACGCGCACGAACTCGAGCGCCGTCAGTCGCTCGCCGGCGCACGCGACGCGGCGCAGACCGCGGCACGGATCGTCCGCGCGCAGCTGCGCGAGGGCAGTGTGGACTCGCTCAGCCTGGTCGACGCGAACCGCACCCTCGCCGACGCCGAAGCCGAGCTGGCGGCATCGGATGCGCGCGTGGTGACCGCGCAGGTCGACCTGTTCCGCGCATTGGGCGGCGGCTGGCAGGACGCGGAGCCCTCGCCACCTCGTTGATCCCGAACCGCCGGCGAGCTGCGCGACCGAGGCTTGCGCTCGCGGTAGGTCACCACGAACGGCGTTCGTCGTCTCGGCGCTGCCGTGGAGCAGCTGGCCCATAACGCCTCCGCTGCACCATCACACGCTGGGACCAGGCAGCTAGAGCGGCAGGCCCACGTAATTTTCCGCGATCGACGTGCGCGCGGCTTCCGACGAGGCGATATAGTCGAGCTCGGCGAGCTGCATGCGCCGCTCGAATGGGCCGTCGTCGGGAAAGCGATGCATCAGCTTGGTCAGATACCAGCTGAACCGTTCGGCCTTCCATACGCGCGTCAGGGCCTTGGCCGAATAGTCGTCGATCCCCGCAACGTCGTCGCGCCGATAGAAAGCGATCAATGCGTCGGACAGATAAGCCACGTCGGACGAGGCCAGGTTGAGGCCCTTGGCCCCGGTCGGCGGCACGATATGCGCGCTGTCACCCGCCAGGAACAATCGCCCGCAACGCATTGGCTCCGAAACGAACGACCGCAGCGGCGCAATCGATTTCTCGATCGATGGACCGCGCGTCATCCCGGCCGCGGCCCGTGGCCCGAGGCGGATCGCCAGCTCGTCCCAGATGCGCTCGTCGGGCCAGTCCTCGAGCTGCTCGTCGAGCGGCACCTGCACATAATAGCGACTGCGCGTGGGCGATCGCATCGACGCCAGCGCGAAGCCGCGATCGTGGCTGGCGTAGATCAATTCATGGTCACACGGCGCGACGTCGGCGAGGATGCCGAGCCAGCCGAACGGATAGGCCCGCTCGAAATTCCGCCGCCGGCCCGCGGGGATCGCCTCGCGCGATGGCCCGTGGAAACCATCGCAGCCGGCGATGAAATCGCAGTCGACGCGCTCGCCCTCGCCCCAGGTCAGGAACGGGCGATCGCCGTCGATCCCGTGCAGCGCCACATCGCCCGCCTGCCAGACGATCTCGAGATCGCGCGCCGGCGCGGCGGCGATCAGGTCGCGGGTCAGTTCGGTCTGGCCGTAGACGGTGACATGGTGGCCGGTCAGCCCGGCGATATCGATGCGGATCAGCCGCTCGCCATCGGCCAGCGCGAATCCGCCGTGGGGCAGCCCGTCCGCGTCGAGCCGCGCGTCGACGCCGAGGCGGTGGAGCAGATCGGTGGTGGTCCGTTCGAGCACGCCGGCGCGGATGCGGCTTTCGACATGCGCGCGTGCCTGGCGCTCGACGATCAGCGCGTCGACGCCGGATTGGCGCAGCAGATGACCGAGCAGCAGCCCCGCCGGCCCCGCGCCGACGATCGCCACCTGCGTGCGCCGCGTCATGCCGCGCTCAACTGCCGCTCGAGCGCAGCGAGGACGCGGTAGCAGGGCAGCACCTGGGCGACCGAGCTGTTCGGCTCGCGCCCCTCGCGGATCGCGGCGACGAACTCGCGGTCCTGCAGCTCGATGCCGTTGCGCGACACGGCGACCTGGGAGACGTCGACCGGCTCTTCCTGGCCCGTCACCAGATCGTCGTAGCGCGCGATCCACGTGCCGTTGTCGCAGATGTAGCGGAAGAAGGTGCCGAGCGGCCCGTCATTGTTGAAGCTCAGCGACAGCGTGCAGATCGCGCCGCTCTCGGCCTTGAGCTGGATCGACAGGTCCATCGCGATGCCGAGCTCGGGATGGAGCGGCCCCGCGAGCGCATTGGCCTGGACGATCGGCCCCGCCTGATAGGCGAACAGATCGACCGTATGCGCCGCATGATGCCACAGCAGATGATCGGTCCACGAGCGCGGCTGGCCCTTGGCGTTCATGTTCTTGCGGCGGAAGAAATAGGTCTGCACGTCCATCTGCTGGATCGCGATCTCGCCGGCGACGACCTTGTCGTGGAGATATTGATGGCTCGGGTTGAAGCGCCGGGTGTGCCCGACCATGCAGGTCAACCCCGTCTCCTGCGCCTTGGCCAGCACCGCCTCGGCATCGGCCAGGCTGTCGGCGAGCGGGAT
>CAXSHP010000036.1:0-20150 GCA_964236935.1 uncultured Sphingomonadaceae bacterium
GTGCACAAACTACCTTAGGAACTCAGGCTATGTGCAACCCACGTGAGAAATGCCCCTAGCAGCGCGCCGCGGCGACGTTCAAATAGATCACCGCCATATATCTCCTCGAGCCGGGCAATAGCTTGGCTAACGGCAGGTTGCGACCTACCCATCATACGCGCGGCACCCGCAAATGAGCGCGCTTCTGCAACTCTAAGAAAAACCTCAAGTTGATGTATATCAGGACTGGAAAGACCTTTATCAGATTTGGCTTTATGAATTATATTTTCATGAAATGACTAAATGAAAAATACTGCAATACATTAGGAGACACCTTGCTAGTATTAACCACGATTCACGACGGGAATACGATTAATTATGTTTATTTCTATAAATTATCAAATTCATATACTTCACCGGGCTTTGCAGTGCTAAAGCGATCAGGATTGATCAGACGTTGTGCTAAACTGATACCGAGGAGGCTTGCTGGTTCTTCCCGCGCTTCATCTGTAAGTTGGAAACAACCCCAGTGGATACCGAGCGCCGAACGTGCACCCAAATCATGCATGATTTGGACCGCTTCGTCAGGATTGACATGCTGGTCAGTCATGAACCAGCGAGGTGCGTACGCGCCGATCGGAATGAGCGCGATGTCCGTCGGCCCGTAGAGGGCAAGCATGGCGCGAAAGATCGCACCATCACCATAGCCGGTATCTCCTGCGAAATAGAGCAGGCCAACCGGAGTCCGCAGCATGAAGCCGCCCCACAAGGCCATGCGGCGATCGCCACGTCCACGCGCTGACCAGTGATAAGCCGGGACGACATCAACCATGCATCCTCCGCCCAATTCGAAGCGGTCGCCCCAATCCCCAGACGCAATTCGAGCGTCTGCTATATGCCGCCGCACGATTGTGTCATTGCCGAGCGGCGTGAGGATGATGGGCCGGTCGCGGTCGTGGAGTAACTTGAGCGTAGCAATGTCGAGGTGGTCATAATGGTTGTGAGACAGCAACACGGCGTGGATCGGCGGAAGCTGGTCGAAGATAATGCCCGGGGCCGTCACGCGCTTGGGTCCGGCAAAGCGCACCGGACTTGCGCGGTCGGACCAGATTGGATCAGTAACGATGTTGATGCCCGAGACTTGTATCAACACTGTCGCATGCCCGACCATGGTTATTCGGAGCCGATCGGAATGTTTCTTTGGTACGCTCTGCACAACCGGTACGGATCGAGGCCACTTCGCCGCCTTTTCCCGTAATTTCCATTTCAGGATGTCGCCAAGCGAGCGGTCGGTATCAGGGTGGCCAGGATTGAAAAAAAGTGTTCCATCGAAGTGATCGGTCTGCGGTCCGCTATAATAAGGGTTCTTCACCACCGATTTCGCCCAAGAATTTGCTCGGCGCGATCGATGGGCTGGGGCAAGCGGCGCAAGGTCAGGGCCTTGCCGTTTGCGTGACAGCGTCGACATGGATGTTCGGATCACTCAGCCTGTAGCGCTGTGTCACCTGGCGTTCACGAATGCGCCAGCCATCTGCCGTGCGCAGTAGACGAAGGAAATATCGCGCGCCGATGAAGGACGCCGCGAGCGCCGCATCCTTCCGCGTGATCGCCACAGCAAACAGATCGGCAGCGCATGTCGCCTCGTCGCCATCGACCGCGACGATGTGGTTGGTGACGAGGTGATTGATCATTTCGGCCTGGCTCAAGGTGGCGAACGTAAGCCGGGTGAGTTCGTCCGCCGATATTTCGCCCGGCTGCCAATCCTCGATCATGACGGCCGCTTCCAGCCAGACCGTATCGGTGAAGCAGTTGCGATAGGCGACGGGATCGAGATCGTCCTGTGCCCGCGCCACGCGCGCTACGGTGCGGACGATGGCGAGTTCGTCCGACACTCTTCGCGCGCGCCCCTCGACTGTATCCGCATCGACCACCCTTGCCACCTCCCTTCGCGGCGTCCACTTAGCGGAGCAGGGCGCCACCATTTACGTCCAAGCAGGTGCCGGTGATGTAGGAGGCGGCGGGCGACGCTAGGAAGTACATCGCTTCCGCGACCTCCATCGGGTCGGCCTCGCGCCGGACCGGTATCTGGGCGAAATGTGCCGTGCGAATCTCTTCGACCGTCTTCCCCGTAGTCTCGGCGGCGTGCTGCATCGCCTGGCGGGCGATGAGTGAATCGACGGCTGCTGGCGAGACCGCGTTCACCCGGACGCCGTCGGTCGCGAGTTCGAGCGCCAGGCTTTTGACGAACGCGCCCACAGCGCCCTTCGATGCGCTGTAGGCCGCGTTCTGGGCCATGCCCGCCTGCCCGGTTACGGACGACACGATCACGATCGCGCCACCAGGCCGGGTCAGCTTGGGCACCGCGCTTCGGCACAGCAGGAACGGCCCTTTCGCGTTGACCGCCATGATGCGGTCCCAATCGTCCGGTGACGTCGTTGCCACCGGAGTGCGTTGCTGAAAGGTCGCGGTGGCGATTGCCAGCACGTCGAGCCTGCCGTGCTGCTCGATAGCGGTGGCGATCAGCGCATCGCAGGCGTCGGGTTGCGTCACATCCGTGACGACGCCGGTCGCGGACGAGCCCGGATACGCATCGAGGATTGCCTTCGCCGCATCGTTGACGGCGGTCGTGACGTCGCTCAGTACGACGCGAACGCCGGCCGCGGCAAAACGGCGCGCCGTCGCTTCACCGATCCCCTGCGAGGCACCCGTTACGATCACGACCTGCTCTGATACGTCACCCATGACTGCTTGACCCCGTGGTGTTGGTTAGTCTGTCGTCAGGCGCATGCCCTGGCATCATTCGCAAGGGTGGATTGTGGACGTTTGTCTGCGTCTACGGCCGCTACCTAGGGCGCACTCACGTCCCAATTAAACGACTGCTTTAAACAGCATGCACAGGACGAGCGTCCACAGGAACGATTTGGTCGGTAAACCGGTGCGTTCGTATGCTGATCCACGTCAGAAGAAGCCGCAAGGCTCAGCGCTTGGGTGGAGAGGGGAGATTTATGAAGCCGAATTTGTTTGTGGGGTGCTCGTTTGCGACGCTTGTCGTTAGCTTGGGGTGCCTCCCGTCGAGCGCGTATGCGCAGACCGCGGCATCGGCCGCTGCTCAGCAGCCCGCCACCGGTCAATCGCAAGGTACCACGACAGACGCGCCCAACTCCAGCGGTGTCGCGGACATCATCGTCACCGCGCAGCGCCGGTCCGAAAGCGTGCAGAACGTTCCGATCTCGATCGTGGCCGTGTCGGGCGACAGCTTGGTGAAGTCGGGCGTGACCACGCTGGACGGCATCCAGCGGCTCGCGCCCGGTCTCACCACGACTACTGTCGGCAGCGGGTTCGTCAGCTATACCTTCATCCGCGGCGGCGGCACCAACAACGTCGATCCGGGTTCCGATCCAAGCGTCGCCTATTTCGTCGACGAAATTTACATCGGCGGAACGCAGGGGTTGCAGTTCGACCTGTTCGACGTCGATCATGTGGAGGTGCTGAAGGGGCCGCAAGGCACGCTCTTCGGCCGCAACGCGGCGTCTGGCGCGATTAGCGTCATCACCAAGCGGCCGACCACCGACTTCCATGGCGAAGCGCATCTCGAATATGGCAATTACAACTCGCTGCTCGAAAAGGCGTCGCTCTCCGGGCCGCTTAACAGCGCCAAGACGCTGCTGTTCCGTGTTTCGGAATCCTATCGCCGGCACGATGCCTTCAGCCAGAATCTGAACGGCAAGGCGGATCCGGGCAATATCGACGCGGGCGGCGTGCGCGGTCAGCTGGAATATCGCGCCGATGGCCTGAGCGTCCTGCTGAGTGCGGACTTCTTCAAGGCACGCAACGGCCAGACCAACCAGAATGAGACGACCGCGAACGTGTCGGCCAACGTCAACCCGGCGCTGCCGGTGCTGCCGGGCCAGAATTTCTACGATCGCTACTACGATTATATCGGCTTTGAGAATCAGGACGTGCATAATTTCAGCGGTCGCATCGAAGTCGATACGCCGATCGGGCAGCTGACGTCGATCTCCGCTTATCGCTATAACTACTTTCGACGCAACCAAGACAATGACGGCACCAACTACGACGGCCAAGTTCAATTCTATCGCGAGAAGGACCGGACGTTCAGCCAAGAGCTGCGGCTCGTGGGCGACGCGGGAGAGCGATTCCACTACGTCCTTGGCGGGTTCTATTACCATGCCAATACTGACTTCAGCTTCGTCACGAAATTCGGTGCGGACTATCCCATTCCAGTTCTTCGGAGGCTGACGCTCAGCGACGTCTCCAATTACAAGACCGACAGCTACGCCGCCTTCGGGCAGCTCACCTTCGATCTAACCCGGCAGCTGAGCGTGGTGGCCGGCGGGCGCTATACTGAGGATCACAAGAAGAATTTTCGCACGGTCAACCGCTTCGGCACGCTCTACACCGTCAATCCGAACGTGACCTTCCGCGATTTCACGCCGGCGATCACGGTGAATTACAAGCCGAGCGCGGCGATCCTCGCCTATGCATCCTATCGGGAAGGCTTCAAGAGCGGCGGCTGGCAGACGCTCGGTCCAGCCACGCCGACGATCGCGAACACGCCGTTCCTGCCGGAATATGTCAAGTCGTACGAGGTAGGCCTGAAAACCACCTTGCTCGACCGCCGTGTGCAGGCGAACGTCGCGCTCTTTCGATCGGACATCAGCAATCAGCAGATCACGCGGATAACCCCGCTGACGGCGACGACTCCGGCGATCACGCAGATCGACAATGCGGGGCGGACCCGCGCCCAAGGTATCGACGGAATGCTGACGATCCGCCCGATCCCCGAACTCGTCTTGTCCGCCAACGCGACCTACCAGCATGCGCGTTTTCGACAGTATCTGACGAACGGCGTTAGTCTGGCGGGCAATCACCAGACCAGATCACCCGACTTCTCCGGCTATTTTTCGGCGCAATATACCGCGACGCTTGGTGATTTCGGGAGTCTGTCGTTGCTCGGTGAATATTCGCGGCGCAGCATAATCTATTTTGATCCGGCAAATAACCAGACCCCGGGGCTTAACCAACCCGGCTATGGTATCGGCAACCTGCGCCTGACGTTGACACCCGCCAGCTTGCCGCTCGACATCTCCGCCTTCGTCAGAAACGTGGGCAAGACCAAGTATTACACCAACATCGTCGTTACCCCCCCGTCGGGCATCGGGCCTCCCGGCGAGCCGCGCATCTACGGCGTCGCGCTGAACTTCAAATTTTAGAGGGACGCGCGCAATTACAGGGCGCGATCGGGGCTGCGCACTCTGGCGCGAGCGGTAGTCGATGGTCTTGATTGAGATCGCGTAGCCGGATCGTCCGAGGTTGCTTCGTAGATGGATGAAAGCAACGACGATGAACATCGACTTCGGCGACGAGATTGCAGCGTTTCGCGCCGAAGTCATCGCTTTCCTCGACACTGCGCCAACGTCGGCGGTCCGCGAGGCGGGGCGCAAGACGACCAGCGTCTTCGCGCCCTTCGACGAGGTAATGGCGTGGCAGCGTATTCTTAACAACAAAGGCTGGGCCGCACCGGCCTGGCCGGTCGAACATGGCGGGACCGGCTGGTCGCTGGAACAACGCTACGTCTTCGCCGAGGAATATTGGAAACGCGACCTGCCGCCGCTTCTGCCCAACGGGTTGCAGATGGTTGGCCCGCTTTTGATGGAACTGGGCACCGATGAGCAGAAACGCCGCTATCTGCCGCGTATTCTCTCGGGCGAGGATTACTGGACGCAGGGTTATTCGGAACCGGGCGCGGGTTCCGACCTCGCGTCGCTCACTTGCTCGGCCGTCGTGGACGGCGAAAGCTACACCATCAACGGCAGCAAGATCTGGACGACGCTGGCGCACAAGGCGAACCGCATGTTCATGCTCGTCCGCACCAATCGCGAGGGCAAGAAACAGCAAGGGATCACCTTCCTGCTGCTCGACCGGATGGACTATGAGGGGATGCTAATCCGCCCGATCGTCGGCCTCGACGGCTTTCCCGAGCAATGCGAGGTCTTCTTCGACAATGTGCGCGTGCCGCAGGCGGGTCGCGTCGGTGCCGAGAATGACGGCTGGACCGTCGCCAAGCAACTGTTGAAGCATGAGCGTGGTGGCGCGGCGCAGAGCCCGGGGATGCGCCGCAAGCTGGCACTGATCCGCGAGGCGGCCGCAGTGCCGACCGGTGCGCAGGACACGCTGGCCGACGATTCGGTATTCCAGCGCGACCTGGGCGCGCTGGAGGCGGAGGTCGCGAGCTATGCCGCGTTCGAGATGATGGTGCTGAGCGGCCATCCAATCGCGCGTGATCCGTCCATGGGATCGATGAACAAGACGATGAATTCCGAGCTGGTTCAGCGTGTTTCGGCCATGATGATCCGCGTCGCCGGCATCGCGGCGCTGCCGGTGCAGTTGGATGCCCTCGCCGTTACGTCGGGTACGGAGCCGCTCGGCACCGAATTCGAGCTTATCGCGGCACCCTATTATCTGAATGCGCGCGCCACGACGATCTACGCCGGCACCAACGAGGTGCAGCGCGACCTGATCGCGCGAACGCTCCACATCGCCTGATCGGACCGCCGATGGATTTCACCTTCTCGGACGAGCAGACGATGCTCCGCGACGGGCTCGCCCGCCTGCTCGAGCAGCATTACAGCTTCGACAAGCGGAAGCAGATTCTGCGTTCGCAGACCGGCCGTTCCGAAGACGTCTGGGCGCAGTTCCACGATCTCGGCCTGCTCGCGCTTCCCTTGCCCGGATCTGTCGGCGGACTCGACGGATCGATCGCCGACCTGGTCGCCGTCGCGGAGTTGTTCGGTGCCAGTCTGGTGGTGGAGCCTTACATCTCCTCCATCGTCTTGGCCGGGGCAGCCCTCGCGAGATGCCACGGCACCATCGGCGTTGAGAGCGAGCTCAACAAAATTATGGGCGGACGCACTCGCGCCGCCTTTGCGCACGAGGAAGGTAGAGGCATTTCGGGCGCGGACCGAGTCGAGACGTCGGTGACGCGAGGCGAGGGTGGGCTTGTTCTGAACGGGAGCAAGCGCCTCGTCCTCGATGGCGGCGACGCCGACTTGCTCATCGTGACCGCGCGGCTCGATGACGGACGACCCGCGCTGTTGCGCGTTCCGCCCGACGTCGCGAGTATGAGCAAGCGGGCCTATCGCACGATCGACGGGCGGCCCGCCGCCGATCTGGTGTTTCATGATGTCGCGCTGCCTTCCAGTGCGCTGCTTTCGTCGGATGCCGGCGAACTGATCGACGATGTAATCGATAACGCGATGATCGCGCTTGCCGCGGAGGCGGTGGGCGCGATGGGCACGTTGCTCGAGATGACCGCCAGCTATGCCGGAACGCGCAAGCAGTTCGGGGTGCCCATCGGCAGCTTCCAGGCGCTCGCCCACCGCCTCGCCGACATGAAGCTCGGTTACACGAAGGCGCGCTCGCTGTTGTTGTATACGACCGCGCTAGCCGAATCCGGACGTGCCGCGCGCCGCGATATCGCGTTGCTCAAAGCGCAGGTCGGTCGGCTCGGACGCGGACTGGCGGAGTCCGCCGTGCAGGTTCATGGCGGCGTCGGCATGACCGACGAGCTGGCGGTCGGGCACTATCTCAAGCGCATCCTCGCCGTGGACGCCATGTTCGGCTCGGGCGACCATCACTTTCGCCGCGTTGGCGCGACTTCGCCCAACGCGCCGTAGGTCCTCGATTAGCTGAGCGGCAAGCTTTCCGCCAGTTCGCCGACCAACCAGTCGATCGCTTCCTCGCGCGTCGCGAACACCCGGGTCGCGCCAAGGGTGAAGACGCGCGATGCCTGGAGCTTGACCAGTGCCCGGCCACTGACGATCGCCGATGGTGCCCGCTTGTGCCCGGAGCCCGGACTGGAGGCCATTTTCATGGCATCGACATTGGCCGCCGATTGCACGTCAAATGCGCGCAGATCGAACAACACGCCGAACGGACGGCCTGACTGACGGAGCAGCTCGATGCTGCCGATCAACGCTGTGCTGAAATCTTTGCGATCCTGCGACCACCAGAAGCCGGTCAGGCAGGCCTCCAGGATCGGTGCCTTTTCGTGCTGGCTCAGGTGATAGGCTCGATCGGACATTGCTGATCTCACGAGCGACATGGGGGTTGTAACGCGCGAAGCGGCCGGCAGTCGTCGCGGGCCGCCGTCATGGGAGAGTTCGGCATAGCACTCCGACATTTGCTGTTCGGTTAAGCGGCCCGAAGAGATGATCGGCCTTACGGCGAAGGCGGGCAGACAGGGACGCCTGTCCACATTGCCGGCTTGCGTCGGACTGGCTCCCGCTACCTAAAATCGAGCGCGACGTCCGTCACGACCGATCCGCGATGGCGAACAACGGCGCGCCGGAGCGAGGATGGCGAGCAGACACGATCCCGTCCCGGCGGCCGTAGCCGATACTGGGTTTCCGATTCCGATCGGGATGGTCCTCGACCATCATGCCCGCCACACGCCCAGCCGCGTCTGCCTAACGGTCGGCGAGGAGGCGCGGACCCATTCCGAGCTAGACATCGCGGCCAACCGTCGCGCTCGCATGTTGTCTGAGAAAGGCGTGGCGGTCGGCGACTTCGTGACCGTCGCCTTGCCTAACTCGATCGAGTTCTACGAGACGACGTTCGCGCTGTGGAAGCTGGGGGCGATTCCGCACATCGTATCGCCGCGCCTCCCCGATGCAGAGCTTGGCGCGATCGTCGATCTCGTCGATCCGAAGCTCGTGATCGGCCTCGAACCGACGCGGGCCGCCGGTCGCGCGACGATCGCCGCCGGGTCGAACCCGCCGCTCGACTTCAGCGGGGAGGCCCTGCCGGCGGCGGTCGCGCCGCATTGGAAGGCGATGACGAGCGGCGGCTCGACGGGTCGTCCCAAAATTGTCGTCGACGCCTTGCCGAGCGTGTGGAATCCCCGCACGCTGATCCTGGGCCGCCGTGCCGACGACACGCAGCTCAACGCCGGGCCGCTGTATCACGCCGCACCCTTTTCGACGTCGCATCAAGGGTTGTTCGGCGGACTCCACATTGTCGACATGCAGAAGTTCGACGCCGAGCGGATGCTCGCGCTGATCGAACAGCATCACGTCAACTGGATTCAGCTGGTGCCGACCATGATGCACCGGATCATGCGGCTGCCCAGAGCCACGCGTCTGCGTTACGATATCAGCAGCATGCGTGCCGTCTTTCACATGGGCGCGCCCTGTCCGGTCTGGCTGAAACAGGCGTGGATCGACTGGCTCGGGCCCGACCGCATCCTCGAGGTCTATGGCGGCACCGAGCGGGTCGGCAACACTGCGATCACCGGGAAGGAATGGCTCGACCATCGCGGATCGGTCGGACGACCGCAGGCCGGCGCGCAAGTCCGAATACTGCGCGACGACGGGGAAATCGCCGCCGCCGGTGAGATCGGCGAAATCTATTTCCTCCCCGCCGCCGGCCGCGGCTCCGGCTACCATTATATCGGCGCACAGGCGAAGTCGGCGGGCGATTGGGAGACGCTTGGCGACCTCGGCTATCTCGACGGAGACGGCTATCTCTACGTCGTCGATCGCCGCACCGACCTCATCGTCTCGGGCGGAGCGAACGTATATCCGGCCGAGGTGGAAGCTGCGCTGGAAGCGCATCCGGCGGTCGCGTGCGCGGTGGTCGTGGGCTTGCCCGACGCGGATCTGGGCAGCCGCGTTCACGCCATCGTGCAGTTGAGCGACCCTCTTGCGTCGGACAGCGACGCGCTCGACCGGCACGTCCGCAAGTTGGTGGCCGCCTACAAGGCGCCACGGTCGATCGAGATCGTCGCCGAGCCGCTCCGCGACGAGAGCGGCAAGGTCCGGCGCAGCCAAGTGCGCGACCTGTGCATCGCGCGTGGGAAGCAGGGAGGCGGGCATTGATGCAGGCGGACATCAATTCAGGAGATCGATCCTTGGCTGATGAAGGTGAGAGCGGCCTCGACATCGTCGCCGATGTTCGCGATCGGATCGGATGGGTGCGCATCGCGCGACCCCTCCAGAGCAATGCGCTGCGTCACGAAAGTCTGTTGCAACTCCGTGCGGCGGTTGAACGTCATATCGCCGACGACGACGTGCGTTCCATCATCCTCACGGGCGAGGGCAAGCATTTCGCGGCGGGCGCCGATCTAACCGGGCTCACAAGATTGCCGTCGATGCCTGCGGCGCAAATCAAGACGCAGATCTACGATGCCGCGCAGGGCGCCGTGCGAGCGGTGTTCGAGTGTTCGAAGCCGATCGTCGCGGCCATCAACGGCGCGGCGATCACGCTGGGCTGCGAGCTTGCGCTGGCATGCGACTTCCGCGTCATCTCGCCGACCGCACGGTTCCAGGAAAGCTGGGTGAGGCTCGGCCTCGTTCCGCCGCTCGCCGGATTATTCTTGCTGCCGCGAATCGTCGGCCTCGCGCACGCGTCCACGATGTGCCTTCGCGGCACGCCGGTTGGCGCCGATGAGGCGCTGCGCATTGGGCTGGCGCACGAACTCGCGCCGGATGATACGCTGTTCGAGGTAGCCGAGCGACTGGCGACCGAACTCGGCGCTCTGCCGCCGCTCGGCTACGCAGCGGTCAAGCAGGGCCTGCATCGCGGTCTCGAATCGTCGATGGCGCACGAATGGGCAGCGAACGTCAGCACGCAGGCGATCCTGCTCGGCACCGACGATTTCCGCGAAGGGCTGGCGGCGGTGCGGGAACGTCGGCCTCCCAGGTTCACAGGTCGCTGACGTTGACGGGCGCTCGGTGCGCACGCACATTTGAAAGGATCGCTATGTCGGAGCCTAGCCTTGGGATCGAGAAATTCGATGGCTTCGATCGGATTACGCTCGACCGCCCCGACCGGCTGAACGCCATCGACCAGCGGCTTGCCGAGGCGCTGCTCGCGTATTTCGAGGCGCGTCGTCGTGACACTGCCGTGCGTGTCGTGATCCTGCGCGGGGCCGGCCGGGCGTTCTGCGCCGGTGCCGATCTCAAGGCGCGCGGCCAGCCCAACGCTTTGCAGGACGGCCCGAACGGCGACTGGGTGCTGCGCGACGTGATCGCGGCCATGCGAGCGTGCCCGCAACCGATCGTGGCGCTCGTCAAGGGGCCGGTCGTCGGCGGCGGCTTCGCACTCGCACTTGCGGCCGACGTGATTGTCGCGGATGAGACCGCGAAGTTCCAATCGGCGTTCATGAAGATCGGGCTGTCGGGCTCCGAACTCGGGGTCAGCTGGCGACTCCAGCGCGCGATCGGCGTGTCGAAGGCGCGCGAGATGCTGCTGTGCGGTCGACCACTCGACGCAGCGGAGGCGCTTCGGCTGGGACTGGTGTCGTCGGTGTTGGACGATGGGCAGCTCGACGAGCACGGGCTCGCGCTGGTCCAAGACATGCTGGCGGCCGCTCCCGATGCGTTGAGGCTGTCAAAGCGCTCGCTCGACGCAACGCTGGAGGCGACCAGCCTGTCCGCCGCGATCGAACTCGAGGAACGCGCACAGATGCTGATGATCGCGCGCCACCTGCGCTGAACGCGTCGCCGCGCCGGAACGAGTGTCCGCGTGCAGTGCTTGCCGGCGGCAGCCGGTCGCATAAGCTTGTCGGACGGAGAGATCGGCGATCGTCTGAGCGGTGCCGCGCCAAGCAAAGGCTAACGACGATGATGTTCGATACTAGCTACCGCATGACGATCGGTGGGCGAAGCGTCGATGCCGCATCCGGCTTCGACGTCATTAACCCCGCCGATGGAAAACCTTTTGCCAAGGCCCCGGATTGCTCCCCGGCCCAGTTGGATGAGGCGGTGACCTCCGCCCGGGTAGCGTTCCCGACGTGGCGTGATACGCCAATCGAACAGCGGCAAGCGCTGGTCGACAAGGCCGGCATCCTGCTCATGGAACATGCCGACGATCTCGGGCGCGTGCTGCTGCGCGAGCAGGGCCGGCCGTTCGATCTATGCAAGGGCGAATTGCTGCACGCGGGTCAATGGCTGCAGGCAGTCTCGGCCATGACGCCGCCAGTGCACGTCAGCGAGGACACCGAGCATTCGCTGATCGAGACGCGCTACGCGCCGCTTGGCGTGATCTGCGCCATCTCGCCATGGAATTTTCCAGTCGCGCTGTCGGTCTGGAAGATCGCGCCGGCTCTGGTCGCCGGCAATACGATGGTGATGAAACCATCGCCGTTCACGCCGCTCACGATGCTGAAGGTCGGCGAGCTTCTTGCCGACGTCTTTCCGCCCGGTGTGCTCAACGTCATTTCCGGCGGTGATCAACTCGGTCCGATCATGACGGCGCATGCGGGCTTCGCGAAGATCTCGTTCACCGGTTCCACCGCCACCGGTCGGAAGGTGATGGAGACCGCGTCGCGGGATCTGAAACGCCTGACGCTTGAACTCGGTGGCAACGACGCAGCGATCGTCATGCCCGACGTCGATCTGGATCAAGTAGCGCAGACAATCTTTCACAGCGCGTTCTTCAATACCGGCCAGGTCTGCGTCGCGACCAAGCGCCTCTATGTCCACGAAGACGTATATGATGGCCTCCGCGACCGGTTGGCGGCGATGGCCGCAGACATCAAGGTCGGCGACGGGGCCGAGCAGGGATCCCAACTCGGACCTGTCCAGAACAGACGGCAATATGACCGGGTGATGGAACTCCTCGCCGATGCCAGAGCCAACGAACTGACCTTAATCGAGGGTTCGGCAGTGCCGGATAATGGTGGGTATTTCGTTCCCGTCACGATCGTCGATAACCCGCCAGAAAAATCGCGCGTCGTTCAAGAAGAAGCGTTCGGGCCAGTTCTACCGATGTTGAAGTTCGCCGACGTCGACGCCGTGATCGATCGCGTCAACGACAGCGACTACGGGCTCGCCGGTGCGGTGTTCTGCAGCGATATCGGCCAGGCGACCGCGATCGCGCGGCGGATCGAGACCGGCTCGGTCGCCATCAACCAGGCGCTCGGGCTGCGGCCCGACACCATGTTCGCGGGCCGCAAGCAGAGTGGATTCGGGGTCGAGAACGGCATCGAAGGCCTGCTCGAATACATGGCCCCGCAGTCGATCTACATTGCTCGGTAAGGAGAGAACGATGTCCGATCTCGGCGGTAAATCGATCGTCATCACCGGTGCCGGGGACGGCCTCGGGGCGGCGTACGCCCGCGCGGCGGCGGCACTCGGCGCTACGGTCGTCGTCAGCGACATCAACGCGGAAGCGACCGAGCGCGTCGTCGCCGAGATCTGCGCGGCGGGCGGGCGAGCGGTCGCGCACCGTTGCGACGTTCGCGATTATGCGGCGACCGAGGCTCTGATTGCGCGCTGCGTCGACGAATTCGGAGCGATTACGGGGCTCGTCAACAATGCCGGCATCTACATCGCCGAGAATTTCGTGACCTCGAACGTCGAGCAGCTCCGGCAACTGGTCGAGGTGAACGTGATCGGCGTTTACAACTGCGGCCGGGCCGCCGTCGGCCCGATGCTCCGCCAAGGCGAGGGGTCGATCGTCAACATCACGTCTGGGGCACAGGCGGGGCATCCCACGCTCAGCTCCTACGGGGCGACTAAGGGCGCGGTAGCCTCGTTCACTTATGGTTGGGCGCTGGAATTACGCGAGACGGGCATCAGGGTGAACAGCGTGTCGCCGATGGCATCGACACCGATGACCGGCCACGCATCCTTCCTGCCGCCGCCCGATGTCAACAGCCCGCCGGTGCTGTTTTTCCTGTCTGATCGGTCACGCGAGATCACCGGACAGGCTGTGCGCATCATCGGCAACAAGC
Source organism: uncultured Sphingomonadaceae bacterium (assembly GCA_964236935.1). Taxonomy (GTDB): domain Bacteria; phylum Pseudomonadota; class Alphaproteobacteria; order Sphingomonadales; family Sphingomonadaceae; genus Solisphingomonas. The sequence continues at coordinate 13,739 of CAXSHP010000036.1, forward strand.
TCAGCCTGATGTGCCATCCTGCCAATATCGCTCCGGTCCTGCAGCGCGATACGTGGTCGCTCGACAGCGTCGCCGACGCCTTCGACGAAACGCTAGGGGCGAAGCAGGTTCCGGTCGGCGTCGCGACGTACGAGATCGCTTCGGTTCACGTCGAGAATCTCGCGATCGACCGATCGAAATAAATCGCCGCGTCAGGCGAAGCTCGCCGTGGCAGGCCGGCCCGCGCAGATGCCGGGCGCCGCGAAGTCGAGCCTGTACCCGTCGCGCCATTTGCGCAGGTAACCGGCGGATGGTGCTGGGAAATGCATTGTGCACACCAATGTATCGGTCTCGGCATAGCGTTCGAGGAACGCCCGCCGCGTGTCCACCGCGAGCGCCTGGTCCGCGTCGAGGATCATGCGCATCTCGGGCATTTGCGTCTGGATCGGCGAATAGATCAGGTCGCCGGTGAAAACCGCACGGTCCCAGTCGCGGCCAGCCCCGACCGCCACGTGCCCGGGCGTGTGCCCCGGCGTCGGGATCAATCGGATATAGGCGTCGAGGACATGGGTCGCTTCGACGAAATCCACTTTCCCGGCGTCGACGACGGGCATGATGCTCTGCTCCCACGCCGCGCGCCGCGATTGGGCGATCGCCGACAGATCGTCGGCGTGCTGCCGAACCCAATCGCCGGTGAAGACATATTCGCGATCGACCATCAGATGCCGGGCGTTGGGGAAGGTCGGGACCCATGCTCCGTCCACGAGAATGGTGTTCCAGCCGACATGATCGGCATGGAGGTGGGTGCATAGGACATAGTCGATGTCCTCGACCTTGAGCCTGGTCGCCGCGAATTCGTCCATCCAGCGGTTATCGGTGCGGCGGTGCCAGGTCGGCGCCATCGGCAAGTGCTTGCCCTTGCCGATGCAACTGTCGATCAGCACCGTGGAATGGGGCGTGCGCACAACGTACGAATGATAGCTCATCAGCATGTTGCCATTCGTCGGGTCGAGCCCTTGCGCGTCGAACCAATCGCGATGCGGCGCGATCTGTTCGCGGCGGGCATAGGGGAAAAAGAACTCGAGCGGCCGTTCGCCGCGCTGATCCTCGACGATCCGGTGAATCACCATGTCGTCCACTTGCCATCCGCCCGACATCGCGCGCTCCCATGTTCGAGCGGTTCGCTCCGCCGGCAGCCTTTCATCCGCGCGGGCGCAGGCCAATCTTCAACTGTGGACGCTCGTACCAACGCTTTACGGGCCGGACGCCTGTCCACAGCCGACTCTTGCGCCCGGCGCCACGCTCTCCTTCACTGGCAGGTGGTAACACAAGGTCGTTGGCAGGAAGACACAAGAGCATGAACGACCTGGTGTTGCGCGAGGATGCAGACGGCCTTTCGACGCTGACTCTCAACCGGCCGGACAAGATGAACGCGCTCAGTGTCGAACTGTTCGAGGTTCTGGCCGCCCATCTCGCGAGCATCGCGTCGAGCGAGGCGGTGCGCTGCGTGCTGCTGCGAGGCGCAGGCAGGTGCTTCTCCACCGGGAACGACATGGGCGGTATCGCGGAGGGCGGCGGGCAGGCACGCCCTGATTTTCAGTCGCATGTCGTGCAACAACTCGCGACCCTGCCGCAGCCGGTGATCGTGGCGGTACACGGGCATTGCTATACCGGCGCGCTCGAACTCGCGCTGGCCGGCGATCTCATCATCGCAGCGCAGTCGGCGAAGTTCGGCGATACCCATGCGCGCTTTTCGCTGGTGCCGATCTGGGGCATGACCCAGCGCCTGCCGCGCCGCATCGGGACGTACAAGGCACGCGAGATGATGTTCACCTGCCGCACCTATTCGGGTGAGGAAGCGGCGGCGATGGGTCTGGCAACTGCCTGGGTCGCCGATGCCGACTTGGACGCGGCCGTCGGCGCGCTCGCCCGGACGATCCTCGCCCAGTCCGTCCACAGCCAGCGCGCGATCAAGCAGCTCCTTTTGGAGACCGACGGCCTGCCGCTGCCGGCCGGGCTGGCGCACGAAGTCTATAACAGTCCGGGACAGGGTCCGGATATGATCGATCGCGTCACAGCCTTCATGAACCGGCAGCGGTGAAGCGCGCGCTACGCGGCGAAGTTTGGCGGGCGCTTTTCGATCATCGCGACGATGCCTTCGAGATGATCGTCCGTCGTATGGCTGATCGCCTGGGCGAGCGCGCTCATTTCGAGGAGCGTGTCCAGGCTGGTCGATTGTCCGTGGCGGAGCAGGTTCTTGGCCAAGCGGAGCGCGTGCGGCGGCTGTTGCGCGATGCGCTCGGCGAGCGCGAGCGCCTCGTCCAGAAGGTCGGCGGCGGGGACCACGCGCGACACCAGTCCCCACGCCGCCGCGGTCTGCGCGTCGATGATGTCGCCGGTGAAGAGTAATTCGCTCGCGCGGCTCATGCCGATGATTCTGGGGAGGAGCCAGGCGCCGCCGTCCCCCGGAATGACGCCGAGCTTGAGGAAGGTGACGCCGAATTTGGCCGTGTCTGCCGCGATGCGGATGTCGGTCATGCACGCGAGATCGCAGCCCAGCCCGATGGCCGCGCCGTTCACGGCGGCGATCGACGGTATCTCCAGCCCATGCAGCGCGTGGACGATTTCGTGAACGTTGCGACGATAGCGTTCGAGGTGATGCAGCGCCGGGTCGCCGCGGGGCCCGGCGCGATCGCGCATCGCCTTAATGTCGCCACCGGCCGAAAAGGTCGGGCCCGCGCCGGTCAAGACCATGCAGCGGACGCTGGCGTCCCGGTTGAGCGCGGCACAGGTCGCCGCGAAGTCGGCACCGTCCTCCGCACCGCTCAGCGCGTTGCGGTTCTCTGGACGGTTCAGCGTGAGGAGCGCGACCTTGCCGCGCCGCTCGACCTTCAGGATCGACATGGGAATCGAGCGACGTTCATGAGGACGCTTCCGGCGCTGGCACCTTGATCGGGCCGAACAAAGCGAGATCGCCATAGCGGTAGCGCAGCTTGACCGATCGTTCGCAGATCAGCCACGCGTTTTCGCGGCGAACCAGGCGCATCAAATAACGGCCGCCTGCCGCCGCGCTCGATGCCCAGGTCTCGTCTTCGCGCACCGACAAGGCATACATGTCCGCGTCGCACGTCGCGGTGTCGCCATCCACGTCGATGATATGGTTGAAGATCATGTGATGCCCGGCGCGCTTGCCATCGTCGGACTGGCGCAATCGATCGAAGGTCATCCGCGTGAACTCGTCGGAGCAAATCTCTTTGGACTCCCAGTCGCCGAACATGACGGTAGCGGTCAGCAGGACCGTGTCGGCGAAGCACGCGCGAAACGCTCCCGGGTCGAGATCGTCCTGCGCGCGCGCGACCTGCGACAGGGTGCGCATGATCGCGAGTTCATCGCTCGCCCGCAGCGCAAGCGCCTCGATACTTTCTGGGACCATCGCCCCGTGCCTCCCCGCTGGTTTGCGCTGCCGGTCTGGCGGCGCTTTATCCCCTGTACCAGGTTAGGCAGGGCCGACCGATATCGCCATTCAAAACGAGGGACGATCGTTCCACAGGATTGAGTTTCCTGCCGCACCAAAACGAGCGTCCACGAATTCGGTTTGGCGGCATGGCCAGCGAAGCCATAGAACCGCTTGGATCGAGAGTTAAAAGTGAAAGCAATAGGCGAGGCATGACGCAGGCGGCTGATGAAATCGTCACGACGCAGGACGGTGCGGTGCGGGGCGAGCGCTTGGCCAACGGCGTGCTGTGCTTCCGCGGCGTTCCGTTCACCGCGCCGCCGATCGGTGCCTTGCGATGGCAATCGCCACAACCGCCCGCGCCGTGGCAGGGCGTGCGGGACTGCACCCGGTTCGGTCCGGTCCCGGTCCAGCAGCGCTTCACCGGCGAATCGCTGTTTCCGATGAGTCAGGAGCCGCAGAGCGAGGATTGCTTGTACCTCAACGTCTGGACGCCATCGACGGACGCGGACGCACGCCGGCCCGTCATCGTGTGGTTCTATCTCGGCGCGTTCCAGCTCGGCTCGGGCTCCGCGCCCTTCTACCACGGGGAAAGCTGGGCGGACGCCGGTGCGGTGTTCGTCACGCTGAACTTCCGCCTCGGCAAGCTCGGGTTCCTCGCGCATCCAAAGCTTCAGGGCGAAGACCCTGACGGCCTTTGCGGGAATTACGGGTTCCTCGATCAGATCGCCGCCCTCGAATGGATTCGCGACAATATCGCCGCGTTCGGCGGCGACCCGGATTGCGTCACGATCTTCGGGTCCTCCTCGGGCGCGTCGAGCGTCAGCCTGCTGATGGCCTCGCCACGCGCGGGCGGCTTGTTCCATCGTGCGATCGCGGAGAGCGGGGGAAGCTTCGGCCCGGTCGCCGAAACGACCGGCGTCGGCGACCGCTGGCAGTCGCTCGACGCGGCGATGCGGTCGGGAACGGCGTGGGCGGAAGGCATCGGCGCCGCCCGGTTGGGAGACATGCGCGCGCTCCCTGCCGATGCGGTGATGACGCCCAGCGCGGTAAGTCAGAAAGCGGGGCAGGGCGCGTTCGATGCAGCGCGGCCGATCGTCGACGGCAGGACGATCGCCGACGGGTCCTATGCGGTGTTCGCGGCGCAGCGACAGGCGAACGTGCCGTTGCTGGTCGGTTCGGCGGCCAACGAGGATCTGGCGACCGTCAACCTGGCGTCGGACCTCGCCACCTATCTCGCGCAGGCCCGGCAGGAGCATGGCGATGCGGTCGATACGTTCCTCACGCTCTATCCGGCCGAAGACGACGTCCAGGCCATCGTTTCCGGATTGAAAGCCAATGCGCACCGGCTGTTCACCTGGCAGAACTGGACGTGGGCGCGGCTGCATGCCTCGTCCGGCGCGGACGTCTATTACTACCGGTTCGAACAGGTCCCGCCGGTGCCGCCGGACCGCTATCCGCAGCAGAAGCTGCCGCGGCCGTTGGGGGCCTTTCACGGGGCGTCGCTCTTCTATAGTTTCGACAGGTTCGCGCTCCGCGAGGATTGGGACTGGACTCCGCAGGATCACCGCCTGTCCAGGACGATGATCGCGGCCTGGGTCCAGTTCGCCCGGTCCGGGCGACCCGCGGCGGAGGGTCTGCCGGTGTGGCCGCGCTTCGATCCCGAACGTCCGCGCGTGATGGCGCTGCGTCAGGATGCCGCGATGGAGGAGGTTTCCGATCTCGAACGCATGCGTTTCTGGGACCGATATTATGGCGTGAGCGGGGAATGACGATGTCTGACGAGTCCGGCCTGCCGCCCATCGGCTTCGTCGGCATCGGGGCGATGGGGTCGGTGATGGCCGGTCATATCCTGTCCTCCGGGCGCAACGTGCTCGGCTGGGACCAGCGCGCCGAAGCGGTCGAGCCGCTGGTACAGGCGGGCGGCCGCGCGGCGGCGACGCTCGATGAGGTGTGTGCGGCCCCGGTCGTGATCAGCATGGTCACGGGGGATGCCGGCACTCGCGAACTCGCCTTCGGGGCCGGCGCGATGATCGAGAAATTGCGGCCCGGCGCGATCCACATCGCGATGTCGACGATCACGCCGGCCATGTCGCGCGAACTGTCCGACGCGCATGCGGCACACGGGCAGCGGTATCTGGCCGCATCGGTCTTCGGACGTCCGGAAGCGGCCATCGCCGCGCAGCTTCTGGTCAACGGCTCGGGCGAGAAGGACGTCTACGAGGCGGCGCGGCCGATTCTCGCGCTGCTGGGTGAACCGCGCTGGGTCGGTCCGGAGCCCGAACAGGCGATGCTCGTCAAGCTGATCGGCAACAGCATGATCTATACCGCGGTCGAGAGCATGCGCGAGATGTTCACCTTCCTGCGAGCGGGCGGCATCAGCGAAGCCGTCGCCAGGGATGTTCTGGTCGACAGCTTGCTGCCCGGACCGATCTATGCCGGTTACGCGCGCGATTATGTGGCCGATCCGAGCTCGATCCACGCCATTCCCATCGGCGGCAGCATCAACGGCGTGTGCCTTGAGACCGCCGACAAGTTGGGCGTCGATTTGCCGCTGATCCGCTTCATGCAGCAGAACATCTTTCAGGACGGATATCCATAAGGCGGGCCGACCGACCTCGCCGGGAATATCAGGAGCAGGATCAATGGCAGAACAGCAATTTCCCGCCGAGCTGATAGACCGGCTGGCGATCACGCAAGTCATCCACGACTGGGTCTTCTACCGCGACAACGGGGAGTTCGACCTGCTGGTCGCCTTGTTCGCAAACAACGGACGGATGACGACCAACAGCGCCAGCCACAGCGCCGCCGAGTTCGCCGGCTATGGCAAGACATTGCGCGAGGCCGGCGTGCTGTCGCACCATTTTCCCGGCCCTTCCCAAATCAGGATCAACGGCGACCGGGCGCTCGCGGAGACGCAGGCGATGCTGATGATGCGCGGCAAGGGCGGCGGCGTCGAAGCCGATATCACTGTTCTGC
>CAXSHP010000037.1:0-3100 GCA_964236935.1 uncultured Sphingomonadaceae bacterium
TTCTGCGAGCTGCTCGACGCGATCTACCGCGACCTCGGCTTCGCGAACTACATGGTCAAGCTCGCGCTCCGCCCCGCGCAGCGTGCCGGCAGCGATGCGCTGTGGGAGCGCGCCGAGAATGATCTGCGCGAGGCGCTGCGCCAAGCCGGACTGATGGGCGCGCGCTTCGGCTTCGAGGAGCTGCCGGGCGAGGGCGCGTTCTACGGCCCTAAGCTCGAATTCCATCTGACCGACGCGATCGGGCGGACCTGGCAGTGCGGCACGCTCCAGCTCGATTATGTCATGCCCGAACGGCTCGATGCGTCTTACGTCGGCGAGGATGGCGAGCGCCACCGCCCGGTGATGCTCCACCGCGCGATCCTCGGCACGTTCGAGCGCTTCATCGGCATCTTGATCGAGCACCACGCCGGACGCTTCCCGCTGTGGCTCGCGCCGGTGCAGGCGGTGGTCGCGACGATCGTCTCGGACGCCGATGGCTATGCGGGCGAGGTGCTCGCCGCGCTGGAGGCGGCCGGGCTGCGTGCGCGCAGCGACGTCCGCAACGAGAAGATCAACTACAAGGTGCGCGAGCACAGCCTCGCCAAGGTCCCGGCGCTGCTCGTCGTCGGCAAGCGCGAGGCCGAGGAGGGCACGGTCGCGATCCGCCGGCTCGGCGGCGACGGCCAGCAGGTGCTGTCGCTCGCGGAGGCGGTGGCGGCACTGAGGGCGGAGGCGACCCCGCCCGATCTCGCCTGATCCTCCACGGGACGGGGAGGATTTGCCACAGCGCCGCGCAAATCGGCGCCCCGCCCGCGCGCCACCTTTCCTTAAGCGCGCCGAGGCATTACATCGGCCCGATCAACCGGCCGCACAGGAGAGCCCGCTATACCACCGCCCATGACCCGTCGCCCCATGGGGCCGACGCCGACGCCGCTCAACGGACCTCGCTTCAACGAATTCATCGTCTCGCCCAAGGTGCGCGTGATCGACGAGAATGGCGAGAACCTCGGCGTGATGTACACCAAGGAGGCGATGGAGCAGGCCGCCGAGGTCGGGCTCGACCTGGTCGAGGTGTCGCCCAACGCCGATCCGCCGGTGGCCAAGTTCCTCGATGTCGGCAAGTTCAAGTACGAGACGCAGAAGAAGGCCAATCTCGCGCGCAAGTCGCAGCGGACGCAGGAGATCAAGGAGATCAAGATGCGTCCGAACATCGACGATCACGATTATCTGACCAAGATGAAGAAGGTCAACGAATTCATCGGCGAAGGCGACAAGGTCAAGGTCACGCTGCGCTTCCGCGGGCGCGAGCTCGCGCACGGCCAGCTCGGCATGCAGGTCCTCCAGCGCGTCCAGACCGACGTGGCGGAGATCGCCAAGGTCGAGCAGTTCCCGCGCATGGAAGGCCGCCAGATGCTGATGGTGATCGCGCCGAAATGAGGGGACCGGCTTAGCCGGTCCAGCGCATTTCGTGCAGCTCCAGAGTTCGTGCTCGGGTCACGTCGCGAAAGCAGAGACTGGCGGCTATCCTGCTTATTGAGCCGCTTATCGTGGAATAAGTGCCGCAGTTCGCCTCGCGGTAGCGAACCCACAGGCGCTGTGCCGCCCTCAGCGCCTGCGGCTTCACCTCCGCCCGCCCAAGGGCCGCCCTATATTCCTCGTTCAGCCGTTTTTCCCAGCTGGCTGCCTGCTCGCTCAGGCACTCGCTCATGGCGATTGTACTACCATCGCCATGATTCTGGCAGTCTTTGTCCGCAGGATAAGGTATGGCGGGAATCGCGGGACCACTCTGCCCCGGTAAGATAAGGGCGAGCATCACACCCGAAACATAGACCTTGGACCGTCTAAAATGCACACGGGATCGGCGAATCCTGAAAGTCACTTGCCAATCCCCGTCATGCTACCGCCCGATCACTGCGCGCGCGGCGCCGCGGCGCTGGCGCTCTCGGGCAGGCCGCCGAGCTGCTGGACCAGCTTGATGTACGCATCGAGATACGCGAGCACGATCACCTGGCCGATGTCGGTATCCTGATAGCCGCCGCCGCCGACCGCGCCGAAGCCGCCGCCCCAGATGCCGCCGCCGCCGCCGCCGAAGCTGAGATCCGACTTGCGGGCATAGCCCTCGGTCAGCCGCTCCTGCTCGGTGGTGCGCGAATTGACCAGCGTCAGCGTGACGTTGGCCTCTTTCTTCTTGATGTTGATGCCGCCCGCCAAGGCGCCGAGCCCGCCGAAATGGCTGCCGAACGCCCCCAGTACGCCGCCGAGCGCATTGCCGCCCGAATTGCTGTTCTTGGTGACGAGATCGGGCACGACGAAATAATCGGCCGCCTTGACCTGGCGCTTGCCGATGTTCGAATTGGCCTGGAGCTCGCCGTCGTCGGCCAGCGCGCGCTCGATCGCGCGGTTCTGCAGGCCCTTGCCGCGATCGACCAGCCCGAAGCAGCCGGACTTCATCACGAACACCTTGATGATCGCCTCGGGGCTGCCGAGGCCCAACGCCTGCCACCAATTATTGTCGGGCTCGACCACCGCGATCGTGCCGAGCCGCTTGGTGCAGATCGGGATCTGCTGCTGGCCCTTCTCCTGCGCCTGGCGGCCGGACGACGTATCCGCGGCGAACGCCGGACCCGACACCAAGGTCACGATCACGGAAGCGGCGATGAGTTTACGCAGGTGCATGGCACATTCCCCCTGTTTGCGGCCCTCCCCGGCCGCGAAGCGCGCGACCTATATCCGATTCTACGGCAAGCGCCAATCGCGACGGATGCCCTGCCGTCGACGTGCTGGACATATTAACGATAAAGCAGCTAGCTGACTTTAAGGCAGATAAGCCAGGGGTTGGCGTGCTTCGAGCGCGCCGACGCCAAACGAGTTCGGGAGGACGAGATGCCTAAGTCGCTGTGGCTGCTGTCGAGCGGATTGATCGCGCTGACCGTGCCCGCGTTCGCCCAAACCAGCCCGCAGGCCACGCCTACGCCGACCGAGACGGCGGGCGCGGTGCCGCATTCGCCCGCCGCCGCCGAGGCCGCCGCGCCGGCAGCCGAAGTGGATCCGGGCGAGATCATCATCACCGCGACCCGCCGTTCCAGCCCGTTGAGCGACGTGCCGATCGCGGTGTCGGCGG
>CAXSHP010000037.1:3191-19581 GCA_964236935.1 uncultured Sphingomonadaceae bacterium
CGCAACAGCGGCGCGACCGATCTGCGCGGGCTGAACCAGCTGTCCCCCTCGCTGCTGGTCAGCTCGTCCACCTCCGAAGCGGTCGGCGGCGTCGCGCGCATCCGCGGGATCGGCACGGTCGGCGACAATCCCGGTCTCGAAAGCTCGGTCGCGACGTTCATCGACGGCGTCTATCGCAACCGTTCGGGCGTCGCCTTGACCGAGCTCGGCGCGGTCGAGCGGATCGAGGTGCTGCGCGGCCCGCAGGGGACGTTGTTCGGCCGCAACGCATCGGCCGGCCTGATCAACGTCGTGACGCAGGGTCCGAGCTTCGACGAGGGCGGAACGGCGGAGTTCAGCTACGGCAATTACGATTACAAGCGCGCCGTGGTTGGATTGACCGGGCCGATCAACGACAAGATCGCCTACCGCCTCGACGGCACTTACACCAAGCGCGACGGCTTCCTCAAGGAATCCGACGATTATGCCGGGAGCAACGGCCGCCGCTTCAACGATCGCAACCGCTGGCTCGCGCGCGGGCAATTGCTGTTCAAGCCGAACGACGACCTCAACGTGCGGATCATCGGCGACTATAGCAAGCGCAACGAGGAATGCTGCGCGGCGACCTTCACACCCGCACGCAACGTGATCCGCAATCCGGACAACTCGATCTCCTTCGGTCCCAACAGCTTCGCCGCGTTCGAGCGCGGTCTCGGCGCGGTGATCAACGACGACACGTTCGCGCGCCGGGTTTCGGTCACGCCCGATCGCTCGTTCCAGTCCGACGTGCGCGACTGGGGCCTGTCGGGGGAGGTCAATTGGGATCTCGGCGGCGCGAAACTGACCTCGATCACGGCCTATCGCGATTGGCGCTCGGATCGCGGCCAGGACGCCGACTTCAATAATCTCGACCTGCTCTACCGCACCGATCTCGATCAGCAATTCAAGACCTTCACCCAGGAACTGCGCTTCCAGGGCAAGGCGCTAGGCGATCGGCTCGACTATCTGATCGGCGGGTACTACGCCGACGAGACGCTCGATCTCACCGACAATCTGCGCTTCGGTCGCGACTATGGCCTGGTCCAGGGCTGCCGGGTCACCTTCGGCCTCCCCACGGCCCTCCGGCCGATCATCGCCCCCGGCCAGGATGCCTGTCTCACCGCGACGGGCCGCGGCGCGATCGCGGGCAGCAGCCCCGCCGGCCCGGCGCTGCTGGCGGGGCTGACGAACCTGTCGCGGATCAGCGACGTCGGCGCGACGCAGGACCGCTATCGCCAGAAGGACCGGACCTGGGCTCTGTTCACCCACAACGTGATCGGCATCACCGATCGGCTCTCGCTGACGCTCGGCGCGCGCTATACCCACGATCGAAAGACGCTCGACGCGGTCATCGCGTCCGACAGCGCGGTGTGCGCCCAGCAACGCGCGGGCCTTGGCGCGCTGGCGGCCAATCCGCTCGCCGCCGGCATCATCGCGCTGTCCTGCGCCAACAATATCGCCGGTGCCGATGCGGGCGCATCGCGCGGCGTCGACGGTGCCTATCGCGATCGGATCAGCGATAATCAATGGACCGGCACGGCCGTCCTGTCGTTCAAGCCGACCGATCGGCTGCTCACTTATGCGAGCTATTCGAAGGGCTACAAGGCCGGCGGCTTCAACCTCGATCGCGCCGGTTTGGTCGTGGGGGCGCCGGACATCAGGCAGCTGCGTTTCGGCGCGGAGAAGGTCGAGGCGTTCGAGCTCGGCGCCAAGTACCGCGGGCGGGGCTTCCGCGTTTCGGCCGCGGCGTTCCGCGAGTTGTTCAAGAACTTCCAGCTCAACACCTTCAACGGCGTCAGCTTCATCGTCGAGAATATCCAGGGCTGCAGCGCGCTCGCCGGCGGCAGCGGCGCGGACAGCGATTATAGCGACAATGCGGCGATCACCAACGCGACCGGCGATTGCACCGGGAAGTCCAAGGCCGGCGTGATCAGCCAGGGGGGCGAGCTCGAAGCGAGCCTCTATCCGCTGCGCGATCTCACGCTCGACATGGGGCTGACCTATGCCAAGGCGAAGTATCGCGACGATCTTGCCGGCGCGGATGCGCCGCTGCCGACCGCGCTGTTCGAATTGCCCGGATCGACGCTGTCGAACGCGCCGCATTACACCGCCGCGGGCGCCGCACCTTGGACGCCGGAGCTGACCGCCGGCGGCATCACCGGCCTGCTCCACGCCGATGTCCGCTACCAGTCGCGGATCAACACCGGCTCCGATCTGTTCCCCGAGAAGCTCCAGAAAGGCATCACGGTGGTCAACGCCCGCATCGGCATCGGTGGCCCCGACGCAGCATGGGGGGTCGAGTTCTGGTCGCAAAATCTGTTCGACACCGACTATCGCCAGGTCGTCTCGAGCGCCCCGCTTCAGGGCAGCGGCTCACTGGCGACGGTCAGCGCGGGCGGGGCCTCGCCCGGCAACACGCTGTTCATCGTCTTTCCGGCCGAGCCGCGTACTTTCGGCGTGACGGTACGGACCAAATTCTAGAATTTGCTTCACTCGGCAACCCAACCCTAAGACCGGCTCACGCCGCCTCGCTCAGCGGCTCCCCCGCCGCCGCCTCCAGCAGCAGCCGTTCCAGCGTCTTGAGCCGCGCGGGCTGGACGATCTTGTCGCCGACCAGATCGGTCAGGTAGAATGTGTCGACCGCGCGCTCGCCATAGGTCGCGATGTGCGCCGAGTGGATCGTCACCTTCGACTGGAACAGCGCATGCGCCAGCGCATTGAGCAGCGCCGGGCGGTCGCGCGCGTTGATCTCGATCACGGTGTAGCGGTTCGAAGCCTTGTTATCGACCAGCACGACCGGCGCGATGTCGAACGCCTCGGCGCGGGTCCGCGGCAGCGGGCGCGCGGCGAGCCGCTCGGCCAGGCGATGACGGTTGGCCAGCGCATCCTCGATCGAAACCTCGAGCCGGTGGAGCTGCCGCGGATCGGCGAACGCGCCGCCGAACGGATTCTGCACCAGCAGATTGTCGAGCGCCATGCCGTCGCGGGTGGTGTGGATCCGCGCGTCGATGATGTTGCCGCCGACCACGCTGATCGCGCCGGCGATGCGATAGAACAGCCCCGGATGGTCGCTCGCGTAGACGGTCACCAGCGTCGCGCCGCGATCGGGCTGGACCTCGGCCGAGATCGACAGCCGCTGGCCGTCGGTATCGGCGTCCGCCGCCGCGATCAGGCGCGCGTTGCGCTCGATCACCTCGTTCGGCTCGGCCACCCAGTAGGAATCGGGCAGGCGCTTGATCAGCTGGGCGAAGCGCTCCTCGCCCCAGCCGAGCGCGGCGGCGAGCGCGCCTTGCTTGGCTTCGATCCGTTCCTTGCGCCCTTTCTGCTTGTGGCCGACGCGCAGCACCTCCTCGGCGGCTTCGTAGAGATCGAGCAGCAGCTGCCGCTTCCACCCGTTCCACACGCCCGGCCCGACCGCGCGGATATCGACCACGGTGAGCATCAGCAGCAGCCGCAGCCGCTCGGGGCTCTGCACCGTCTCGGCGAAATCGAGGATCGTCTTGAAGTCGCTGAGGTCGCGCTTGAACGCGGTCGCCGACATCAGCAGGTGATAGCGCACCAGCCACGCCACCGTCTCGGTCTCGGCGGGCGTCATGCCGAAGCGCGGGCATAGCTTCTCGGCCACCTCGGCGCCCAATACGCTGTGATCGCCGCCGCGCCCCTTGGCGATGTCGTGCAGCAGCACCGACACGTAGAGCACGCGGCGCGAGACGATCTGTTCCCAGATCTGGGCCGGCAGCGGATTGTCCCCGGCGAACTCGCCTTTCTCGATCTGCGCGAGCAGCCCGATCGCGCGGATCGAATGCTCGTCGACGGTGTAGTGATGGTACATGTCGAACTGCATCTGCGCGACGACGCGGCCGAAATCGGGCACGAACCGGCCGAACACCCCCGCCTCGTTCATCCAGCGCAGCACCCGCTCGGGATCGCGCGGCGAGGTCAGCACATCGATGAACAAGGCATTGGCACGCGGATCGTTGCGCACGCGGTGGCCGATCAGCTTGAGGTCGCGCGCCGCCTGACGCATCGCGCTCGGGTGGATCTCGAGCCCGGTGCGGTCGGCATGCGCGAACAATTCGATCAGCCGCACCGGATCGGCCTGGAAGAAATCGTCGCGCGGCGCCGCGATCCGGCCGCGATCGAGCACGAAGTCGCCGATGCTGCGCGGCTTGCGGCGGATCGTCGGCAACGCGAGACGGCGGCCGCGCGCGGCAAACTCCTCGTCGAGATGCGCGAGGAACACGCCGGTCAAGTCGCCGACCTGCTTCACCGTCAGGAAATAATGCTGCATGAAGCGCTCGACGGCCGAGCGCCCCGGCCGATCGGTGTAATGCAGCCGCATCGCCACGTCGCGCTGGAGATCGAACGTCAGCCGCTCCTCGGCGCGCCCGGCGACGAGATGGAGGTGGCAGCGCACCGCCCACAGGAAGTTCTCGGCCTTCTGGAACTGGCGATATTCGTCGGCGGTGAACAGCCCCTTGTCGACCAGCTCGGCGGCGACGCGCACGCGGTGGACATATTTGCCGATCCAGAACAAGGCGTGGAGATCGCGCAGGCCGCCCTTGCCCTCCTTGAGGTTCGGCTCGACGACATAGCGGCTGTCGCCCATCCGGCGGTGCCGCTCGTCGCGCTCGGCCAGCTTCTCGCCGGCGAACTGGCGCGCCGAGCCGCCGGCGACCTCGCGATCGAAGCGCCGCGAAACCTCATCGTACAGCGCCTCGTCGCCCGAGATGTAGCGCCCTTCGAGCATCGCCGTGCGGATCGTCTGGTCGCTCTTGGCGAGACGCACCATCTCGTCGATCGAACGGCTCGAATGGCCGACCTTGAGGCCGAGATCCCAGAGCAGATAAAGCATCGATTCGATCGCCTGCTCGATCCACGGAGTCTGCTTCCACGGCGTCAGGAACGCGATGTCGATGTCGGAAAAAGGCGCCATCTCGCCGCGGCCGTAGCCGCCGACGGCAACGAGCACGAGCCGTTCGCTCGCGGTCGGATGGTTGTTCGGATAAAGCCGCTGAACGGTGAAGTCATAGATCAGGCGCAGCAGCTGGTCGGTCAGGAAGGCATAGGACGCCGCGGTCTCGTTGCCGCGCAGCGGATGCTCGGCGAGCCGCACCGCGATTTCCGCGCGCCCATCCTCGATTGCCCGCTTGAGCAGCTGCGTCGCCGCGGCGCGCATCCGTCCGTCGCCATTATCCTCGATCGCGGCGATGGCGTCGGCGACACTGCGCCGGTCGATGATCGCGCGGCGGTTGACGAGATGCTCGAAGCGGGGGGTCATGGCGCGGAGATAGACGCGCGAGAGTATATAAACCACCCTCGTCGCGGGAGCGGTGGCGTGACGGTCGACCGCTCCAGGTATGTCGGCCGGGCTCGAGGCGTTTCCGACCCTGGGGGCCGATCCCGGCGGCGCGGAAAACTTCGCGTGTCGCCCTTGTGTTGCAAAAGAGACACAGCATATTCCGGTGGACGCACAGGGACTGTCTTATGAACCTCGAGAAATTCACCGACCGCGCCAAGGGCTTCCTCCAGTCGGCGCAGACCGTCGCGATCCGCCTCAACCACCAGCGGATCGCGCCCGAGCATCTGCTCAAGGCGCTGCTCGAGGACAATCAAGGCATGGCGGCCGGGCTGATCGCCAAGGCCGGCGGCGACGCGCCCGCGGTGGCCCGCGCGGTCGATGCCGCGCTGGCCAGGATCCCGGCCGTCTCCGGCAGCGGCGCGCAGGCATCGCCGGGGATCGACAACGATCTCGCGCGCCTGCTCGACCAGGCCGAGCGGATCGCGACCAAGGCGGGCGACAGCTACGTCACGGTCGAGCGATTGCTGCTCGCACTGACGCTGGCGACGACGACGCCCGCCGGCAAGGCGCTTGCCGCCGCGGGACTCAAGCCCGATGCGCTCAACACCGCGATCAACGAGTTGCGCGGGGGCCGCAACGCCGACACCGCGTCGGCCGAAGACCGCTACGACGCGCTCAAAAAATTCGCGCGCGACCTCACTGCGGCAGCCCGCGACGGCAAGCTTGATCCGGTGATCGGCCGCGACGAGGAGATCCGCCGCACGATCCAGGTGATCGCGCGCCGCACCAAGAACAATCCGGTGCTGATCGGCGAACCCGGCGTCGGCAAGACCGCGATCGCCGAGGGGCTCGCGCTGCGCATCGTCAACGGCGACGTGCCCGACAATCTCAAGCACCGCACCTTGATGGCGCTCGACATGGGCAGCCTGATCGCCGGCGCCAAATATCGCGGCGAATTCGAGGAGCGGCTCAAGGGCGTGCTCGACGAGGTCAAGGGCGCCGCGGGCGACGTCATCTTGTTCATCGACGAGATGCACACGCTCGTCGGCGCCGGCAAGGGCGAGGGCGCGATGGACGCATCGAACCTGCTCAAGCCCGCCTTGGCGCGCGGCGAGCTGCATTGCATCGGCGCGACCACGCTCGATGAATATCGCAAATATGTCGAGAAGGACGCCGCGCTCGAACGCCGCTTCCAGCCGGTGTTCGTCGGCGAGCCGAGCGTCGAGGACACGATCTCGATCCTGCGCGGGCTCAAGGAGAAATATGAGCTGCACCACGGCGTGCGCATCACCGACGGCGCCTTGGTCGCGGCGGCAACGCTCTCGAACCGCTACATCACCGATCGCTTCCTCCCCGACAAAGCGATCGACCTGATGGACGAGGCCGCGTCGCGGCTGCGGATGGAGGTCGAGTCCAAGCCCGAGGAGATCGAGAACCTCGACCGGCGGATCATCCAGCTCAAGATCGAGCGCGAGGCGCTCAAGAAGGAGACCGACCGCGCCTCGCAGGACCGGCTCAAGGCGCTCGAGGAGGAACTCGCCGGGCTCGAGGAGCAATCGGGCGGGCTGACCGTGCGCTGGCAGGCGGAGAAGGACAAGCTCGCCGGCGCGGCCAGGCTCAAGGAACAGCTCGACACCGCGCGAATCGCGCTCGATCAGGCGCAGCGCGGCGGCGATCTCGCCAAGGCGGGCGAGCTGTCCTACGGCGTGATCCCCGGGCTCGAGCGCCAGCTTGCCGAGGCCGAGGAGGCGTCGGCCGGCGCGATGCTGCGCGAAGAGGTGACGCCCGAGGATATCGCCGCGGTGGTCGCGCGCTGGACCGGCGTGCCGGTCGAGCGGATGCTCGCGGGCGAGCGCGAGAAACTGCTGCGGATGGAGCAGGAGATCGGCAAGCGCGTGATCGGGCAGGACCAGGCGGTCGCCGCGGTGAGCCGCGCGGTCCGACGCGCGCGCGCCGGGTTGCAGGATCCCAACCGCCCGCTCGGCAGCTTCCTGTTCCTCGGCCCCACCGGGGTCGGCAAGACCGAGCTGACCAAGGCGCTCGCCGAATTCCTGTTCGACGATTCGGCCGCGATGGTGCGGATCGACATGAGCGAGTTCATGGAGAAGCACAGCGTTGCGCGGCTGATCGGCGCGCCGCCGGGCTATGTCGGCTATGAGGAAGGCGGCGTGCTGACCGAGGCGGTGCGCCGGCGCCCCTATCAGGTGATCCTGTTCGACGAGGTCGAGAAGGCGCACGGCGACGTGTTCAACATCCTCCTCCAGGTGCTCGACGACGGCCGCCTGACCGACGGCCAGGGCCGCACGGTCGATTTCACCAACACGATCATCGTGCTGACGAGCAACCTCGGCTCGCAATATCTCACCTCATTGAGCGAAGAGCAGTCGACCGCCGACGTCGAGCCGCAGGTGATGGAGCTGGTCCGCGCGCATTTCCGCCCGGAATTCCTCAACCGGCTCGACGAGATCATCCTGTTCCACCGGCTCGGCCACGATCATATGGGGCCGATCGTCGACCTCCAGGTCGGCCGCGTCCAGGCGCTGCTCAAGGACCGCAAGATCCGCCTCGACCTGACCGACGGCGCGCGCGCCTGGCTCGGCCGGGTCGGCTACGATCCGGTCTACGGCGCACGGCCGCTCAAGCGCGCGGTGCAGAAATATCTGCAGGATCCGCTGGCGGACATGATCCTGCGCGGCGACGTGGCCGATGGGGCGGCGGTGGCGGTCGACGAGGGGGACGGGGGGCTCAGTCTCGAGGTCTGATGCCCCCGGCCCGGACGAGCCGCGTATGACGCTTATGCTTTGCCCATCGCGATTAAAGGACTCGCGCGATCTTCAACTTGACGCCGGCGAAGAAGAAACGGCCGAGCGGCTCAATCGGATAAATTTCGGATCCAAGACCAGGCTTCGTGTCGAGGAAGTTGTTGATGCCACCATAGAGCTCGAACCGATCGGTGACATCGATGCTCGCATAGATGTCGTGCTGGAACCTTGCCTTATAATATTTGTACTCAAGCGCGGTCAGATTTGGATCGCCATTCACCTGATCATGGCTGTAGCGCAAGGTATGCGAGAACCAGGACAGATTGTAGGCCAAGGCGAAGCCATGATAATTCCAGCGAGCGTCAAAGTTGGCCGAGAATTTTGGAGCGGGCCTTACATCCGTGCTGTTGCTGCTCGCTCCGTTGGACGCCCCCCGGAAGTTGGTCAGGTCCGCGCCGGGAGTGCCGATCTCGGTCAGTTTGTCCAGATAATTACCGACCAGATGTGCGTTAAATGTCCCTATGTCGCCGCGTGGCTCGAAGACATAGTTCAGATCGATGTCGAGACCACTTGTGGCGAAGCTGGCCACGTTCTGCGGTACGCGGCTGAAGCTGACGATGCGCCCCGCCTGCGAACCGCCGTTGTTGCGAACGATTTGGGCGCAGAAGGGGTTGTCGAGCGAGGCTTGGTCGACGCACAGATCGGCAAGCTCCTGCGGCGTCACCTGATTGATCGCCTGCCGCAACCTGATATCGTACCAGTCCGCCGAGACCGTAAAGCCGCGCAGGAAGTGGGGTTGCAATACCGCCCCTACTGTCCACGTCCGCGCCTTTTCCGCCTTCAGCGTAGGATTGCCGCCCGAAACTCCGGAAATATTCGACGAATTAAGGTCGGCGAAGTCCGCCGGATCAGCGCCGAGGCCCGTCAGCAATGCCTGACAATTGGCCGGCCGGCTGGCCTTGCCGAGGTCTATATTCGCGGGTGCGCATGGATCAGCGATGAATTGGAAATCCTGGCCATTCGGCGCGAAAAGCTCACCGATATTCGGCGCGCGCACGGCCTGCGCGAGCGTGGCGCGGAAGGTGATGTCGCGCACCGGCGCATACTGGCCGGTGAAGCGCCATGTCGTCGTCTTTCCAACGGTCGAATAGTCGGAGAAACGGATCGCGGCACCGACATCGAGCAAGTGGGCGAACCGCACGTCCTTCAGCACCGGCGCGTCGAGTTCGGCGAAGGCTTCCTTGACGTTGAATTTGCCCTGGGCGATCGGCGTCAGATTCGAGAAGGTGAGCCCGGCCTGCGCCGCGGGATCGGGCACGTCCCTGCTCGTTTCGCGGCGATACTCCCCACCCAGCGCAAAGCCGATCGGGCCGCCCGGAAGCGAGAAGAGCTTGCGAAAATCGCCGCCGATTGATCCCGACAGCACCTGTTGCGTCAGCTTTTGATGATTAGTCGTATTGATCGAAATGAAGTTGATCGCCTGCTGGCTGGGCGAGTTTTCACCGAATAGGTTGAGCGGGACGCAAGTTCCCGGCGCGAAGGACAGCGGCCCACCGCGCAGGGTGCGGGTATAGTCGTCGGGCTCATCGATGCTCGCGGCGGGGTCCACATTGATACGGCAGGTCACGCCGCCATTCCCATCCGGCACCGCATCGACCGCCGCAAAGAACCGGTCGGTATATTGATCCCCGATGAAATGATTGGTGATCTTGTTCCGCGAATAGACATAGGACACGTCATAGTGGAGATCGTCAGAGAGATCGCCTCTCGCTCCGACGACGCCGCGCAGGGTATTACGCTTGATCCGCTCGCCGCGCGTGCCCAGATCGAAATTGTCGCGATCGAGCAATGCCGGTTCATCCGCAAGGCCCGCGTCGAAAGCGTCGTTGGTCGCAGCGATAATCGGTCTCAAGTCGGCGGGAATGTACGGATTGTCCGAGTTGACATGAATATAATAATCAAAGGTCGGCTGGCTTATCGAATAAGAAGAAGTGTGGGCATATTTCGCCTCGGCATAGAAAGTGAGCTTATCGCTCACGTCGAAATGGGCGAGCGCATTGACGATATGGCGGTCAATGCGCGGCAGGAGATCGCCGCGATAATCGGACTGCAGCGTGCCTGAGCCGCCCTGTTGATAGAAATCCGGCACGAACGAGCCGTGATCGAACGGCGCGCCGGTGCCCACATAATCGGGCAGAAAGTCGCCATCGACATCTATTCCGCCTTGGCGCGAGGAGTCGAAGAAACGAATGTCGTTCAACGGAATACGGCTCGGGCCGCTGCTATTGGGCGTGTTGTGAAAGGTGACCGCGCGTGTCCCCGCCAGATAAGGCCGGTCGAGCGTCGCCAGCCGGTCGTTGGAGCCATATTCGTACGCGACGGCCAGATTACCGCGGTTGTCCGCGAAATTCACCCCATAAGTGGCCGCAACGAGGCGCTGGCCGCCGTCACCGCGTGATGATATGCCATCCTGAGCCCGTATGGTCAGCCCGTGAAAATTCTTCTTCAGGATGAAGTTGACCACGCCGGTGACGCCGTCGGCACCATAGATAGCCGAGGCGCCGCCGGTCAGCACGTCGACACGTTCGATCAGATCGGTCGGAATCGTGTTGATGTCCACCGCCGCGGAACCAGCTTCGCCGCCGACCTGCCGCCGCCCGTCAATGAGTACCAGCGTGCGATCAGTGCCTAGATTGCGTAGATTGAGCTCGTTCAGGCCGGTCTCGCCGATGCCGATAGCAGAGTTCCCGCCCGCCGCTTGGTCCTGGCCGAACGAACCGACCAGAGCCGGCAGTCGTGTCAGGTAGGTCGTCAGGTTGGTCTCGCCGGTCGTCTGGATGGCCGCGGCATCGACGCTGATGATCGGATTGGCGGTTTTGAAGTCTAGCCTGGGGATGCGCGTGCCGGTGACAACAATTTCCTCATTCGGCGCGGCGGCGTCGGCGACCAGTGTAGGAGCCGCGCCGGGCGTTGTCGCCGTATTCTGCGCCAGCACCGGCGTCGCTACAAGAGAGACAGCAAGAGCCATCGGGGCTGCCTCGGCACGCCACATCGACCCGTGAGGCTTTCGAGCTTTGTCCATGACGTTCATCCCGTTTGTGGAGCCTAGGCTCCGGCTGGGTCGCTTTGGACGCCGCAGATAGGCGACGCTGCGCAGCAGACATTCGGAATGAACACAACAGAGCGGGTGCTTGTAAAGCTGGCGTTAAGATTCCACGACCATTAGCAAGATATATGTTACTGAAATGCAACAGTGTTGTTGCCAGGGCGTAACGAACCCTCTGTCGCTATAACAGGGTATACTTCTTTTACGCTACGTCACGCGCGCTATTGCGGCATCGGCCCCGCCGCCAGTTCGGGATCAAGCTTCTCGCCGCGCCATCTCAGCCCCCAATGCAGGTGCGGGCCGGTTGCGCGGCCGGTCATACCGACCGCGCCGATCGGCTGGCCGCGCGTCACATGCTCGCCCGGCCGCACGTCGATTCGCGACAGATGGAGGAATGCGCTGTCGAGGCCCATGCCGTGACCGATCATCAGCAGATTGCCTTCGAGCGTGAACGGATGGGTGGCGGCGAGGATCACCACGCCGTCGGCGGGCGCCACGACCGGCGTGCCCTCGGGCCGCGCGATGTCGACGCCCGAATGGAAGGTCCCCTTCTCGCCATTGTAGATGCGCTGCGCCCCGAACAGCCCGCTGATCCGCCCGGTGACCGGCCACAGCAGGCGTTGCTGCCAGCCGTCGCCGTCGACCGCGATCCGCCGGGCCGCATTGATCTGCGCCAGCTCGGCGCTGCGCGCGGCGAGGAATTCGGGTGTCGGCGCGGTGCCCTTGGGGATCGGCAGCGCCTCGATCCGCCACTCACGCGGGGCGATGCCGAGTGAGTCGCGCACGATCGTCCCATCGGTGAGCCGCGCCTCGAGCGCGGCCGACCGGCCGTGGTCGCGCCCGAACCCGATCAGGAAACGCCCGCCCGGCGCGAGCGGGATCGCCTGGCCGTCGAGCGTCAGCGAAACGGTGCCGGCCGGCGCGGTGCCGACGACCAATCCGCCCTGGCTAAGCGCGCCCTGATAGGCGAAGCCGCGCGACGGTGTCGGCTCGGCGGCGGGGCGGTCGACCGCCGGCGCGGGCTGCGGCGACGGCGGGATCACCGCGGTCGCGCAGCTGCCGGTCGCGAATACCAGCATGGTGCAGCCGAAGCCCCGCCCGAACCCGCGGCGCGGCGTCGCGCGCGACGCCATCAGCGACGCAGCTCGGCCTGAGTCGACAGCACCGCCGAGGCATAGGCTTCCTGCCGTTCGACGCTCCAGTAGCGCAGATGATCGAGCGCGATCCGCTCGCCCGAAACGGCACAGATCACGTGATCGCCCGGCGTCAGCACGCGGAAGCCGTTGGCGAGGTAGCGGAGACGGGCGGGCTGGCCGCCCTGCGACATGAGCATATTGCGATCCTCGCGGCTAGAGCAGGCTCGGCTGGGCCGGCGTGGCGGCAGGATAGGCCTCGCGCGGCGGGCGCTCAACCCGCGCGTCGAGCTGGCCGTCGGCGAAGTGGAGCGTCAGCGCCCCGGCGGCGCGCGCCGCCGCCACGCCCGCGACGACCCCGCCGCCACGCCGCTCGATCCGCGCATAGCCCCGCGACAGCGGGCGATCGGGATGGAGCTGGACCGCGAGCCGCCACAGCCGATCGAGCCGGCCGCGGGCATCGTCGAGCCTGGCCGTCACCAGCGCCGGCCGGAAGCGGGTCGCGGCGAGCCGCTGGCCGCTCCGCTCGATCCGGTCGCGCAGCAGCCGCGGACGCAGCGCCCCGGCGGCATGCGCGAGATCGCCGCGCGCGTCCGCGAGCCGCCGGGCGAGCGCGCGCGGCAGCCGCTCGGCGAGATCGTCGAGCCGCTGGCGCTGCGGCGCATAAAGCGCCTCGGGCGCCGGCAGCCGGCGCGTGGTCGCTTCCAGCTTCTCCTGCGCGCGCTCGCGATAGCGGTGCGCGCAGCGCGCGGTGCGCAGCGCCAGCTCGCGCACCTGGCCGAGCAGCTCGGCGCGCACCGGCACCGCCATCTCCGCCGCCGCGGTCGGGGTCGGCGCCCGGCGATCGGCGGCGAAATCGCACAATGTGGTGTCGGTCTCGTGGCCGACCGCCGAGATCGTCGGGATCGGCGAGGCGGCGACCGCGCGCACCACCTCCTCCTCGTTGAACGCCCACAGATCCTCGATCGAGCCGCCGCCGCGCGCGATGACGATCAGCGCCGGCCGCTCGCCCATCGCGCCGAACCCGCGCACCGCCGCCGCGATCTGCGCCGCCGCGTCTTCCCCCTGGACCGCGACCGGCCAGACGACGACATGCGCCGGGCAGCGATCGGCGAGGCGGTGGAGGATGTCGCGGATCACCGCCCCGGTCGGCGAGGTGACCACGCCGATCATCCTCGGCAGATACGGCAGCGGACGTTTCTTCGCCTCGTCGAACAGCCCTTCGGCGGCGAGCGCGCGGCGGCGCTGGTCGAGCAGCGCCATCAGCGCGCCCTGCCCGGCGAGCTCGAGCCGGTCGATCACGATCTGATATTTCGAGCGGCCGGGATAGGTCGTCAGTCTGCCGGTCGCGATCACCTCGATCCCGTCCTCGGCGGAAAAGCGCATCGCGCCGGCGCTGCCTTTCCAGATCACCGCGTCGATGCACGCGCGCTCGTCCTTGAGCGTGAGGTAGCAATGCCCCGACGAATGGCGCTTGAATCCCGAGATCTCGCCGCGCACGCGGACATGGCCGAACGCATCCTCGACGCTGCGCTTCAACGCTCCGGAAAGCTCGGAAACCGAAAGTGCCGGCGCGTTGTCGCCGGGAGACTCCTCGGCTAACAGCCCGCCTATGCCGGAAGTCGGGGTGCCGGAGGGAGGAAGCGATGCCATGAACGTCCTTCTGCTCGGATCGGGAGGGCGCGAACATGCGCTGGCGTGGAAGCTCGCGCAATCGCCGCGCCTGACCAAATTGTTCGCGGCACCCGGCAATCCCGGCATCGCGCAGCACGCCACGCTGGTGCCGCTCGATCTTGCCGATCATGCGGCGGTCGCCGCGTGCTGCGCGCGCGAGACGATCGCTCTGGTCGTGATCGGCCCGGAGGCGCCGCTGGTCGACGGGCTCGGCGATGCCTTGCGCGCCGCCGGGATCGCGGTGTTCGGCCCCAACAGGGCCGCGGCCCGGCTCGAAGGATCGAAGGCCTTCACCAAGGCGCTGTGCGCCGGCGCCGGCATCCCGACCGCGATCTACCAGCACCACATCGGCAAGGAATCGGCGCTCCATGCGCTCGAGGCGTTCCAACTGCCGGTGGTGATCAAGGCCGACGGGCTCGCCGCCGGCAAGGGCGTGGTGATCGCGTGGACGCTCGGCGAGGCCGAGGAGGCGATCGACCATATGTTCGGCGGCGGCTTCGGCGAGGCGGGCGCGGAAGTCGTGATCGAGGAATTCCTGCACGGCGAGGAGATCAGCCTGTTCGCATTGACCGACGGCGAGACGGTGGTCCCGTTCGGCTCGGCGCAGGATCACAAGCGCGTCGGCGACGGCGACGTCGGCCCCAACACCGGCGGCATGGGCGCCTATAGCCCGGCGCGGGTGCTTACATCGGACCTCGAGGCGCGCGCGATCGCCGAGATCGTCGCGCCGACGGTGCGCGCGATGGCGGCGGCGGGGACGCCTTATTCGGGCGTGCTCTATGCCGGGCTGATGCTGACCCCCGACGGCCCCAAGCTGATCGAATATAACGCGCGCTTCGGCGATCCCGAGTGCCAGGTGCTGATGATGCGGCTCGACGACGATCTGCTCGAGATCATGCTTGCGGTCGCCGAGCGGCGGCTCGCCGCGCTGCCCGCGCCGCGTTTCTCCGATCGCCCGGCGCTGACCGTGGTGATGGCGGCCAAGGGCTATCCCGGCCCGCCGGAAAAGGGCGGCGCGATCGGCGGGCTCGACGAAGCGGAGGCGCAGGGAGCGAAGATCTTCCACGCCGCCACCGCGCTCGACGCGCACGGCCTGATCGCCGAAGGCGGCCGCGTGCTCGCCGTCACCGCGAGCGGAGACAGCGTCGGCGCGGCGCAGGCGGCCGCCTATCGCGCGGTGGACGCGATCCTGTTCCCATCGGGCTTCTGCCGCCGCGATATCGGCTGGCGCGAGGTCGCTCGCGAGGTATCTGTCCCGCAATGATACAGGCTTTCGCGCGGGTTGCGCCGGCCCCAGGCGGACGGCATGAATTGGCGACGAACATCGAGGGATCGAGATGCCGAGCCTGACGACCTACTGGATCATCGTGATCGCCCTCGCCGCGGCGGCGCTTGGGCTGTGGCTGCTGCTGCGCGACGCGCCGGCCAGGCCCGTTCGCCGTGTGACGCGCCCGAGCGAGCCGGAGCTGGCGCCGGTCGCCGACGAGACCCCTGCCCCTGCCCCTGAAACCGAAGCTGAAACCGCGCCGGCCGCCATCGAGTCGATTGTGCCGGAACCCGACGACCCGGCCGCGGAGCCGGCCAGGCGCGGGCGCCGGCCCAAGGCCGGACCGGCCGACACGCTGACCACGCTCAAAGGTCTCGGACCGAAGGCGGCGGCGCGGCTCAACGCGCTCGGGGTGACCCGCTTCGATCAGATCGCGGCCTGGACCTACGAGGATATTGCCCGAATCGACGCGGAGATGGGATCGTTCCGCGGCCGCATCGTGCGCGACAAATGGATCGAGCAGGCGCAGCATCTGGCGCAGGGCGACCGCGCCGGCTTCGAGGCGAAGTTCGGCAAGCTCGCCGACCAATAGTTCACACCTCGTTCAACCGCCGCATGCGATCTCCAACGCATTGAGAGACAAGCGTTTCAGGAGAGTATCGATGATTCATTGGCGATTGAGCGGCGCCGCGCTGGGATTGGCCGGCGCACTTGCCCTCGGCGGATGCTATGACGATGATTACGGCTATGGCGGCTACAGCAGCGGCTCGGTCGCGATCGGTTCCGGCTATTACGGCGACGGTTATGGCGGAGACGGCTTTTACGGCTCCGGCTACGGCTGGTACGATGGCTATTATTATCCCGGCAGCGGCTTCTACATCTACGATCGCGGCGGGCGGCGCTATCGCTGGCGCGACCGCGATCGGGATCATTGGCAAAGCCATGGCGGGGATGGCCACGGCGCGTGGCACGGCCGCCCCGGCACCGCGGAGGGCCAGGCGAACGGCGGTCTGCGCGGTGATCGCGGCAACCATTGGCAGGGCCGCCCGCCGCAAGCCGGTGACGGCGGCGTCGCGCCGCCCGATCGGGGCCGCTACGGCCTGCGCCGGGATCGCGGCCAGGCTCCAT
>CAXSHP010000037.1:19591-19866 GCA_964236935.1 uncultured Sphingomonadaceae bacterium
GCGAGGCGCCGCAGCGATCCGAGGCGCAGCCGATGCGCTGGCGCGATCGCCCGTCGACCGTCGAAGGCGGCGTGAACGGATCGGGCGGCGGATACGGCAGGGAGTCGCGCGGCCAGTGGCGGGGCGGACGGCGGCCGCGCGGGCAATAAACGGGGGCGACCAGCCGGCCCGGCCACCCCGCTTGCGCAACCGCGCCGCGCGCGATAGGCCCCGCCGTTCGCGGAGCGGTGGCCGAGTGGTCGAAGGCGCACGCCTGGAAAGTGTGTAGGGGTCCA
>CAXSHP010000038.1:0-12284 GCA_964236935.1 uncultured Sphingomonadaceae bacterium
AGTTGTTTCTGGAACTGAAAGACTCGACCGAATCCGCTGCGCAGCGCCACCTCTTTTTCGCCGAACGGGCAGCAGCGAAGATCTTCGGTACGGGCGCTGAGACACGGCCGAGTGACATCGGGACCGTCGCTATCATCGGCTCCGATACGGTAGCGAGCAGCATCGCCGCAACACTCCGCGTTCGCGGCTTGACGGTGACGCTGTTCGACCCGGCTGAGGGTGCAGACTCCAACGATGGTGACAGTCGACACGTGCGTGCCGCGCTCGCCGATGCGGTCGGCACGGCCGATTTCGTCATCGATACGCTCGATCGGGATCTGAGCTTGAAGCAGCGCATGTTCGGCGAGATCGCTACTGTCGCAAGATCCGGTGCGATCCTGGGGAGCGTGGCGGGACACTTCGATCTCGATGCGATGGCTGCTGCATTGGAAGATCCCCGACGGGTCGTCGGATTGCACCCGGCGATGCAGGGCGGGTCCATTCGACTGGTCGAAGTAGCGCGAACCGACGAGAGTTCGCCACACGCAGTCGCGACGGCAATGGCGCTCGGCCGCAAGCTGGGCAAGCTAGCGATCGTGACGCGTGCGCGAACGGGCTCGGTTGCCGGTCGTGTGAGGGCAAAAGTATCGGCGGCGATGCAGAATCTGAGAATGGACGGTGTCTCGCCGTCGCGCATGGATCGAACGCTGTGCAGTTTTGGCTTTCCATTCAATGCCTTCGCGTCCGGCGACAGCGTGCTCGAGACGAGCGCAGCGGCAATCGACGATCAGCTCGGCAGCGACGACCAGATCATCCAGAAACTCCTGTACCCGGCGGTCAACGAGGCGGCCGAGATGCTCGAGGACGGGACGGCGCAACGAGCGTCCGACATCGATGCCGCGCTCGTTGCCGCTTGTGGATGGCCGGCGTGGACCGGAGGCCCGACCTTCTGGGCGGATAGCGTCGGCCTCTCCGAAGTGGTGACGGCGCTCGACCGGAACTGCGGTGCATCTGCGGTGTCCCCGTTGCTTCGACGCCTTGCGAAAGATGGAGGACGGCTAAGTCGTGTGACCACCGGAGAGCCGTCATGATGTTCGCGCCCGGGACGCAAGCTTAGCTATGGGACCGCTCGCCGGGATCCGCATTGTCGAGATTGCCGGGCTCGGGCCGGCCCCGTTTGCCGCGATGATGCTCGCCGATCATGGTGCGGAAGTGATCCGCGTCGACCGTCCCGGAACCGGCCATGCGCCGCGCGATCCGCTGCTGCGGTCGCGACGGTCGGTCGTGCTCGACCTGAAGTCGCCCGACGACATCGCAAAGCTTCGTGCGCTGTGCCGGACGGCGGACGGGCTGATCGAGGGATTTCGACCGGGCGTGATGGAACGGCTCGGCATCGGTCCCGACGTGCTCCTCGCCGACGCGCCGAACCTCGTCTATGGCCGCATGACGGGTTGGGGGCAAACCGGCCCATGGGCATTGGCTGCGGGTCACGACATCAACTACATCGCCTTGTCTGGTGTGCTCGGGACGTTTGGCCGGGCGGGGGACAAACCGACACCGCCCATCAACCTCGTCGGGGATTTCGGCGGTGGTGGCTTGTTGCTTGCCTTCGCCATGGTCAGCGCACTGTTGTCGGTGAAGGCGGGAGGAAGCGGACAGGTCGTCGATTGCGCGATGACCGACGGATCGGCGTTGCTGTCGGCAATGATCTGGGGCTTCCGCGCGGACGGTAGCTGGCGCGAGGAACGCGGCGTCAATCTGCTCGATACCGGCGCGCCGTTCTACGACACCTATGAAACCGGCGACGGCGGTCATATCGCTTTGGGCGCGATCGAGCCGCAATTCTATGCGCGCTTCCGGGAGCTGGCGGGGATCGCGCACGATGCGCTGTTCGACGAGCAGTACGACCGGAGGCGCTGGCCCGAGCAGAAACTTGCTCTGGCCGCACTCTTCAAGACACGGAGTCGCGACGGGTGGTGCACGCTGTTCGGCACGAGCGACGCCTGCGTGGCGCCGGTCCTCTCCATGTCCGAGGCGCTCGACCATCCGCACAATCGCGGCCGCTCGACCTTCGTCGATGTGTGCGGCGTAGTACAGCCGGCGCCCGCCCCCCGTTACACCGGCACGCCGTGTCCGCTCCCCCGTCCGCCGTCCCCCCCGGGGACCGACAATGATCTGCTGTCGGACGATGCCAATCCACTGCCCGGCTCGGCACGGTGAACTCCGGCGCGTACCTGCTCCGCGTCGGGTGAGCTGTCCCAGCGACCCGGGAACGATCCGGCCCGTATAGCGTGAACCACGGCCCGCCCGCGGCAGCCTTTATGTGGACCAGTGTCCACGATCTCGTCGGCACGGACGTTGACGTAGTTCGTCGGTGACTTAAGTCGCTCCAATTGTCGTCGGAGTGTGAAAAATGGCCGAAGCCCTAATTATCGATGCGGTCAGAACCCCGCGCGGCATAGGAAAGCCGGGCAAGGGCGCGCTTTCGCAATTCCATCCGCAGCATCTTGCCGCAACTGTTCTGAAGGCACTTGCTTATCGCAATCGGCTCGATACGGCCGACGTCGACGACATCATCTGGTCGACATCGATGCAGAAGGGCAAGCAGGGCGGCGACCTTGGACGCATGGCTGCGCTCGATGCCGGCTATGCCACCACGGCCAGCGGTGTCACGCTCGACCGCTTCTGCGGCGGCGGGATCACGAGCGTCAGTTTGGCCGCGGCGCAGGTGATGAGCGGCATGGAGGATCTCGTCATCGCCGGCGGGACCGAAATGATGAGCTATACGACCGCGGTTATGGCGGCCGAGCAGGCGGCGGGCTTGCCGCCGACCCTGATGGGATCACTAAACGAGCGGCTCGATGCAAGCCATCCGCAATCGCACCAGGGTATTTGCGGTGACGCCATCGCCACGCTGGAAGGGATTACGCGCGAGGATGTCGACCGTTTCGGCATGGATAGCCAGCGCAAGGCGGCCCGCGCGATCGCCGAGGGACGCTTCGAGCGGTCGATCGTACCGGTGGTCGCCGATGACGGTACACTGATCCTCGACCGCGACGAATATCCGCGTCCTGAAACCACTGCCGAAGGCCTTGCACAGTTGAAGCCGGCCTTTGCGGCGCTTGCTGATTATGCTTATGATGAAAGCGGCACGACCTTTCGCCAACAGATCAACCGCAAGTTCCCCGATCTGGACATCCAGCACGTCCATCATGCCGGCAACTCGTCGGGCGTGGTCGATGGGGCGGCGGCGGTGCTGATCGCCTCGCGCGATTATGCCGAGAAGCATGGTCTCAAGGCACGCGCTCGAATCGTCGCGACCGCCAACATCGGCGACGATCCGACGCTGATGCTGAACGCTCCCGTTCCCGCGGCGAAGAAGGTGCTGGCGAAGGCCGGCCTAACAGCTGACGACATCGACCTGTGGGAGATCAACGAAGCTTTTGCGGTCGTCGCGGAGAAGTTCATCCGCGACCTCGGTCTCGAGCGGTCCAAGGTCAACGTGAACGGCGGTGCGATCGCGTTGGGCCATCCGATCGGCGCGACGGGAGCCATCCTTGTCGGAACCGTGCTTGACGAACTGGAGCGCACCGGCGGGCGCTATGGACTCGTTACCATGTGCGCGGCCGGCGGCATGGCACCGGCCATCATCATCGAACGCATCGACGCCTGACCGGCGCCACCGCGAAAAGGAAAATAGCGCAATGCACGTGAATGATTCGATCGCCGCGGTCGTTACCGGCGGTGCCTCGGGCCTAGGCGAGGCGACGTCGCGCGCGCTCGCTGCCAAGGGAGCGAAGGTCGCAATTTTCGACCTGAACGAGGAAAAGGGAGGAATGGTCGCGGCGGAGATCGGCGGCCTCTTTTGCAAGGTCGATGTGACCGACGAAGCGAGCGTCGACGCCGGCTTCGTCAAGGCGCGCAACGCGCACGGCCAGGAGAGCGTGCTGGTCTGCTGCGCTGGCACCGGCAATGCCGCGAAGACCGCCAGCCGGTCCAAAGAAGACGGGAGTATCAAGCATTTCCCGCTCGACGCGTTCAACAAGATTATTCAGATCAATCTGGTGGGCACGTTTCGCTGCGTTGCCAAGGCGGCGGCAGGAATGCTGACGCTGGAACCGGGCACCGATGGCGAGCGCGGTGCGATCGTGATGACCGCGTCGGTCGCAGCGGAAGACGGCCAGATGGGGCAGGCCGCCTATTCCGCGTCGAAGGGTGGGATCGTCAGCCTGACGCTGCCGATCGCGCGCGACCTGATGAGCGAAGGCATCCGCATCAACACCATCCTGCCGGGCATCTTCGAGACGCCGCTGATGCAGGGCGCGCCGCAACAGGTGAAGGACAACCTCGCCGCTTCGGTGCCCTTCCCCAAGCGGCTCGGCAATCCGCCGGAATATGCCAATCTCGCGCTGACGATGATCGAGAACGGTTATTTCAATGGCGAGGACGTGCGGCTCGATGGCGCTATCCGCATGGCCGCGCGCTGATCGGCATGGCCGATGTCTTCGCTCAGCCGTCGCCATGGATGGATGAGGAACTCGTCCATTTTGACGATTCGGTCGGCCGTGCACTGGCCGGTATCGCGCCCGAGACGCGGATCGAGCAATGGCGCAGCGACGGGATCGTCGAGCGTGCCGCCTGGCAGGAGATGGCCGATGCGGGCCTGCTCGGTCTGTCTATGCCGGCCGAGTTCGGCGGTGCGGGGGGCGATTTCCGACATGAGGCGGTGCTCATGCGGCGCCTCGGGCTGATCGGCGCGGACGGCTGGGGCGTGCCGCTCCACAATGCGATCTGCGCGGGTTACATCGAGAAATACGGCACCGACGAGCAGCGCCGCCGGTGGCTGCCGAAGATCGTGTCTGGCGAGTCGATCCTGGCGATCGCGATGACCGAGCCGGGTACGGGGTCGGACCTTCAGGGCATTCGCACGACGGCGCTGCGCAGCGGCAACGGCTATGCGATCACGGGGCAGAAGACGTTCATCTCCAACGGCCAGCACGCCGACCTTATCATCGTCGTGGCGAAAACCGAACCCGACGCCGGCAGCAAGGGTATCTCGCTGATCGTCGTGGAGGCGCGGGACGCCGCGGGCTTCGTCCGCGGGCGAAACCTCGACAAGATCGGTCTGGCGATGGGAGATACGTCGGAGTTGTTCTTCGATGACGTGCAGCTTCCGGCCGACAATCTGCTCGGCGGTGTCGAGGGTCATGGCCTCTACCAGCTGATGAAAGAGCTGCCGAAGGAGCGGCTGATCATCGCGATTGAATGTCTCGCGACGATCGAGTCCGCCCTCGCGCATACGCTGGATTATGTCCGCACGCGCAAGGCGTTCGGCAAGCGCGTGCTCGATTTCCAGAACACCCAGTTCGTGCTCGCCGATTGCAAGACCGAGGCGACCATCGGCCGCAGCTTCGTCGATGACTGCATTGGACGTTACATGGCGGGGACGTTGGACGCGGCGACCGCGAGCATGGCCAAATACTGGCTGTCGGAACATGCCCAGACGATCGTCGATCGCTGCCAGCAATTCTTCGGCGGGTATGGCTACATGACCGAATACCCGATCGCGCGGCTGTATCAGGACGTCCGGGTCAAGCGGGTGTACGGCGGAACCAGCGAGATCATGAAGCTGCTCATCGCGCGAACGCTTGAGGCTTGAGCGGATAGGAATGGTCGCAAAAAAGGTGTCTGGAGCTCGCCCTCGTGTTTTTGAAAACGGGTGTCCACAGACCGAGGTTGACCGTGGGCGGTGCCAAGTCGCCTAATCCTCAGGTGCATGTCGTCACGGGCTAACCTGGGGCATCGCCCTTTGGAGAGGTGACCGTGTTCGACCGACATCGAAAGCTCATGGCACGAGGCGAATGCGAGGTGCGGCGTGACGCAATCTGATTCGATCGCGATACCCGTGACGCCAATGGCGGCGAGCTTCGCTGGCGTGGCCGAGGCCGTGCCTGTTGTCGCACCGGGGGCTGCGCCGTCGTTGGTCGAGCCGTATTCAAGCGCGGTGAAACGCGAGTTCGCAGCTGGCTGGCCGGTGGTGCTCGGGGCCAATCTCGGGATCGCGGTCGGCGTGACCGCCATCCCGGCGGCGGCGATCGCGGTCTTCATGCGAGCGTTGCAGGCCGATTTCGGCTGGAGCCGGGCCGAACTTTCGGTCGGGCCGGCCATTCTCATGGGTGTCGTCGCGGTGATGTCGCCGATGGTCGGCTGGGTCGCCGATCGCGTTCGCGCCGCGTGGATCGCCGCCTTCGGGCTTGCCGCGCTGACGCTGGCTCTGGTGCTGTTCAGCCGGCTCGGTCCGAGCCTTAATCTGTATTATCTATTGTTCGCGGCGACGGGCGCATTGGCGTCGGGTGCGGCGGCTGTCCCCTATGCACGCGCGGTTAGCGCGAGTTTCGTTCGGGGTCGCGGCCTTGCGCTGGGAATCGCCATGCTGGGCATCGGGATCAGCGCCGCGCTGCTACCGGCGTTGCTGTCGCCCTATGGGGCTCGCGTCGGCTGGCGGCAGGGCTATGTGGCGTTGGCGGTGATCGTCGGCTGCGCGATCCCCGTCGTGGTGGTGTTGATGTCGCGGCAGGCGGCCATCGTTCGCGCGACGGCGGGCGTTTCCGACGGGAGCGGCGAGTCCTTTGCGGCCGCTCTGCACGATCGCGCCTTTTGGACGCTCGGTGCCTGCTTCATTCTGGTTCCGTTGTCGGTCGGCGGGATGCAATTGCATCTCCTGTCTTTCCTGGGCGATGCAGGGGTCAGCGCCAGCACCGCGGGCCTGATCGCGAGTTCGGCCGGTATCGTCCAGATCTTCAGCCGCCTGCTGTCCGGGTGGCTCGTCGATCGCTTCTACGCGCCTCGGGTCGCCGCGACGATCATGACCATCGCCGCCCTCTGTATCGCCGGTCTCGGGCTTTTCGGAGCGCCCGTTGCCCCACTCGGTCCGATCGCCTTCGGCATCGCAATGGGCGCGGAGATCGACCTGATCGGCTATATGACTGCCCGCTACTTCGGCCTGCGCGCCTATGGCCGGCTGTACGGCCTGCTCTATTCCGCGACGATGGTGGGTGCCGGGCTGTCGCCAATTTTCTTCGGCAGCATCTATGACGCGACGAAAAGCTACACGGCGGCGCTCTATGCGGCGAGCGGCATGTTGCTTGCGAGCGCGTTGCTCTTCCTCTCGCTCCGCCGGCCCGGTTTAACCGATGAACATCCCAGTGGTTGAGCCGGGTGAGGGAAGGTCGTCGGCGATCTGCAGGGTGCGACTAGCCTATGCCGTCGGCGCAGGAACAGCGGGCTGATGCGAGCTGTCGGAGTGGCTGCGTTTCCGCGCGATCCAGACGACGCGAGCGTTCGTCTGTTCGCGTTCACCTGCGGCCACATCGAACTGCCCCTGTCTTATTTCCTGTGCGGCGAGAGCGGTCAGATCAGGATTCCGGTGACCGCCTACTTGATCGATCATCCGATCGCCCTTTGCCTCTTCGATACAGGTCTGGGCGCGAAGTATCGCCGCAAGACCGGAACCCCGAGCAGCGGACGGGTGGACTTCGGCGAGCACGAGACGATCGCCGCCAGGCTCAGCCAGATCGGGGTGGCGCCAGGTGACGTCCGCTGGATCATTAATTCGCATCTTCATCTCGATCATGCGGGCGGCAACGTGCTTCTGCCCAATGCCACGGTAATCATCCAAGAGGACGAATGGAACTATTCTCAGGCTGGCGTCGATTCCTCATACGTTGCCGACGAACTC
Source organism: uncultured Sphingomonadaceae bacterium (assembly GCA_964236935.1). Lineage (GTDB taxonomy): Bacteria > Pseudomonadota > Alphaproteobacteria > Sphingomonadales > Sphingomonadaceae > Solisphingomonas. Next base: position 7,718 of record CAXSHP010000038.1, read on the forward strand.
GTCACAGGACAGCCACTGAAGCGCCTCACGGGCGAATTTGACTTGTTCGGAGACGGCACGGTTGTGCTGATGCCGACCCCGGGGCACACCCCAGGCCACCAGTCGGTGCGGGTGCGCACATTGGGCGGCGAGGTGCTGCTCGCCGGGGACTGCTGCAATCTCAAACGCTCACTCGACGAACTGAGGCTGCCGGAAAGCTGTCATAACGCAGATCGGTATCTCGACTCGCTGAAGATGCTGCGACGCATCCGTGACAGCGGAACCGCCATCTTCTTCAGCCACGATCCCGTCTTCTGGGCGGGTGTACCGCAAGCGACACCGCTCGATGTCGGCTTGATGCGATGACCCGCGCAATGCAGTCCGTCGACCACGCCGTCGGACGAGGAGAACCCATGACGGACTATGCTTCGCTCGGTTTCATCGGCCTCGGTGTCATGGGCGAAGGCATGGCCGCCAACGTCGTCGCCAAAGCCGGCGTCCAGGTGCATGGCTTCGATCTCGACGCCGGCAAGGTCGATCGTCTGGTACATGCCGGGATGGTCGGCTGCCACCGTATCGAGGACGTTGCCGCCGCGGCTGAACTCGTCTTCCTGTCGCTTCCGGCAGCGCCGCAGGTATCGGACGTCTGCGAGCGCCTGCTCGCGGCACCCGGCCGATTGCGGGCGGTTGTCGATATGAGCACCGCACCGGCGTCGCTCGCCCGAAGCTTGAACGCGCGCTTTGCGGCAAGCGGGCTCGACTTCATCGACGCGCCGGTCGCACGCCTTCGACAGGCCGCGCGCGACGGCACGCTCAGCATCATGGTCGGAGCCACGCCCGAGCAATTCACGGCGATTGAGCCGTACCTGCGGTTCATGGGAAGCGATGTCAGCCATTGCGGTCCTTCCGGATCGGGGCAGGTCGTCAAGATCCTGAACAACATGATCGTGTTCATGACCGTGCACGCCCTCGCGGAGGCGCTGGCGGTCGGCCGGGCGCAGGGGCTCGATGGCAAGACCTTGTTCAACGTGATGTCGCTGGGTTCGGCCGACAGCTTCATGCTGCGCAATGCCGGAATGGGTGCGCTCGTGCCCGAGACCTTTCCACCCGCCACTTTTCCGACGACCTACGCGCTCAAGGATATCGGCTATGCTCTGGACCTTGCTCAAGAGGTCCAGCTCGATTTGCCCGGCGCACTCGCGACGCAGGCACTGCTAGAAACGACCCGGGCCGCAGGCTTCGAGCATGAATATTATCCAGTGTTCCTGAAGCTGCTGCAACGCCCGCACGAGGCCACACCATGAGCGACGCGCGTCGGGCCAGCGCCGAAACCAACTATCCGTGTCTTCACTTGCTGATCGGTGGAGAATGGGTCGCTGCCGGGGCGAGACCGAGTGAACCGGTGGTCGACCCTGCGACCGGCAAGACGCTTGGTCATTCTCCGGTCGCCAGCCCAGCCGATGTCGAACGCGCGATCACCGCTGCTTGCGACAGTTTCGAAGCATGGCGCTTAAGGCCTGCTCTGGAGCGCAGCCAAATTCTCCGCGCCGCAGCCGAGCGGGTCCGGGCTCAGAAAGTGCTTCTGGCGAACCTCATCACACTCGAACTCGGCAAGCCGCTTGGCGAAGCCCTGCGCGAGGCCGAACTCGCCTGCGAAATGTTCGAATGGTCTGCCGAGGAAGCGCGCCGCCTCTACGGCCGGTTGATCCCTTCAAGGTCTCCCAACCTTCGGCTGAGCGCGATCCATGTACCGGTCGGTCCGGCGGGGGCCGTCAGCGGCTGGAACGCGCCCGCGCTGACGCCCGCGCGCAAACTGTCCTCGGCGCTTGCCGCAGGTTGCACGATCGTCCTCAAGCCGAGCGAGGCCACGCCGGCGACCGCCCAGTTGCTCGTCCGCGCCTTGCACGACGCGGGTATCCCGCCCGGTGTCGTGAACATGGTGCTGGGGGACCCGCCCGCGTCGGTCGGCCGCATGGTCGACCATCCCGGGCTGCGGATGTTCAGCTTCACCGGCGGGACGGACATCGGACGCCGGCTGGCCGCTCGCGCCGCGCTGACGTTGAAGCGGACGGTGTTCGAGCTTGGCGGGCACGCTCCGGTGCTGATCTGCGACGACGTTTGTCCCGAAGAGGTCGCGCCCGCTGCCGCCGCGGCCAAATTTCGAAACGCCGGACAAATCTGCACATCTCCGACGCGTTTCCTAGTCGCACGCCCGATCTTCGCACGCTTCAGCGAAGCGTTTGTCACGGCGACCGAGGCGCTGCGGATCGACGACCCCTTTATGGAGGGAACGGCGATAGGCCCATTGCAGAATGCACGGCGGCTGGAGGCGGTGACGACGCTCGTCGCGGATGCGCGTACGCATGGCGCTGCGGTAATCGCCGGGGGCTTGCCGATCGAACGGGCGGGCTTTTGGCATCAGCCGACCGTGCTCGCAAACGTCCCGCTCGACGCGCGGGTCATGGCGGAGGAGCCGTTCGGACCGATCGCGCTGCTCGCTCCGTTCGACACGATCGACGAAGCCATAGCGGAGGCCAATCGCCTGCCGTTCGGCCTTGCCGCCTACGCCGCGACCCAGCGGCTGAGCGTCGCCGAGCGCCTGACCCGTGACGTTCATTGCGGAACGCTCGCCATCAACAGCTGGATCGCGTCCTTTCCCGAGACGCCGTTCGGCGGGACGAAGGACAGCGGCATCGGCACCGAGGGTGGAGCCGAGGGCGTCGCCGCCTTCCTGCAGACCCGCTGCATCAGCTTAGCTGCCTGATCATGGTCGATCCCATCGCTCCGACCGACGTCGGTCGCTATCCGACGAGCACGACCTTCCGGCTGCTGTTTACCGATGTGGATAGCCTGCAGCACGTCAACAACATCGCATTGGCGCGCTATCTGGCGGAGGCTCGCGCGGCATTCGACGCCGAGGTGCTCGATGACGATCTGGTAACGCAAAGCGCGAAAGGTCATGCCTTCGTCATTGCGCGCGTGACGATCGATTACCTCGACGAGGCAAAGCACCCCGGGACGGTCGAGGTCCATACCGGTTGCGCGGGTATCGGCCAGACTTCGTTCAAGCTCGCTCAGGCGCTCGTCCAAGGCGATCGCTGTGTCGCGGTCGCGCTGACGACACTCGTTCACCGTCAGGCCGGTGCGCCTTCTCCGCTTCCTGAAGACCTTCGCCGGCGGTTCGCCCAGCGAATGATGCGGACGTGCCACGATGATCGATCCGAGAAATCTGCCGGATATGCAGTGGAGTCCTGATGGTTTACGAACTGACCGAAGAGCAAAGCGCGTTTCGCGACAGCGTGGCGCGGTTCGCGCGCGCCCATCTCGCGGCCGATGCGCTGCGCCGCGCGCACGATCCGAACTTCTCGTTCGATCTGGCGCGCGTCCTCGCAGCGCAGGGCTTGCTCGGCATTGTCTTTTCCGAAGCGGACGGGGGCGCGGGCGGTACGCTGATGGACGCGGTGATCGCCATCCAGGAACTCGCGATGGTCTGCCCCAAAAGCGCGGATGTCGTGCAGGCGGGAAACTTCGGGCCGATCCGCACCTTCGTACACTATGCCGATGAGGAGCAGAAGGCGCGCTACCTGCCGGACCTGTTGGCAGGCGACACGCTGATCGGGCTCTGCATGAGCGAGCCAGGCGCCGGCTCAGCAGTGACCGAGTTGCAGACCAGCGCCCGGATCGAGGATGAGCAGATCGTACTCAACGGCAGCAAGGTTTTCTCGACCCATAGCGCCGATGCAAGCGTGTACCTCGTGTACGTGCGCTTCGGTCCGGGCACGAAAGGCATCGGTTCGGTGCTCGTCGACCGGGATGCGCCGGGCCTGATGGTCGGGAAGCCTTCTTCCTTCATGAGCGGCGAACAATGGTGCCAGCTCTATTTCGAGGATTGCGTTATTCCCCGGCGTAACCTGCTGCTGGGAGAAGGTGGGTTCAAACGTCAGATCGCCGGCTTCAACGTCGAGCGCGTCGGGAACGCCGCCCGCTCGCTCGCGGTCGGTCGCCATGCGTTCGAGGTCGCCAGGAAACACGTGCTGGAGCGTCGCCAGTTCGGCCGGCCGCTCGCCGAATTTCAGGGCTTGCAATGGCAGTTCGCCGAAGTCGCCGTTAAAATGGATGCGGCTCAGATGCTGCTCCACCGCGCCGCATCCGCCGACGCTCTACCGTCCGCTTATGATACCGCGGCGGCCAAGCTGATGTGCAACCAGGCTGGCTTCGATGCCGCGAACCTTGCCGTCCAGGCGATGGGCGCGCTGGGATACAGTCAGGAGAGCCTGGTCGAATATTGCTTCCGCCGGACGCGGGGCTGGATGATCGCGGGCGGTTCGACCGAGGTCTTGAAGAACCGGATCGCCGAGGAGGTCTTCGGCCGCAAATTCGATCAGCGTCCCGCGGGATGAGGCTCGCCGACGGCCTGTTCCGTCCCCGCAGCATCGCACTGCTCGGCGCTTCCGACGATCCCAATAAGACGACCGCGCGGCCGCTGGCCTTTCTCCGTCGCAACGGCTTTGCCGGAAACGTCTACCCGATCAATCCGCATCGTCCGACCGTCCTGGGTGAACGCGCCTGGCCGTCGCTCGAAGCGCTG
>CAXSHP010000038.1:12294-19436 GCA_964236935.1 uncultured Sphingomonadaceae bacterium
GACCACGTCTTCATCCTGGCACCGACCGATGGAGTCGCGGCTGCGCTGGCAGCGTGTGTCAAGCGCGGCGTGCCGGTCGCCAGCATTCTGGCCGGGGGCTATGGCGAAGAGGGCGAGGCTGGTCTGGCGCGCGAGACCGAGTTGCGGCTGATCCTGGCCGGGGGAACCACCCGCCTCCTGGGGCCGAACAGCATCGGCATCGTCCATGTTGCATCGGGCCTAACGCTCACCGCCAATGCGGTCTTCGCCGAGGACCTGCCGCAGGGCGGTCTTTTCGTCGCTTCGCATTCCGGGAGCATGATCGGCGCGATCCTGTCGCGCGGCAAAGCCCGGGGCGTCGGCTTTGCCGGGTTCGTGTCGCTCGGGGCCGAACTGAATCTGTCGCTGGGTGACGTGTGCGAAGCGACGCTCGACGATCCGATGGTAACGTCGTACGCGCTGTTTCTGGAGAGCATCCGGCACGGTCGCTCGCTCCATCGTTTTGCGCTCGAAGCGGCGAAGCAGGGCAAGCCGATCGTCGCATACAAGCTCGGCCGTTCCGCGCAAGGTGCCGAACTGTCGCAGTCGCACACTGGCGCGATTGCAGGCGAAGATGCCGTCGCCGACGCCTTTCTGAAGGACCTGGGCATTGCCAGGGTGGATACGATCGACGCGCTGGTGGAATGCCCGGCGCTGCTTGCCCGCCTGCCAGTGCCTCAAGCCTGTGCTCGATCCCCCAGGGTTGCAATCGTCACAACGACCGGAGGAGGCGCGGCGATGGTGGTCGATCAACTTGGCGTCCGGGGCGTACAGATTGCTGCGCCTTCGGTGACGACCCGCGAAGCGCTCGCCGCGCAAGGGATTGCCGCGGCGTACGGAACCATCGTCGATCTGACGCTAGCGGGCACCAAACCGGCGGTAATGGCGGCGGCGTTGGAAACGCTGCTAACCGCACCGGAATTCGATCTGGTGGTTGCCGTCGCCGGCTCGTCGGCGCGCTTTCAGCCACACCTTCTTGTTCCCTCCATTGTCGAAGCCGCATGCGCCGCGCGTCCGCTTGTTGCGTTCGTCGCGCCTGATGCTCCCCAAGCTCTCGCGGCGTTCGCGTTGGGTGGCGTGCCGAGCTTTCGCACGCCTGAGGCTTGCGCCGACGCGATCGCTGCCGCGTTCGCGCGTCGTCCACCTAAAGCCTTGCCGCCACCGCCACGCGGTGGCGAGCAACGGCAGCTTGACGAGGCGCAAGGCTATGCGCTTTTGGCCGAGCTTGGTATCGCGTCTGCGTGTCACGCCGTTGTCCCGTCGGACACTCAATCGTCCCCGATTGGCTACCCCGTGGCCGTCAAGCTGCTGTCTAACGCGGTTCTCCATAAGAGCGATCTGGGCGGCGTCATCGTCGGCGTCGCAGACGACGCCGCTTTTCGGGACGCAGCCGAAAAGATCGGCAGGTTGTCCTCCCGACTGCTGATCCAGGCGATGACGGACGGGGTCGGGGAGGTTCTCATCGCCTTTCGGCGGGACCCGGAGGCTGGGCCGATTATCCTGCTCGCGGCCGGCGGTGTCCAGGCGGAGCTGCTGCAGGACCGCGCGCTGCGGCTAGCGCCGGTCACACGCGATCAAGCTTGGGAAATGATCGGCGAGGTGCGTTTGCTTACCGCGTTAAACGGCTATCGAGGACGGCCGCGGGGTGATTTCGGCGCGCTCGCCGACGCGATCGTCGCGCTTTCCCATGCAGCGGGGCGGGTGGTCGAGGCTGAGATCAATCCGTTGGTCGTGCAGCAATGCGGCGTGACCGCGATCGACGCGGTGGTGCGGGTGTGCGCAGCCTGACCAACCGAAGCTATGCCCGCGCACCGAGCGCTCCCAGCGAAACAAAAAAGTGGGCCGGTTCGTGCGAACCGGCCCGATAAGTTTAGGAGAGGATGCCTGAAAGGCACGAAGATTGTGCGTTGCAACACGACAGTGGGCAAGGCCTTGCGCTCTGGATTGTGGACATCTGTCCGCATTGTCTCTTCGCCTACAACGGTGTCGGGACGGTCGTCCACGTCACGGCGATGACGCTCCCCGAAAGCGCGCGATACTGAAGCGCCAACAAGGAGACACCGGATGCCTAAGAAATATGTCATGGCGAACGATGCCGAAGGCCGCTCGGACGTTGTAATCGACAAGATCGTGCCACAGGAAGGCGCGTTCGACCTCTGGGTCAACTTCGAGACGCCGGCCGATCTCGGCAGTTCCGTCGATCTCACCGAGGGCCGCACCTTCCTGCACGAACCGCCCCCCGGCGGGGCGATCTTTCGCGTCGTGACGTTCACCAAGGCACTCAACGATGTGACGCCGGAGCAAATGCTCGAACTCCATCGCGGGCTGAACAGCGAACACGTGCCGAGCCTCGACGAGCTTCGCGCGGCCAAGCATCCCACGATGCACCGAACCGACTCGCTCAACTATTTCGTCTTGCTTTCGGGAAGACTGTGGATGCTGTCCGAAGTAGGCGATCGCCTACTCGAGCGGGGCGACTATGTCGTGCAGCAGGCGTGCATGCACGGATGGCGCGTGGAGAGCGACGAGCCCGCCGTGCTCGCCTGCGTTCTCATCGACGCGAAGGCAGCAGGTCACTGACGGTCCAGATAGCAGCGTTTGGCCGAGCCGTACATGACGTTGTCGAGGTCAACGGCACTCAACCCGGCGAGGGTCGCAAGCGTCGCCTCGTAGGTTTCGCGGTAGCTGCCGGCGACGAGCGCGACCGGCCAGTTGCTGGCAAAGATGATGCGATCGGTCCCGAACAGCTCGATCGCGCGATCAATGTAACGCTGGACGTCAGACGGGTTGGTCCTGCCGGTGAACGTTGCCCAGCCCGAATATTTCATGAAGACATTGGGATGCCGGCTGAGCGGCGCGACCGCCTCCGACCAGCTCGCGAACGTCTCCGGTTTGCAGAGATCGGGCTTGCCAAGATGATCGATCACGAGTCGCACGTCGGGGATTTCGTCGATGAGGCGCAGCGCGAGCGGCAGGCTGGTGTAATCTGGGAAGTGGAGATCGAGCGGAAGGCCACGCTCGGTCAGCAGTCGCACCGATGCAAGGCATTGCTCGCGCCCGATGATATCGCCGTCGGGTTCCCACAGATGATTGTTGCGCAGGCCGACGAGCTTGCCGTTAAAGGTTTCCAGCTGACGTTCGGTGGCAACGGCTGAGTGCAAGGTTGCCCAACCAACGACGCCGAGAACGCTTAAGTGCTGTTCGGCTACATCGAGCAGCATGACCGTTTCGTCCGGCGTCGTGCAGGCTTGCATGAGAATAACTTCGGCGACGTGCGCGGCGTCGAGTTCGCGGCGCAAGTCCGCCCAGTCGAAATCGCGCCGGACGACATCCCAACTGGAAGGACGATCGGCAAGCCAGCCCATCCAGGGCGACGCATAACGCCACAAGTGAACATGCGTGTCTATCACCCGCCTCGGTTGTGATCCGTTCAAGGCCCGGCTTCCCCCCCCCCTGCACCTGGCGGACGGTGTTGATCGCCGACCTCCGCTCCCATTCACTCGCAATGTCGGGTCTGTCTAACCACGTCGAAGACCTTGGGGCGGTGCGGCGCGGATCGTCGTCCGTCATTGGATGAGGACAGCGTAAGCCGAAGGTCGCGTGGCTCAAGCCGAGGTTGCGGACGTCCGTCCACACCGGTGGCATCGCGGTCGGTCGTGGATCGGACATTGACTAAGCCGGTGCCGTTCGAGCCTGAACGAGCAATCAGCTTTGAGCCGATACCGCGCGAATCCCGGCATCGCAAAAATCAACGACCATGTCCGTCAGCTCATCCGCCGACAGTGCGCTGTTCGCCGGCAACAGCCGATCATACCACCCGTACTGCATCTGCTCCGAAAAAGCGGTCATCACGACGAACGAGAAGGCCCAGACAGCACGTTCTCGCGTCAGGCTTGGTTCCGCCGCGATGATCGCCGCGACCCATTGGCTAGCGACCTTGGCGATCCACTCCGGCGCGTTGGTGGAGCCGCTGTGAACGTCGAGCGCGACACATTCGCGCAAAAGCCGCAAGGACAAGGTGGATCGCTCTTCACCGACGCTACGCTTCACGATCGGATAGACAAAGGCATGAAGCAACGCGCGCAGGGTCGGCGCAGCATTCTTGGTTTCCACCGATTTCTTTAAAAGCGCCTCCCGCTCCGCATTGACCTGCTTCCAGATCGAAGACTTGAGTTCGTTCAGAAGATCGAGCTTCGACCCAAAATAGCGATCGATCGTGCTCAACGGCACTGCGGCGTCATTCGCGATATCGCGGAGCGACGTCCCTTCGAAGCCGTGCTTCGAAAACAGGCGCAAGGCGCTCTCTTCGAGACGCGAGATCGTCTCGCACTTCGACCGCGCCGGTGCGGGTTTCGGCGTGAGTAGTTCGCCAAAGGCGCTGAAGGCAACTTGGGATGCCATTATTTACGCCCCGCGTACGCGGGATCAGCGGCCCCGCTGCCTGACACTGACAATATGCTGACGCGTGCGATGGTCACAGACTTGCTCTCCTATCAGGCAAGTCACCGCTCACTACGTGGGAAGCTTGGTACTTCCCTTGGCGAACTCGGCCATCGCCTTTGACCTTCGTAACGGCCTTTCTGAAAGACATACCGCTTGCGAGTAGCGTTGTCCACAAATTCGACTGGGAAACGGCGCCGATCGGTGTGCTCGTCTGCATCGAAAGGAGACGGTTCGATTCGGGCAATGCGGTGGTGATCGAGGCGGCTGACGACGAGGCGGCGGAGGAGCTGGCCCGCGCGGTGACCGGCGCGCTGGGCGCCGCCGCGCTGGGCGCTTTTTATCCGATGTCCAGCCGGCAGCTCAAGCGATGCGCGGTGTTGCGGACGTTGACGCAGACGCTCGCCATCGGCCGCGCCATTCGCCTCGCCCGCGACACCGGCCGCGATATCTTCGCGGATCTCGTCGCGGTGCTGCGGCGGCGCGACGATCGGCCGGCGCACGTCCTGTTCGACGGCAGGATCACCGATGTCTTCCGCGAAACCCGCGACGGCTGGCACTGGGGCCGCGCTACCCTGCGCGGCATCGCCGACCCGGCGGACGAGCTCACTATCGATATCCAGAACGAATTCACCGTCGCGCGCCGGAACGGCGAGACGGTGGCGATCGTGCCCGACCTCATCGCCGTGCTGGACCGGGAGACGGGCGGACCGCTGACCGGCGAGATGCTGTCCTATGGGCAGCGCGTGAAGGTCCTCGGCTATGCGGCGGACGCGATGCTGCGGCCGCCGCGCAGCCTGGCGGTCGTGGGCCCGGCGGCGTTCGGCATGGATGAGCCGTTCCGGGCGGTCGAGGATCTCGCCGCAGGCTCGGCCGCGCCTGTCCCGGTCAAAGGGACGTCATGATCCGTTCGATCGCCTCGGCGAGCCGCACGTCGCGCGCCGAGACGCCGTCGGCATCGTGCGTCGTGAGCCAGATATCGACCTTGTCGTAGACGTTCGTCCATTCGGGATGATGGTCCATCTTCTCGGCTTCGAGCGCGATCCGCATCATGAAGCCGATCGCGGCGGAAAAATCCGCGAAGACGAACCGGCGGTGCAAGGCCCTGCGGCTCTCGACGTACGACCAGGCGGGGTGGTTCGCGAGCAGCGTGGTGCGCTCCTCATGGGTAAGAGCCTTGATCATGATGTCCCCAGACTGGGTTGGCGGCCGAAAGGCGATATCCATGCCGCTTCGTTCATGCCGGCAGGAAGGGCGTCACCGCCGCCACGAACGGCGCGATCGTCTCGTCCCGCAGACCCGCCACGTTGATGCGGCCGGACGCCGCCATGTAGATGCCGCTGCGCTCCCGCAGCGTAGCGACCGCCTGCCGGTCGATCGGCAGCATGGCGAACAGGCCGCGCTGCCCGGCGATCGGCGCCAGGCCCGGGTGGCCGGCGGCAAGCGATCGCCTCAGCGTGGCGATCCGGCGGCGCATTTCGTCGAACTCGCGCCGCCAGTCGGCGGCCAGCGCCTGACCCTCGAGGATGAGGTGCACGATCGCGGCGCCATGATCGGGCGGCATCGACCAGAGGCTTCGCGCCAGCACGAGCAGATTGTCCCGCATGGCGGGCACCGCAGCGGGCGCCGCCCCCATCACCCACAGCGCCCCCACGCGCTCGCGATAGAGGCCGAAATTCTTGTCGCAGCTGTAGGCGACGAGCGCGTTGCCGACCGTGTCGAGCATCAGGCGCAGCCCGGCGGCGTCCTCGTCGAGGCCATCGCCGAGCCCCTGATAGGCGAGATCGACGAACGGCACGAGGCCGCGCAGCGGCGTCTTACACCGCGACCACTTTGTTCCTAAGAATCCCGACATGCTCCAGTTCCAGCTCGACGACATCGCCCAGAGAGAGGCGGCGATCGAGTTCGAGCCCACAGCCGCTCAACACCGTGCCTGATCCGATGATCTCGCCCGCAATGAGCGGCCGGTCGCGGCTCAACTGCTCGACCGCATCCTCGAAACGATGGTGCATGCTTCCCGTGGTCCCGCGCGACCAAGTCTCGCCGTTGACGCGCGCAGTCATCTGCAGCGCATAGGGGTCCAGGATTTCTTCAGCGGTCACGATACAAGGGCCGAGGCTGTTGGCGAAATCCTTGCCGGCGCCCGGCCCGAGTCCGGCTTCCATGAACGGGAATTGCAGATCCCGCGCCGACCAGTCGTTGAACAGCGTGTAGCCGAAGATATGATCGCGAGCGTCCTCTCCCGCGATGTTGACGCCGGGCTTACCGATCACGCATGCCCATTCGAGTTCATAGTCCATCCATTGGGAAAGGTGCGGCCACGGAATGTCGGCGTCGTGGCCGAAGACGTGCACATGGTCGGCATTGTAATAGATCACCTGCTCCTTGAAGCGGGGGCTCATCGTCCGGTCGACCTTCTTCAGGGCGGCCTCCATGTGCTCTAGGAACAGGCTTGCGTCGCGCAGGCGGACGGGTCGTGGCAGCGGGGCCAGCAGCGCGACATCGTGCCTGACCGCCTCGATTGAACGATTGTCGATGATATCGCGCGCAAGATCCCACATCGGCCTGCCGCCCTCGATCAAGGCCTGCAACGAAGATGCGATCGTCCGCTCGCGAGCCACAGCGGCATCGACCAGGTCGAGCACGCCTTCCTCGACCAGAGCCCCCAGGCGCTCTCCACGCCC
>CAXSHP010000039.1:0-1346 GCA_964236935.1 uncultured Sphingomonadaceae bacterium
TCATGGCGCGCTGTTCGGACATCAAACGCGCTGAACAGGTACACGCTTATTACGCAGCGCTCGCGCCCGAGCACGCGCCGCTACTGCTCCATAACGGAATTCCGGCTGGCGAGGCCCGAGACGGTTTATCCCGCCTCCGCCGCGGGGATGCACGCATCGTAGTATGTGTGGACATGCTGGGTGAGGGTTTCGACCTCCCAGAGCTGAAGATTGCCGCGATCCACGATCCGCATAAGAGCCTCGCGATCACGTTGCAGTTCACGGGGCGGTTTACGCGCTTTCGCTCCGATCTCGGTGAAGCCACGATGATCGCCAATATCGCCGACCCTGGCGTCGGCGATGCTCTCCAGGACCTGTATGCCGAGGATGCGGATTGGAACGTTCTCCTCCGAGATCTTAGTGAGGGCGCTAACACGAGACAGGCTCGCCGCTCGGACTTCATCGACGCTTTCCAGGACGTTCCCGACGTCGTTTCGCTGCGGAACATCTTCCCGAAGATGAGTGCGGTCGTGTTTCGAACAAGCACGCGACGGTGGCGGCCCGATCTTGCGATCGCCGCAATGGGTTCGACGGAGATCTATGCCGGACCGACTGTGAACGAACGCAACAAGGTTCTGTTGTTCATTACGCGCGAACACGATGCCGTGTCCTGGGGCGATGTCCGCGATATCCGGAACACAGAGTGGCACCTCTATCTCGTTCATTGGGACGAGGAACAGGGCCTCCTCTACATTAACAGCTCGAACAACAGCAGCATGCACGAAGATCTCGCTAAGGCGGTGGCTGGCGATGATGCAACCCTGTTGAAGGGCGAGCTGGTTTTTCGATCGCTCCATAACGTCAATCGGCTGGTCCTGACGAACCTTGGTCTCAGCGATGTGATCAATGACCGGCTGAGGTTCAGTCTGCATGTTGGACCGGACATCACCGACGCGTTGCCAGAGGCGATGCGGACAAATAAGCGAAAGTCCAACCTCTTCGCGCACGGTTACGAGGAGGGCGTGCGGGTGACGGTCGGCTGCTCGCAGAAGGGCCGGGTGTGGTCGATGATGACCGCAGAGGACCTCGCCTCGTGGGTTGAATGGTGCCACGCGGTTGGCGCCAAGCTCCGTGACGATACGATCTCGACCCGTGACGTCTTCACCAACGTGATCTTACCAGTCGAAATCAGTGAGCGTCCCGCCCTCATCCCGCTTCTGATCGATTGGCCGGAGGAGTTCCTGAAGCGCGCTGAAGATGCGATCACGATCACGATCGACGGAGAGTCCGTGCTGTTCTTTGATGCAGAACTGCAAGTCTTGGACTTTACGGCCGACACGCCGATCCGCTTTCGGGTCGTCACTCCC
>CAXSHP010000039.1:1441-5306 GCA_964236935.1 uncultured Sphingomonadaceae bacterium
GTCACTACCAATAAGATCGCCGACTATGTCATTCAGTTCGCCTCGGATGGTCTCTCCTACGAGTCACGGAGCGCCTTTGGGGCCGACATCACGATTGGCCGCACCACTAGATCGCTTGGGGACTGGTTCCGCAAAGAGCCGCCTGCGATACGCTTCGATAATGGCGGCTACCTTGAGGGAACCGAGCTGTTCGTGCCTCCGATCGGGGCCGCGCGAAAGCCGTTCGACCGCGATCGGATCGTCGAATGGGATTGGGCGGGCGTCGATCTTGACAAGGTTGGTCGGCTTCGACCGCGCGCTATTGTCTTCGATCAACGGCTCGGGGCCGAAGTGCCTGAGGCGCAGCGCCGCGGACAGGCCATGCCCAAGGTCGACCTCCGCTCCGCCAGTCAGCACCTGAGCGATGGAGTTCGGAATGCGCGATTGACCCGGCGCGACGTCGTGAAAGCGTGCATGGGTTAGCGAGCCGGCAGCATCGAGCGTGAGCCAGTCGACCGGCCGCCAGAAGAGCGTCGCCTCGGTGCCGTAGCGCCGGCTCGCGGCGTTCGGCTCGGTCGTTCCGCCGTCGCCGGAATAGACGAGCTCGGAGCCGACCGTCAGGTAGTAGCCAACGACCGAGGCGGTCAGGCGTGGCAGCTCCACGCGCCCGCCAAGCTCGGCGCCGCGCGCCTTAACCAGCGCGGGGACCTGATCGGCCGGATCGCCGGTCTTCGGATCGAAGCTGATGGTCGCACCGCGCACGTCGTTTGAGTGGAAGCTTTCGCCGTAATTGGCGTAGAGTTCGAGATGGTCGGTCGCTCGCCAGGCGAGCGCAGCCTTGGGACTGACGATGCCGTCGCTGCCATGGCCGGAATTGGCCGCTAGGGTCTCGGCGTGGACATTGTAGCCGTACAGATCGCCGCGCAGCCCCAGCACGAACCGCAGCCGGTCGGTTAGCGCCGCCGCGCCCTGCGCGTATAGCGCGCCGCTATATTCCTCGACATGGTCTTGCCGCACCGTGCCGATCACCCGCGCCTTCTCGGTATGGTAGAGACCGACCTTGCCGATATGGTCGTAGCGCGCGTCCGCGCCGAGCGTGAAGGTCACCGGAACACCCGCTAGGCTCGTTTCGAGATCGTGGTGGACCGAGCCACCGAACACGCCGCGTTGATCGCGTTGCTCGAACTCGTCGCCGTGCACCGGATCGTCGAGGAAATAGGTGAAGTTCGAGATCAGGTGGAAGCGGTAGTAGAGCGTGAAGAGGTTGACGGTCGTACCGGCAAATGTTCCGTTCGCAGTCAGGCCAATCCGCGTGGTCGAACCACCGAGGTAAGGATCGATATTGCCGAAGCGGCTGATCAGGCCGCTGTCGATCGCGCGCTGCGGCACCTGATCGGTCGAATTCCAGGTCGCCCGGTAGCCCGTCAGCCCGATATTCCAGCCCGCATTGGCCGTGCCTTGCGAATATTTGATGAGGCCGTTGAGCTTCTTTAGATCCTCGTCGAGCACCCACGGCCCGTTGGAAAGCGTGCCGTCCAGCCCGAGCAGCAGATCGCCGTCACCCAGCTTCGTGCTGCCGGCGGCCAGCCCCCGATAATAGCCGTAGCTGCCGACGGTCGCCTGAACGATCGGCGCGGGCAGCGTGTCGGCAGTGGTGAACTTGACCGTGCCGGCGGCCGAGAAATCGCCCACGTCCGGGAAATACGGTCCCTTGCGGTAGTCGATACGCTGAACCAGTTCGGGGATCAGGAAGTTAAGGTCCATATAGCCCTGGCCGTGGCCGTGGCTGCGCATGTTGACCGGCACGCCGTCTACGAACCCGGCGAAATCGGTGCCGTGGTCCAAGTTGAAACCGCGTAGGAAATACTGGTTGGCCTTCCCCGTGCCGGAATGCTGGGTCGCGATCACCCCGGGCACGTTTTCGACCAGCTCGCCGACGCGGCCAATCGGCTTGTCCTCGAAATCCTTGTAACCGACTACGCCCTGCGAGCCGGAGGTGGCCGTGCCGATCTGCGCCAGCGCGCGGCCGTAGACGATGATCTCGCCAGCATGATCCGCTTCGGGAGCCGTGCTCTCGGACGTAGGGTCACCCGCCTGAGCGAACGCGGGAGCCGACCCCGCAAGCATAATGGCGACTACGCTGGTACGAATCACAAGCTACCCCCCGGCAGGTTTGATGCCGCCGAGAATGCGAGTAACCTATCGCATCGTCTACTCGCATTGAGGAATGAGCCGCGTGGAGCCAGCGACGCCTAGGAAGATGCCCCGCCAGGAGCGTTCGCGGCGGTTGGTAGAGGCGATCATGGACGCCTCGGCTCGCATTCTCGCTCGTGACGGTTACGCGCGGTTCAACACCAACGTCGTGGCCGAGACCGCGGGGGTGAGCGTAGGCTCGCTCTACCAATACTTCCCCAATAAAGATGCGCTGGTAACCGCGGTGGTCGAGCGCCACGGCCAGCGGGTACACGACGCAATCGTCGCCGCGACTGGTACGGCCTCCCCTCAAACCCTTGAGGAGGCCGTGCGCCGTATCGTTGCTGCCGTGGTTGCAGCTCACCGCATCGATCCCGTGCTGCACGCCGTCCTCGAAGCCGAAATGCCGAAGCTCCGCATTTTCGACGGCCATGCTGGCACAGTGCGCGCTATCGCCGAGCAATTGACCGCATTGCCAGCAAGTGTCGGTGCCGAAATCCGTGTGCGTGATCACGCACACGCCGCCGCCATGGTCGGCGAAATGGTGCATGCCCTGGTGCATGCTGCATTGATCCCGCCGAAAACCACGGCGCTCTCGCCAAGCGAGATCGAGGTCGAGACGGTTCGGGCAGTGCTCGCTTACCTTCGATCGGATGCAGTATCGACCCCTCAGCCTGCACACCACCACCATCACTGAGCCTTCCGACAACGTTCAGACAGGCGCCTGTTGTCGCGGTGTGGGCCTCGATCGACAGGAGAAATTTTACGGACCGAGTTGCCTGGGAGACCGGTTCGACCCAATCTCAGCCGTTCAAGACGGGATAAGCGCTGCCTAGTTCCGGCCGTTCGTTCATCGATGATCGACGCCTTTCTCTAACGACATTGGCGAGACCTGTTACCTGATGTCGCTTGAAGCTTGCGATCACGTTCGGCAGCTCGAGTTCGTCAGCTATGACGCGATCGACGCCGGTTGCCGCCTCGCGCCGCTGCGTGAAGGAATCCGTTGCTCGCAGACGAAGAACTGAAGACAAGTTGGAGCCGGATGCGATCCTGCGCTGGTCTGGCGGACGCTATCGGCCGCGCCAGCGGCATGAGGGGGATGCTTGGAACCGCAGCTGGGTTGGGCGTGGCTGTCGCAGGGCGAGCGCAGGACGGCGGAGCAGGCGCTCGCCGATCTCGGACCCGACGGGACGCGAGACGAGCTCGGCTTCGGGGTCGTCCACTTCGCCTACGCCGACCGCTTCTTCCCCGGCACGTCCGTCCAGCACACCCAGCTGCGCTACGTCTGGTTCGTCTGCTGGAGCTATCTCGACCTGCGGCGTCGATCCGGTCCCCACGCGTTCCCCGCTGGCGAGCTGGATCGCATGGAGGATCGGGTCGGCCATCGGTTGCTCCGCAACTACGGGAACGTCGACGGTCACGGGATCATCGGCGGGCGCGTGCTGCGCGTCCCGGGCCGCAGCCCGGTCGTCAAGCCGAGCGCGGTCTACTGGAACGCGATGCGCGCCTGGGGCGTGGTGCGCCCGCTCGCTGCGGGACGCGAGCCGCCCGGACGGGCCGAGCTGCACGCGCGCTGGGAGGAGCTGGGTCCCGGCGCGGCACGTCCCGAGGTAGACGCGGAGCGGGCCGGCCCGATGTTCGTGGACGCGCCGCCGGTGCCATCCGGCTGGCGCGGCGCCGCCGGCCCGCTCGC
>CAXSHP010000039.1:5316-8388 GCA_964236935.1 uncultured Sphingomonadaceae bacterium
GACTGACGAGGCCGGGCGGATCCGCCGTGCCTGGGCGCGTCAGCGGGACGGCCGCGGTCGCCAGACGCTGCTGTCCCGTCTGGCGGAGCGTGGTGGGGCGGCACCGGCCTCGATCGTGGACCGGCGCGTCCTCGGCCTCTGCTTCGAGGACGAGGCGGTCAGCCTGCGCCGGGCCGACAGGGCGGGTTCGCTGGCCGCGATCGCCCGGGCGGCCCACACCCTCCTCGTCCAGCGGATGAAGGATCCCGACGCCGGCGTGGCCACGGAGGCGCGCGTCTGGCTGGACGAGGCGGTCGCCGAGCACGGCGGCCGCGCCCTAGAGCTGGACGTCGACGGCCTGACGAACGACGTGCCGGACTCGGTCAAGCTGATCCCCCTCGTAGACGCGACGCGCTCGTGGCTGCGGGACGGAGCCGGCGATGCGCGTGATGTCGGCCCAGAAGTTGCCGATGCCCGTCGCCTGCCGTCGGGCAAAGCCGCGGAACAGCGCGAAGGCAAGCGCGATGCCGGTCGCCGCGGAAGCGAAGTTGTGGATGGCGAGCCCGAGCATCTGCGACAGATTGCTCATCGTCGCCTCGCCGCTGTAGCTCTGCCAGTTGGTGTTGGTGGTGAAGCTCACCGCGGTGTTCGCCGCGAGGTGCCCCGGCAGCCCCGTATAGCCGAGCGGATTGAGCGGCAGGAACGCCTGCACCCGCAGGACCGCATAAGTGAACAGCATCAGCGCCGCGTTGAACAGCAGCATGTGGACCGCGTAGCGCCGCCAGCCCTGATCGACCGCCGGATCGATCCCGGACAGGCGATAGAAGCCGCGCTCGATCGGGCCGAACACCGTGTGCAGCGGCGTATGCCGGCCTTCGTAGAGCGTGAACAGCCACGATCCCATCGGCTTGGTCAGCGCGATCAGGATGGCGACGAAGACAAGGATGAGGATCCAGCCCTGGATGGTCATGGCATCGGCCCGATCAGAAACGCTCGGGCCGCACGAGCACGGCTACGAGATAAAGGAGGAGGCCGGCGGCGGTTGCGGCGGCGATCCAGAGGTCGATGGTCATCGCGTCGCCCCTCAAGCCATGTCGCAGAGGCGGACGTAGGCGAGCGTCGCCGCCACGAGACCGGCCATGATCGCGAGCCAGAGCACGTCATCCATCACATCTTCCTTCGATCTGTGGCGGGCCGACGCGCCAGCTCGTGCGGACTCCTCCGAGCGGCGATTGCCGACGGCGGAATCAATCGACGATGGGCAGTTAAAGCCGCTGGGCATTGTTAAGCGAGACGCAGAAATGCCTCGCCGCATATGTTTTCCATATGACTTTGCGCCAAGCTTTCGGCTGACGTGGGACACGCTTGTCCCCCGTCAAAACCCATTCGCTCCGTGCCGCAACACCCGAGCCGCCTGAATCGATAGTCAACCCGTTTGGAAATCCTGAATGTCGATCCGACCTAGTCGCGGCTGTTCGCGACCATCGCCAGCACGCGCTCGACGACGGCTTCGGGACATTCCTCGGGGACGAAGTGGCCGCAGTCGGCCAGCAGTACTGCTTCGACGTCGGACGCGACCTCGCCGACCATCTGGGCGACCATCGCACCCAGGCCTTTCGCGCCGCCGATCGCGACGACCGGCACGTTCACCCGGTGCTGCCGGAGCGGTTCGGTCTGAGCGATGCTGGCGAACGCGGTGCGATAGACCCCCATCGACCCGAGCACGCCTGCCCGTCCCGAAAAGCTGCGCAGATACTCGTCGACCACCTCCCGCGTGAACACCTCGGGCTTGGCGGTATGTGCGCCTTCATAGAACCAGGTGAGGAACGCGCGCTCGTGGCCGACGACGAGCCGTTCCGGCACGTCTGGCGCAAGCGGCAGGATCCACCACCACATGGAGCCGTGCTTCATCGCCTCCGGTGAGTATTCGATCACCTTGCGGAGCACGTCGCCGAGCATCACCGGCGCTTCGATATAGAGAAGTCCGGTCAATTCGCTCGGATGATCGGCCGCCCATAGGAGGGCGGGCGGCGCCCCCATATCATGCGCGGCGAGCGTGAGCGGCCTGCCGCCGCCGAAGCCGATCTCGCGCACCAATGCTCGAAATTCTTCGGCGAGGGCGCAGGCATCGTAGCCGTCGGTCCCGCCTGGCTTGTCGCTGTCGCCATAGCCCCTCATATCGGGCGCCAGCACCGAACATCCCGCTTCGGCGAGCGCCGTGGCCACCGCCCGCCAGGCGTATGCGGTGCTCAGAAACCCGTGCCAGAGCAGCACCGGCGGACCAGCCGGATCGCCGCCGATAAAATAATGCAGACGGACACCGCCGACGGAAACGGTCGCGTTGTTCAAACCTTCCATCGTGGCACGGGACACGCGCAGCTCCTGCAATGAACGAGGGTAACGTCCGTCCGATCGGTCGGTTCGTTCCGTGGCCGGAACTGGCCGTATCGCCGCTGGATCGGCCGAACGCCGGTGAGAGCGCCGCGCCGCGCCGACATTATGCGATCGCGGGTATCCGGTGGCGTTTCGGGCTCAGGCGGTAGGTCCTGAGAAGGAATTGCATGAAGGCGGAAACGCGGGAGTTGAGCAGCCGGCGGGAGGGGTAGAGCGCCCACATTTCGACTTCGCCGCCGATGGCGTCGCCCCAGCTGACGAGCCGGCCTGCGGCAAGATCCTCGTCGACCACCGATCTCGGCATCAAAGCGGCGCCCGCCCCCGCGCTGACGGCGTCTTTGATCATGGACCAGGCGGAGAGTATCAGCACGGGCTCGTGCCGGACTTCGCGGCGGATGCCGTCGATCAGCACGTGCCAGGTCGGCAGCGTCGCTGGCGTAAGACCGACGGAGGGCACCGGTTCCCCCGGCTTCGGCGGCCGCAGCCCGGGAGACGCGGCGAGCACGAGCGTATCGCGAAAGAAGCATCGTCCGACGAGCGAGGCTTCAACCGAAGGATTGATCCGTACGACCAGATCATAGCCTTCCTCGACGAGATCGACGAAGCGATCCTCGGCCGTGACTTCGATCCGCATCTCCGGATAGTTTCGCAGAAATGCCGATGTCAGGCGGCCCATCACGGCGTGCGCGAACAGGACCG
>CAXSHP010000039.1:8428-12726 GCA_964236935.1 uncultured Sphingomonadaceae bacterium
AGGCGCCCCTGCGGACGTTTCGCTCCGCATCCTATCTCGGCTGCCGCTTCCTCGATCTCACCGAGCAGGGCCGACGTGCGTTGATGAAGCGCGCGACCTTCATCGGTCAGCTTGGCCTCTCGTGTCCCGCGTTCGAACAGGCGCATGCCCAGCTCGGCCTCGAGCTCCGCAACTCGCCGCGACAAGGTCGTTTTCGGGCGACCCGATGCACGCGCCGCCCGCCCGAAGCCGCCGTGCCGCGCGACGAGATTGAAATCGGCGAGCGCAGGGAGATTCATCGTTTCACCACCGGGACGAGCAAGGCCAATGCCACATTATCCGTCCGCTATTGGGCAAGCGAGAACGTCCTGCAATCTCTCCGTGCCGTTTCCTCGGCTGCGGCTCCGGCCGCCGCTCCTGCGAGCAAGCGCCGCCAACCCTCCGGCGACATGCCGGCGCGATACTCGTCCTGCATCTCGGGGGTAAGCAGCTCGATCATCTGCCGCCCCTCGATCCACAACTCGATGACGCCGAACATGCCGCCGCGCTTGCGGTACTTGGCCGGCCAGCCCTCGCGTTCGGCGATCGCGAGCACGGCCGGCAGATCGAGGCGGGTGGAGATGGCGGCATGCGAGGCGCTGAAGGCTACGCCGTCGCAAGTCTCGCCGACCGCATCGGCATCACCTGCCGCTTCGCGCAGCACGGTGCCGAGCGGATATACCTCCAGCGCGGTGCCGTGCTCGTCGCCCGCAAACGCGATCCAGCCGTCGTCGGAGACCGGGGGAAACGGCAGCGCCTCTCCTCCCCAGAACTCGGCGACCACCTCGGCGACGTGACGCGGCTCGCGCGCCACGATCGACATATGGAAAAGCATCGAACATCTCCTGCTGCCCGGTCGATATCGCGACCGGTCGAGGCGCCTCCTCTGACCGAGAGCGGCGCCAACGGCGACGCGGCAGCGTCGAACGCGACGAAATGCTCGACGAGCCTGCCGCCCGCCGGTTGGACGCGCGAACTGCGGCTTTCGTCGCGTCGACGCGCCGCGCGCGGTCGCCGTCGCAGTCCGGCGGACGCCGACTGCGAACCAGCGCAAGCAGCCGATCAGCGGTCGGCAGCCGGCGGCCTCATCGTTTCTGGAGGACATTCATGACGAAGTTTCTTTTGGCCGCCGCGCTTATCCCCGCCCTCGCCGCAGGTGCTTTTCCGGCCCGCGCGGCCGATGCTCCGGCCCTGCAGCTGGTCCAGCCGGGTGACCGGGCGAAATCCTGCGATGCGCTGGCGACCGAGATCAACGGCCTGGCCGCGAACGCCGGCACGCCCGCACCCAGGAAACGGCATGGCCTCGGTCTGGGGCGCGCACTGGGCATGGCGGCGCCGATGTTCGGCGGGTTCGGCGGCGGCATGGGCGGCGCGCTCGTGTCGCAGGCCGCCGGCGTCGCCGAGAGCGCGGCGGCGCGCTCCGACGGCCAGGACGCGATGACTTCCGCGACGGGCGCCGCCGACGACATGGCGCTGCGCGAGGAGCGCAGGGCTCGGCTCATGTCGATCATCGAGGAGAAGCATTGCTGATGCCGTCGGCGTCGCCGGCGCCGTCGGCGGCGCTTTCGTCGCACGGTCGGCGGGCTTCGCCGCAGGATGCTGTCCTGCCGAGGCGCGATCGTGGTGCCCTGCCCGCCATGACCAGACCGCTCCGCACCGATCGCCACGCCACGGTCCATGACGACGACGCGTCGCCCGGCGATGCGGATTGGCGCGACGCGATCGGTGCGACGGCAGCGCTGTGGCTGTTCGTGCTGCTGCTCTATCTGCCCGTGATCGTCGAGCGCCACGCCGGCGAGGGTGCCGTCAGCGTCGTGCTCGATGGCGCGACGGTGTTCGTCTCGATGCTGCTCGCGCTGCCGATCTTCGCGCTGTTCCGCGCCACGCTCGGCTGGCGGCCCGAGCACCGCTTCGTCCTGTTGGCGCTCGCGGTGGTCGCGGCCGCGATCGTGCAGGCGGCGTTCGACCTGCTCTTCACCGCTGTCGTAACACGGACGCTCGAGAGCGCCTGGTCCTCGCTGCCGGTCGACCTGCGCCGCGGCTATGGCGCGATGACCAATTATGTCAGCGTGTTCGGCGTCAATCTCGCGCTTTTCCAGCTCGGCTATGCCAGGCGGCGTGCCCGGCGCCAGGAGCGGCGCTACGCCGCGATGCTGGCCAGCGGCCAGCAGGCCGAGCTCGAGGCGCTGCGCTTCCGGCTCAACCCGCATTTCCTGTTCAACACGCTGAACGCGATCTCGGCGATGATCGTCACGCAGCGAACCGGAGATGCGGACCGCACCGTCGAGCGCCTGGCCTCGTTCCTGCGCGCCTCTTATGCCTATGATCCGATGCTCCCGATCGCGGTCGAGGACGAGCTTGCGGTGATCGAGCATTATGCGCGCATCGAGGAGGCGAGGTTCGGGGATCGGCTGCTGATCACCGTCGACTGCGACGAGCCGGCAGCGGCGCTGCGCATGCCGGCGCTGCTCGTGCAGCCGCTGCTCGAGGCCGCGATCGACACCACGACCGACGGTCCGCCCGCATCGACGCGCATCCGGGTGGTCGCCCGCGTGGAGCGCGACCGGCTGTGGATCGAGGTGACGCATGATCCGGCGCGGTCGGCGCGGCCCGAAGCCGCAGGGCTCGCCGCGTTGCGCCGTCGTCTCGAGGCGACCTATGGCGCGCGGGCCGGGATGATCGTCGAGCGCGGTGGCGTCGCCGCCTGGATGCCGGCCGAGCTGGCGGAACGGGCCTGAGGGAGGATTGCGATGATGCGGGTGCTGATCGTCGATGACGAGGCGCTGGCGCTCGAACGGCTGCGGGCGCTGTTCGGCGATATCGACGGCGTCGAGGTCGTCGGCGAGGCGCAGGACGGAGAGGAGGCGATCGCGCGGATCCGCGCGCTGCGCCCCGATCTCGTCATCCTCGATATCCAAATGCCCGGCAGGAACGGGCTATGGGCGGCGGCCCAGCTCGAACGCGAGGCGCGTCCGGAGATCGTCTTCATCACCGCGCACGAACATTATGCGCCCGATGCGTTCGATCTTGAGGCGGCGGACTACATCCTCAAGCCGGTCCGCTTCGATCGGCTCCGTCAGGCGACCGAGCGCGCTCGCCGCCGCCGCCGGCTCCAGCAGGAAGCGGCGCGGGCGGACGAGCTGGAGAGCGAGCTCGAGGCGCTGCGGGTGGGAGCCGCGCAGGCCCCGACGAGCGACCCGGAGATCTGGGTGCCGGAGCGCAACGGGGCGCGGCGCGTGCCGATCGAGGCGATCGACTGGATCGAGGCGGCCCGCGATTATGTGCTGCTCCACACCGAGCTGCGCAGCTTCATGCTGCGGATCACCATGGCGACGCTGGAGGAGAAGCTCGAGGGCTCGCGCCTCCTCCGCGTCCATCGCTCCGCCTTCGTACGGCCCGACAAGGTGACCGAGGTGAAGCGCGCCCAGCGCACCACCACGCTCGTGCTCGCCGACGGCACCAACGTCCAGGTTGGCCCGAGCTACATCGCTGCGGTAGAAGCGACGCTGCGCCTGCCATGAAGATCCCGGGCGTCCGCCGAATGGGGTTGCGATGCGCGAGGTAGTGAGAAGCCGGGTTTATCGGAAGGCGGCGAAGCTCACGATCGCGCTCTGGCTCGCCGGGTTCGTGTGGCTCAACATCATCATGCTGGCGATGGGACGTTTCTACAACGGCGTGGCGATCCTCGCCGACATTCCCTACTGCGCCGTAACGATCCTGCTCGCCCTCGGTGTGCAGGGCTGGCTGATGGTATCGACGCGCTGGCCGAACGCGGTGCGTTCCACGATCACCCTGGGGGCGATCGTCGGTGCGGCGCTGCTGAGCGGGCTGGCCGATACCGCCACCAACTATTGGGTTGCCCGACACTGGGTCCCGGAGATGCGCAGCTGGGCCGACGGCGCGGTGGCCGACTGGCTGCGCACGTCCTTTCTCTATAGCTGGATCTATTGCCTGAACGTCGCGATCGTGCTGCTCGCGGTCGCCATCGAGGATGCGCGTGAGCAGGCCGACGAGCTCGGCAGGGCGCGCGAGGCGGAGCAGACGGCGCGGCTGACGATGTTGCGCTTCCAGCTCAATCCGCATTTCCTGTTCAACTCGCTGAACGCGATCTCCAGCCTCGTGCTCACCCGCCAGAACGAGCGCGCCGAGCAGATGATCGACCGGCTGGCCGCCTTTCTGCGCTCTTCGAACAGTTCGGATCCCGCGACCCTGGTGACCCTCGCCGACGAATTGTCGACGATCGAGGAATATCTCGATGTGGAGGCGATCCGCTTCGACGA
>CAXSHP010000039.1:12736-16420 GCA_964236935.1 uncultured Sphingomonadaceae bacterium
GCCGGCGCGGGCAACGTGCTGGTGCCGAGCTTCCTGCTCCAGCCGATCGTGGAGAATGCGATCAAATATGCCGTTGCCCCGTCGCGGCAGGGCGTGACGATCGCGATCGCTGCCAAGCTGACGGGTGACCGGCTGACGCTGACGGTCACCGACGACGGCCAGGCGAAGGCCGTCCCCGCCGGCGGCACGGGCATCGGGCTGGCGAACGTCCGTGCGCGGCTCGATGCGTTTTACGGCGCCGCGGCACGCTGCGAGTCCGGCCCGACGGGCACAGGCTTCGCCGTCACCGTGACCATGCCGGCGCTGCGCGCTCCCCACTGATCGCGCGCTGCACGAAGCCGGCGAGCGGCGCCGCGGTCACGCTCGCGAGCAGCGTGAAGATCACGCCGAGCAGGCCGTCGTTGAGATAAGCGGTCAGAAAGCGATAGAGCAGCACCTGCAGCGCCAGCGCCGCGACAAGTGCCGCTGCCGTCCATTGGCGCCGCTGCCTCGTCGACCGCGCCCGCGCCATTTCCAGCGCGATCAGCCGGCGCACCTCGGCAAGCTGTACGGGAGTGAAGCTCTCGCCGATCAGCCGACCAATCTCGCGCTTCGCCATGCGATCGCACCGGTGACGCAGCAGCACCACGTACCGGCGCAGCGCCTCCAGCCGGGGATTGGCGAGAGCGTTGGGACCGCGCAGTCCGAACACATAGGCGCCGAACCTGCGCAGCGGCGTCGACGCCTTCAGGCTCGACAGCGAGTCCCGGCGCGACAGGGTCAGGACGTCGCGCTCGGCCCGGCTGAGCAGCGGCTGGATCGGCCGGTCGGCCACCTGCCGCTGGGCCGGCGTGGCGAACAGCAGGTCATGCTGGAGGTCAAGATAGGCCATGATCGTATATCCGTTGCGTCTCGGCGCCCGCCGCCGTGCGTGCGCTCTCTTTGCCTCCGACGACGACGACGATCCTGCTTTCCGCGACGAGAGCCTGTCGCCGCTCGTCCGAGCGACCAACCCGACGAGCCGAGCGACCAAGATGTCCGCGCGCGCTGAAGCCGCCAAACAGGCGAAGGCACGGCGAGCCGGGGACACGCCGCAAGGTTCACCGCAGCGTCTCTCCTTATGTCAGATGGCCGTGGGCTCGCGCGGAGCCCAGTCAGTCGCGATCGGGGGCGCCGAGCGGGAAGAAAGCGCGATAGGGTCTGGCCGCTTCGACACAGCGCGCGACCGACGGGCGGGCGAGCAGGCGCGCCCGATAGGCCTTGAGCGTCGGGTATCGTTCCGCGATCGGGCGTACCCAATCGGCGTAGAACAGCGACGGCGCCGCTGCGCAATCCGCCAGCGTGAAATCGCGCCCGGTCGCCCACTCGCGTGCCGCCAGCTCGGCGTCGAGCCAGGCGTAGATGCGATCGAGGTCGGCGCGGGCGCGCTCGACGCCATAGGGGTCGCGACTTCCCTCGGGACGGAGCGCGTCCGAGACGACCACCTGCATCACGTTCATCACATAATTGTCGAACACCCGGTCGAGCTGCCGCACCACGACCGCCGCTCCGGCGTCGGCAGGGATCAGCCGCACGGGGCCGGGATGACACACGGCGAGATACTCGATCACCGCGCTCGCCTCGAACACAATCCGTTCGCCATCGACGAGCAGCGGGAACTTGGCGAGCGGCCAGCGGCGCGCCAGCTCGGCGCCATTCTCGGGTTGCTCCGGCCCGAGCATGCGGAAATCGAACGGCGTCTCGTTCTCATAGAGCGCGATCAGCGCCTTCCACGTGTAAGACGAGAAAGGATGGCCGAAGAGCTGCATCACCACGATCCGTCCTCCATCTTGCGCTGACGCTCCTGTTCCCGCGCGCTGTCGATCTGGCCGAACGAGCCTTGCTGCACCGGCCCGGCCGGTTCGTAGGTCGCGATCACCACACCGCCGGGCGACAGCATGTGATCGATCAGCTCGAGCGTGCCGGGCGGCGTACCCTCGCTAAACAGGCGCTTGCCCCGGCCAAGCACGAGCGGAAAGGTGTAGAGCCGCAGCTGATCGAGCAGCCCGGCGCCCAGCAGCGCGGCATAGATCGTGCTCGACCCCTGGATCAGCAGGTCGGGGCCGTCGCCTTGCCTGAGCGCCGCGACATCATCGATGTCACGCAAGCGGTGGCTGTTCTCCCACGGCAGTGGCTGATCGCCGCGGGTCAGGACAAATTTGGACGCCGCGGTGAACGCGTCGCCCATCGCCGCATTCTCGCCCGTGGCATACGGCCAATAGGCGGCGAAGATGTCGTAGGTCCGCCGCCCCAGCAGCAGATCATAGGGCCGGGAAAAGAACGCGCCGACCGCCTGGCTGACCCCCTCGTCGGCGACGGCCGGCATCCACCCGCCGGATCCGAACCCCCCGGTCGGATCCTCGGTGGGACCGCCCGGGGCCTGGATGACGCCGTCGAGCGACTGGAATACGCCGCCGATGATCCTACGCATCGGCCGTCCCTCCGCGCCGCGCGGCCTCGATCGTGGCGATGTCGATCTTCTTCATCGTCATCATCGCCTCCATCGCGCGCTTGGCGGCGACACGATCCGGGTCGGTCGTCGCCGCCAGCAGCATGCGTGGCGTGATCTGCCACGAAAAGCCCCAGCGGTCCTTGCACCAGCCGCACATGCTTTCGGCGCCGCCATTGCCGACGATCGCGTTCCAATAGCGGTCGGTCTCCTCCTGGTCCTCGGTCAGCACCATGAAGCTGACCGCCTCGTTCGGCTTGAAGTTCGGCCCGCCGTTGAGGCCGATGAACGACTGGCCGAGCACGGTGAACTTGACGGTGAGTTCTTCGCCGGCCTTCGTCGACGGATTGTCCGCAGCGGAGGCATGGCCGGTGCCGACACGGCTGTCGGGAAAGGTCGCGGCGTAGAACGCGGCCGCTTCGCGCGCCTGACCGTGATCGAACCACAGGCACGTCGTCATCTTGCCCATCGAACCTCTCCTTATTTGCCGCCGGTAAGCGCGAAGGCGGCGCCCTGGGGGTCGGCGCCGAGGATGATCCACGCGCCGCCCGGCACCTCGTGCGGGCCCTGATGGATGGTGCCGCCGCGCGCCTGTACCTTCTCCACCGCAGCCTCGATCGACGGCACGATGAAATAATAGCTCCAGCGCGTGGGCCAGCCGGAGCCGGCGGTCATCACCGCGCCGAGCCGCTGCCCGGCATGATCGATGAAGCAGTAATCGCCCATCTCGCCCATCGGCATCGTCTCCTGGTTCTCCCAGCCGAACAGCGCGCCGTAGAAAGCGAGCGCGGCCTGGTGGTCGCTGGTGACGAGCTCGTTCCAGCCGCAATGGCCGGGCGCCATGCCGAAAGCCTGCGAGTCCTGCGGGCTGTCGCCACGCATGATGTAGAAGTTCATCCCCTGCGGATCGGCGACGAACGCGAAGCGGCCGACGCCGGGAATGTCCTGCGGCCCCATGTGGACGCTGCCGCCGAGCCGCTTCACCTTCTGCGCTGCGGCGTCGACATCGTCCACGCCGACGTAGCCGAACCAGCCGGGCATCATCGGCGCACCCTCGGGCAAGGTCATCAGCCCGCCGACGCCGAGCCCGTCGGGCGCGGTGAGGATGCGATAATCGCCGGTGCCGGGCATGCCGGAGTCCGCGATGCTCCAGCCGACGACGTCGGCATAGAATGCCTGCGCGGCATCGGCGTCGGTCGTCATCAGTTCATACCAGA
>CAXSHP010000039.1:16474-19372 GCA_964236935.1 uncultured Sphingomonadaceae bacterium
CGCCGCGGTGGCGGGTGCGGCGTATAAAGCGAGCTGATCCGCCATCGCTGTGCGGTGCGCGGGCCGATCCTCGCCACGCGCGACATAGGCCGCGAGCTTTGGGAAGGCGTCGAGCACGGCCGTGTTGCGCAGGCCGCCGAGCACCGAGATCATCGTCAGATCGCCGACCGTGAAGACGTCCCCGTCCAGCCACGTCTTGTCGCCGAGCGCGCCCGCCAGATAAGCGAGGCGGCCGTTGAGGTCTTCCATCACCTTCGGGCGGCGCAACGGCGACCATTCGCGATCCGCTTCGAAGACATCGACCACGGTGCGCTGCATGACCCAGGGCTCGACCGAGCTCAGCGCGGCGATGAGCCACTGGATCGCGCGGAGGCGCGCAGCCGGACCGGCGGGCAGCAGCTTCGTTCCCATTTCGGCGATGCGCAGCGAGATCGCGCCCGATTCGAAGATCGTCACCTCGTCATCGGCATAGGTCGGAACCTGGCCGAAGGGCTGGAAGCGGCGATGCTCATCGGTTTTGGCGTAAGGTCCGTCGATGGTGCGGACCGCGTAGGCGATGCCTTCTTCCTCGAAGGCCCAGCGCACGCGCAGATCGCGCACATAGCCACGGGCGAAAGGCGGCACCCACTGGAAGGTGGTGATGGTGGGGATCATGGCGACGCTCCTCACGCGGCAACGGGCTCGGGCGCGGACATGGCGGCAACCGCCGCATCCACGTCCATCCACATCGGCCCGAAGCCATGGCCATCGAGATCCTCGAAGGCGCGCGAATACATGAAGCCCAGATCCTCCGCGTCGTGCCCTTCACGCCCGCCCGCGGCGACCGCCTTTGCCGTGATCGCGTCGACGTCCGCGCGGCTGTCGCACGAGAGGGCGAACAGCACGGCGCTGGCAGTCCGGCTGTCGGCCATCGGCTTGGGGGCAAACTTCGCGAACTGCGCGTGGCTGAGGAGCATGAAGTTGATCTCGTCCGACCAGCGCAGCATCGCCGCGTCTGGGCCCTTGCAGATCGTCTCGTCCTTCACGCAGCCGACCGCTTCATAGAAAGCGGTGGAAGCCGCCACGTCCGCCACCGGCAGGTTCACGAAGATCATCTTGGCCATCGTTCAACCCCTCTCTCGACTCGATGTTTGCGCATCATGCTGCGATGAGTTAGAGAACACAACCATGAAGTCAGATAATATGACTGAGCTGGTCCGATGGTACGACGACGCCTGCGGGACGGCGCTGGCGATGCAGCTTATCGGCGAGCGCTGGTCCATGCTGATCGTGCGCGAGCTGATGTACGGTCCGCGCCGCTTTTCCGAGCTGCGCGCGGGCCTGCCGGGGATCAGCGCCAACACGCTGACGCTGCGGCTGGGCACGCTGGAACGAGCGGGCATTCTCCGCCGCCGCACCATGCCTTCGCCCGCTTCGGTCCAGGTCTATGAGCTGACGCCGTGGGGCTACCGGAGCGAGTCCGCGATCATGGCGCTGGGCCGCTGGGCGGCGAGTTCGCCGCTGCACGACCCGAGCCTCTTCATGAGCGGAGCCTCGCTGATGATGTCGATGCGTACCCTGTTCGTGGCGGACCGCGCGGCGGGGTTGCAGGGGCGGATCGGCGTGCGACTGGGGCGGGAGCGGTTCGTCGCTACGCTCGAGAACCAGCGCTTCGAGGCGAAGCGCGGGGAAACCGACGATATCGACCTGCTGATCGAGGCCGAGACCGCCTGGATCCTCTGCGTGATTTACGGCCACGAGCCGATCGCCCGCTGGGAAGCGCAGGGCCTGACGATCAGCGGCGGCCGCGCGCTCGCCGAACGATTGGCGACGCTGTTCGAATTACCCGCCAAGGCAGGAGCGGAGTAAAACTGACGCGGTAATTCCCACGACATCAAGTCGTGGTGGCGAACCGACGCCTGTCCGTTGTAAACGATGGCCGTAGTCCGCGCGTTTCGGCGCTCAAGCCCCAAGGCCGACAATGCTGTCCTTGCCCCTCGTCCGTCATGCATTGGTGTCCGGCGTGCGCGGCATATTCAATGACCGCACGCGCGGCCAGCAGCCGGTGGCTCGGTCGCAACATGCGCTGTTCGAACCGGGATCGGTGATCTGGCGCGTCCACGGGGACGTCACGACGATGATGGTCGGCGGCGTGGCCGCGCTGCTGCTGCAGATGCTCCATCCGGCGGCGCTGGCCGGCGTGTGGGATCACTCGACGTTTCGCGACGACATGCTCGGGCGCCTGCGCCGCACGGCGCGTTTCATCGCCGTCACCACGTTCGGTGAGGCGAGCGAGGCCGCGGCAGCGATCGCTCAGGTGCGGGATGTCCATTCGCGCATCCACGGCACCTTGCCGAACGGCGCCCCGTACACGGCCAGCGATCCGCATCTCTTGGCCTGGGTTCATGTCACCGAGGCCGTGAGCTTCCTCGACGCGTGGATCCTCTACGGCGATCCGGACATGAGCCTCGCGGATCAGGACCGCTATTTCAAGGAGTTTGCGCAGATCGCGCGCGCCTTGGGCGCCGAGCCCGTTCCGGAAAGCCGCGCGGAAGCGGAGACGCTGATCGCGTCCATCCGTCCTGAACTGGTCGCGAATGAACGTACCCGCGAGGTCGCCCGCAAGGTGCTGGAACAGCGCCCGCCATCGTTCGTGGTGGGACCCGTGCAGGCGCTGGTCATGCGCGCCGCCATCGACCTGTTGCCCGATTGGGCTCGCCGCATGCACCGGCGCCACGGGTCCGGGCCGGGCCGCCCGCTGGTACACGGCATCACCTCCGGCGTGGCCGGCACATTGCGCTGGGCCTTTGCCGGCACGACGCGCTGAGGCCGCCGCCGGAATTTGCGCCTTCAATCCGAGTGGAAAACAAACTCAGAAGTCGAATGCCGCGACCTCGACCCTCTTCCCCAGCATGAAGG
>CAXSHP010000040.1:0-2956 GCA_964236935.1 uncultured Sphingomonadaceae bacterium
CGCGCGATCGGTCACGCGCCCGAACAGATAGTCGTGCGCCAGTGCGTGCGCGGCGGCATCGGCCGCGCGGTCCAGCGTCTGGCTCGGCCCGGCATCGGCCAGCAGGCGCAATCCTGCGGCGTCGTATGTCCGCGGGTCCAGACCCTCTGCCGCTGCGGCGGCAATCTCGGCGACAAGCGCGTCGACGCTCTGCTGGCTCCAGGCGCACGTCGCGCAAACCGGGACCGATACCGGCTGCGGCTCGGCGCCGGCCAGCGCCGGCGACGGCGAGGCGGCCGCCATCGCGGCCACGATCAGCGCGATCGAGCCCGCTCCAATGAGTGCGCGCGACCGGGCGGACGCGGGGAGTGCCCACCGCGAGCGATTGGTCTGGCTGGAAAGAAAGGTCATGATCTGGTCCCCGCTACCGCCAGTTGGTCTGGCATTGGCGGGATTAAGTTGCCCGCTTCCCGGATTTCGGTCGCGATGCCGCAAACTGTGTCACAGTTGTTTCAGCAGGCGGGTGTGTGTTGGGAGGAGTGGATGCGGGAGCTTGGTCATGCCGCGCTGGCATTCGCGCGCACGCGGTGGCTGCAAGTGCGGCTGCGCACGCGCGCCGATGTCGCGCACCACCAGCAGCGGCGGATTGCCGCTCTCGCCAGGGAACTGGAACAGACGATCCCGTTCTACCGCGATCGCTTGCCCCGTGGCTTCCGCCACTGGCCGGTGATCGACAAAGCCGCGCTGCTCGCCGATTTCGCGCGCTTCAACCGCGCCGGCCTGACATTGGACGAGGTGCGCGCGGTGCTCGCCGCGGGGGGCAGCCACATCCGCGGCCATGCGGTGGGCCACAGCACCGGCACGAGCGGCAATCGCGGCTATTATGTCATCAGCGATGTCGAACGATTCGTGTGGCTCGGCACGATCCTCGCCAAGGCGCTGCCCGATGCGCTCCGGCGCCGGCACCGCGTGGCGCTGGCACTGCCGGGGCTGTCGAGCCTCTACCGCTCGGCCACCAGCGGCAGTCGCATCACGCTCGGCTTCTTCGACCTCGCCGACGGAGTGGACGCCTGGGGCGACGAACTCGTGCGGTTCGCGCCCGACACGATCGTGGCGCCGCCCAAGATGCTGCGCCTGCTCGCCGAGCGCGGCCAGCTGACCGCGCCGACCATCTTCAGCGGCGCCGAAGTGCTCGATCCGCTCGACCGCGCATCGATCGAGGCGGCGACCGGGCGCACGGTGCGCGAGATCTATATGGCGACCGAGGGCCTGTTCGGCGTCAGCTGCCCGCTGGGTACGCTGCACCTAGCCGAGGATGTCGTGCACTTCGCGTGGGAGGAGGCTGCGCCGGGCAGCAGCCTGAAGATGCCGATCGTGACCGATTTCACGCGGCGCGCGCAGGCGCTGGCGCGCTACCGCATGAACGACCTGCTCGATCTCGACGACCGCGCCTGCGCGTGCGGATCGCCGCTGCAGCCGGTGCGCCGGATCGAGGGGCGCCGCGACGACGTGTTCCTGTTGCTTGGCCGTGACGGGACGCAGCGGTTGGTGACCCCGGACGTGCTGCGCAATGTGGTCGTCCAGGCCGACCCGCGCATTCTCGACTTCCGCATCGTACAGACCGGGGCGAACGCGATCGAGGTACGCCTGCCTGCCGATCTGCCGCCGGAGTGCGGCATCGCGGTGGGAGTGGCGATCGAGCGGATGGCGGCGCGGATGCGGCTCGCCCCCTTATCGCTGGCGCTGCGCGCCGGCCTCGGCCCGTCCGATGGAGGCAAGCTCCGGCGGGTGACGCGCCAGTGGCGGCCCGACTAGAGCCGGATCATGCGCTCATACTCTTCGCCCTCCGGTACGCCGCCATTGGCAAAGCGCCAGATCGCCGGGCCGAGCAGGTCGAGCGGGCCGATCGCATAATCGGCCTTACCCGCGGCGGAGATCGCGTCCGCCTGCCACGCCAGCGCCTGCCGGTCCTGTGCCAGCACCGGCAGGTGGAATGCCTTCAGCAGCCAGCGCTTGAGCCATGCCGGCGCCCTCCCGCGCGGCGTCGCGAAATGGGCGTAGGGCCGGGTGACGCCGTCGGCCTCGGGCACGAACACCACCGCGATCGAGAGCGCGAACCCTCGCCGTCCCTCGAACGCCACCTCTCCGATCGTCGGAGGATAATAGCGCCCGATGCTGCGCAGACGGTGCCCTTCCAGCAGGCGCGGCATCCAGCCCTGCGGGCGGCCATCCTCCTCGTAGACCGCCTCGGCCCCGGCATCGTCGATCCGCACGCGGACGCGGACGGGCCGGCGGCGCGCGGGCGACCGCACCATCCAGGGGTGCAGGAAATGCGGGTGCGCCGGATCGAGGTGGTTTTCGACCGCGTCGAGCAACCGCGCGCGCGACGGCGCGACCTTCCACCAGAAGCGGTCCAGGCGGGCATCCTCCATCGCTGCCGGAAGGCGCGGGAAGGGGGGCGGCGCTGCGGCGAGCGAGGTCCACACCAGCCCGGCGCGCACCGTGACCGGCAGGGCCTCCGCCACCACTGCAGGTATCGAGTCGGACCCAGGCACCTCGATGCAGCGCCCGCCCTCGCCGAAGCGCCAGCCATGGTAGGGGCAGGCGATCGTCCCCTCGTGAACCCGTCCGCGCGAGAGCGGCATGCCGCGATGCGGGCAGCGATCGCGCAGCACGATCGGCGCATCGGGCCCGCGAAAGACGACGAGCGGCTGGCGCATCAGCTGCCGCGCGATTGGTCGGTCGCGGACGTCCGAGATCCGCGCGATCGGGTGCCAGCCCGCGGCGACCGCGGCCGGCCAGGCGCCGCTCACAGCCCCTTCCTGCGCATCATCGGCACGATCGCCTGCTCCAGTCCCCTCGCCAGTGCCCCCACCGCGAATCGCGGCGCGGGGCCGAGGTGGCGGGTGTACATCGCGCTATACTCGATCACGCCGCGCGCGCCCGGGTGCAGCGGCGTCGGCGCGATGTGCTCGGC
>CAXSHP010000040.1:2966-4769 GCA_964236935.1 uncultured Sphingomonadaceae bacterium
CGATCACGCCGCGCGCGCCGCGCAGCCGCTTGAACCCGGCCGCACCCGCCGAGCCGTTGAGCCGTAAGGCCTGCTCCAGCGCCGCTTCGGCGAACAGGTAGCTCACGATCCGGTACAGCCCCTCGCGTTGCGGGCGGCCGGTATCGTAGCCGACGACCGGCGGCGTGAGGATGCCGCCGCGCACATAGCACCCCGCCACCGCGCGGATGACCCCGTCGCCGGCGCGGGCGACGCGGTAGCGGATCATGCGCGCGTGGTGGGTCAGCGCCACGAACGCCGCCGTGAACACGGGATTGAGCGCCGAATATCTGCCGACATAGAGCTGATGATAGAGATCCGCGATCGCGGCGGCGTCCGCCCGCGACATCTCATCGATCGTCTCGATCGCGAGGCCGGAGCGGCGGAGCAGGCGGCGGTCGTTGCCGAAGGCGTTGCGCGGCCGCCAGTCCCGCCTGAGATCGTCGGTCACCCAGATCTGGCGGCTGGGGACCAGTGTCCAGCCGTCGGCGCGCGCCGTTTCCAGCAAGGCGGGGCACGACCATATGTCGAGCGAGCGGATCGCCAGGATGTGGCGCGGATACCGCGCGCACAGCAACGCGCGGATCGTGGGCAGGTCGGTGCCGTGCCATCGCCCATGCAGGTTGGTCGAGAGCAGCCAATTGTCGAGATGCACGATCCGGTTGATGCCCGCCGCGTGCAGCAACCGGCCGAGCACGCCGATCGCCGGCCGGGCCAGCATCCGCGTTGCCGCGCCGACATCGACGAGGTCGAGCTCCTCTTGGGCATAGCGGGCATAGGCGCTGTGCGGCAGGCAGACATAGCTGCCGCCGGTCTCATCATGATTGATCGTGACCGGGAACAGGTGGCCCTCGGACCGCACGGCTCGCCACTCGGTCGCCACGTTGGCCACCATCGCCGTCACGCCGGCCCGCGCGATGCCCTCGATGAACGCGCGCTCCATCGGGCGGCCGTCCGGCCATATGCCGGCTGGCGGGTCGCGTGGATCGAACAGCAGCGGCGTCATCCGATCGGCTCGCCGTTCCATTCGATGTCGTCGGTCGTCTGCCCGGTCGGGCTGCGCCGCCGCGACAGGCCGACCAGCGCGAAGCGCGCCGCGTCCAGCAGCGTGCCCGCCAGCGGCAGGCGGTCGCCCGGCCGGCTGATCGCGTCGGCCCCGCGGCGCCAGTCCGTCCGATAGTCGCGCCAGCGCCCAGTCAAGGCGGGAGCCGCACCCAGCAGCGCCATCGCGGGGGCGAGATAACGCAGGTCCGCGGTCGGGCGGAGCGCGCCACCGCCGCCTTCGCCCAGGATCGCCCGGGCGAGCGGCGCGCCACCGTCGAACAGGTGGACTCCGCTCACCGCGCGCGGGTTGCACTCGATCGGCACCGCCTCGCCGGTGGCGGTGAGGATGATGTCGAAGCTCAGGTGCCCGGTCATCGCCGTCGCCGCGGCGATCCGCCGCGCCACGTCCTCCGCCGAGGGGCAGTCGAGCGTCTCGAACGCGTAGGCGGCCGAGCGGCCGTGCCGCCAGCGCGGACGATATGCCGCCAGCGCGATGATAAAGCCATCGCGCGCGGCCGACCACAGGCAGATCTCCTCGCCCGCGACGAACGCCTGCGCCACCCACGGATGGTCCGGCGAGGGTCGCACTCCGGCCAGCGCGCGGGGGCTGGGACGGATCAGCGCCG
This sequence comes from uncultured Sphingomonadaceae bacterium, assembly GCA_964236935.1. GTDB lineage: Bacteria > Pseudomonadota > Alphaproteobacteria > Sphingomonadales > Sphingomonadaceae > Solisphingomonas. The sequence goes on from CAXSHP010000040.1 coordinate 4,655, forward strand.
ATGCCGCAAACCGAGAATATTCGGGCTTGAGCACGAGCTGATCGGGTGGCAGCGGCAGGCGCGACAGGTCGTCCGCTTCGGTGACGCGCCACGTCTCCGGTGCCGCCAGGCCCAA
>CAXSHP010000040.1:4779-11444 GCA_964236935.1 uncultured Sphingomonadaceae bacterium
GGGCTGCTTGGAATGCAGCGTTCGCAGCGTCTCGAGCGGCGGCGCGAAGACGCGGCCGGCATAGCCGTCGGCGGTCGCTGCCGCCGCGATGTAGAAGACTTCCTCGCAGGTCGGTACGATCAGCACCGGATCGTGCCTTTCGACGAGTCCGCGCAGCGCCCGGCGGAACGCGGGATAGGCGTGGCGTGGCGACGGCAGGCGGTCGACCGGCCAGTTCTCGCGCGACCACCGCGCCGCCCACGGCGTGACCGAGTCCGCCAGGCGGACCGCATAGCCCGCGGCTGTGAACGCGCGTGCGAGATCCAGCGCCACTGGCGCGCGCGCACCCGTGATCAGCACCGGGCCGCTCATCGTCCGCCGGTCAACTCGGCCGCGCGCTCGGTGCAGTGGCAGGGCGTTAGCGCGATCTCGGGGTTGCGCCGCCACAGCGCATGCAGGCGGGCGAGCGTCTCGCGCCCCCGGCCGACGTTGCCAAGGAACGCGCCGGTCAGCGCGGGCGGCGGCATGTCGCGGCGGATCGCGTCGCTCGACCAGGCGGCGTCGGCGACCAGGAAATGGAAGCCCGCCGCGGCATCGCGGACGACGAGACCCCAATGGCCAGGGCAATGCCCCGGCAGCTCGACTGCGATCAGCGATCCGTCGCCGAGCAGGTCGCTGCCCGCCTCGAATGGTGCGAGGTCGGGCGGGAGCGCGAGACGCGGCGCATCCTCGAAATAGCGCGCCCGGCCCGAGAAATCGGCGGGTATCAGTGCGCGCAACACGCCCCGCCGCAGGGCCGAAACCCGCCCGCCGCGGCAGGCCGCCTCATGGCCGGCCCGCGCGCAGTGGATCGTGGCATTGGGAAAGCGGCCGGTGCCGGCGATATGATCGGCGTGGAAGTGCGACAGGACCAGGTGGCGGACCTCCGCCGGATCGACGCCGCTGCCTCGCAGCTGGCTCGCCAGATCCTCTCCGCCTGCCAGCGTGGGGGGGGTCAGCCAGCGGTAGAGCCGCTCGGGCAGCGGCTGCGTCGCGGCGAAGAATGCCGGATCGTAGCCCGTGTCGAACAGGATCGGCCCTTCCTCCGGGTGGACGAGCAGCATCGCCATCGCCGGGAAGATCGCCGCCCGCCACCGGCCGTCGCGGATCGTCATGACCTCCGGATGGCGGCAATGGCCGACGCGGAAGGCGCGCACGCTCAGCTCGCGCACGATGTGCTCCGATCGGCCAGGGCATGCGCGATCGCCGCTTCGGGGCTGAAGCACGCCTGCCAGCCGAGCAGCGCGCGCGCCTGCGTCAGGTCGAACGTCTGCGTGAAAGCCAGCGTCGTCACCGCGTAGCGGGTCAGCGCGGGTTCTCGCCCGCTCAGCCGGCCAGCACATTCCGCCGCCCGGGCAGCGCATAGCGCGAGCGGCGTCGGCACCGCGACGATGCGTGGGGCCAAGTGGAGTATCTCGCACACCGCCGCCACGATCGCCTGCACCGTGCGAGGCTGCCCGCCGGAGATGTTGATCGCACGGCCCGCGGCCTGCGCCGACCGGTCGGCGGCGAGGAACGCCGCGGCGGCATCGCGCACGTCGGTCAGTTCAACCAGCGCATCGCCGCCCGCCGGCAGCGAGACCCGGCCGCTGCGGATGACGCGCATCAACCGCGGCAGCAGCACGCGGTCGTCCGGCCCGACGATCGCGCGCGGCCGCAGCACGACGGTGCGCGTACCCGCGCTGTCGGCGGCGAGGACCAGTCGTTCGGCCGCATATTTCGTCGCGGCATAGGGGTTGGCGAACCGCTGGGCGGGCGGCGACGTTTCGCTGAGGCCGATCCGCGCGCGGCGCTCGACATAGATTGACGGTGTCGAGGCGTGGATGAAGCGGGTGCAGCCGAGCGACCGCGCCGCCTCCAGCAGCCGTGCGGTCGCGGCGACGTTGATCGCCGCGAAGTCGGCGCGCCGTCCCCACGGTGCCGACAGCGCCGCGAGGTGGAAAACGACCTGCGCATCGTCGACGAGCGCGCGCATGTCGGCGGCGCACAGGTCCGCCGGACGGAATAGCGCGCCGCCTTGCGCCAGCACCGCGCCGGCCGCCGTATCCCGCCCGGTGGCGACGACGTCGTAGCCCGCATCCAGCAGCAGCGGCACCAACGTGCAGCCGAGTCCGCCGGTCGCGCCGGTGACGAGCGCCCGCCGCTTCACCACCGGATCACCGCACCGCCCAGCGAAATTCCCGCGGAGCTGCCGACGAGCAACGCGGTCGATCCAGGCCGAGCTCGCCCCGCCCGGCGCGCGACGTGGAGCGCGTGCGGCAGGCTGGTGGCGATCTGGTTGCCGTGGGCGTGGAAGATATCGACGATCCGCGCAGGGTCGCCGCCCAGCGCGTGGGCCAGATAAGCGAGCGCGGGGGCGCTGGCCTGGTGCGGCACGATCAGGTCGAGCGCATCCGCCGCGATGCCCGCTTCGCCGAGCAGCCGGGCCAGGAATCCGCCGAACCGCCGACGTGTCGCCCGGAACAGCGCCGGGCCATCCATCGCGAACCGGCTCCCGGCCAGGAACGCCGTCATGTCGTCGTGCGGGCGCAGGCGCGTGCCACCCGCTTCCAGCCGGCACAGCCCGGCATGTGCGCTGTAGCTCTCGAGCCGGCTGGCCAGCAGGATGTGCGGGCCGCCCGCCTCCAGCGCGATCGCCGCCGCGCCATCGCCGAAGATCACCGACGCCTCGGGATCGCCGTAGTCGAGCGCGGCGGACGCGATGTCGGCGGTGACGATGAGCACGCGGCGCCAGCGGCCGAGCGCGAAGCCCGCCAGCGCCTGATCGAGCGCGACAAGGAACGAGAGGCAGGTGGCGTTGACGTCGAACGCGGGGACGCCCGAGCCGCCGAGGCCCAGCCGCCGGTGGACGAGCAGCGCCGTGCCGGGGATCGGTTGTTCCATCACGCCGCACGCGCCGATCACGACATCGATGTCGGCGGCTCGCCAACCGGCCTCCGCCAGCGCGGCTTCGGCGGCGGCGGCGGCCATGAACGAACTGGTCTCCCCGGCATCCGCGTAGAAGCGCCGCCCGATCCCGAAACGCGTCTCGCTCGTCTCCGGCGGAAGGCTGGCAATGCGCTCCATCTCATCGGCGGCGACGGCACGCCGGGGGAGATAGACGCCGCTTCCGCTGATCCCGAAATGTGATGGTGAAATGATCGATGCTCCCTTGCTCCGCGTTCTAAGACAACCGTCTCAGCGGTGCTAGACCGGCTCGAGCCGAACGCGACGCTCGACAGGAGCGTGCCTGGATGGCAACCATGTGCGCAGGGGACGCAGTCGGGGGAGAAGGATTTTTCCCTTCGCCTGCGATCGGGGGAAACCGCATGGGCGAAGACGCGCACATCGTTGTAGTCGACGACGATCCCGCCGTCCGGGAAACGGTCCACGAATATCTCGTCCGCCAGGGCTATGCGGCCAGCCAGGCGGAAAGCGGTGCGGCGCTGCGCGCGCTGATGGCGGAGCGTCCGATCGATCTTGCCATCCTCGACGTCAACATGCCCGGCGAGAGCGGGCTGGCGATAGCGCGCGAGCTCAGGAGCAGCGGGAAGCTGGGCATCATCCTGCTCACCGCCAGTTCCGACGATGTCGACAAGATCGTCGGGCTGGAGGTCGGCGCCGACGATTACATCACCAAGCCATTCAACCCGCGCGAGCTGCTGGCGCGGGTCCGCGCGGTGCTGCGCCGGGCGGCCGGCGGCGATGCGCCGCCGGCGACGATGGGCAAGGAAGTCCGGATGGGGCGCTGCATGCTCAATCTCGACCGCCACCGCCTGTTCGACGCGAGCGGCGTCGAGGTGCCGATCACCGCCATGGAATTCGACCTGCTGAACGCCTTCGCGCAGAATCCGAACCGGGTGCTGTCGCGCGACCGCCTGCTCGACATCGCGCACAACAAGGAGATGGAGGCATTCGATCGCTCGATCGACACGCGCGTCGCCCGCCTGCGCAGCAAGATCGAGATCGATCCGGCGACGCCGCAAACGATCAAGACGGTGCGCGGCGCCGGCTATATCTTCGTGCCCGCCGGGGTCTGACCGCCCGGCTGACACAATCGACACAAACAAGCCGGCCAAGCGTCATCGAGCGCGGGCACGGCGCGTCCATCTGACGTGCAGCGCAGGAGCCCCGGCACCCGCCGGAGCCCGCGCCGCCCGGGAACGATGGATGAAAGCCGACGACCGCCACGACAATCCCGAAGTCCAGCGCACCGCCCGGATGATGGCGGCCGCGGCCGGCCTCGTCTGGGACCGGTTCGAGAAATATCCAGGCTACTACCGCATACTGGCGGGAGGCACTCTACGCGCTGGGGCTGCATGCCTCGCAGGCGAAGATTCCCTCTCGCCGGACATTCTGACCAACAACGCTTATCGAAAGGAAAGACGATGACGAAGAAGCTACGCGTGACCCTGGCCGTCGCCACGGTGGAAGTGATGCTCGGCGGACTTTGGTTCAACTTCGCCGCGACCGCCAGGCCCGATGCGCAGGCGACGATCGGCAGCACGATGGGGATGGCGATGGGCGCCTTTCTCGGCTTCGGCGTGCTGATGATGTTCATCGCCGCGAAAAACGATCGCGCCGCCAGCGGCCGGCGCGGCTGATCCCTCATGCGCCTGCTGGCAATCCTCTGCCTGTTGATGGCGGCCCCGCTGGGCGTGTTTTCCTGGTTGGGCATTTACACCGCGGACGGGCGGCACGTCTTCGACGAGATGGCCGGCGTCGTGCCGTTTGCGGCGGGCGTGGCCGGCGTGCTCCTTCTCGCTCTGGCCGCGATCGCCGGGTGGTGGAGCGCGCGGCGGCGACGAAAAATGTCTCGAGCTGCAAGGAGAATAGCATGACGCCCGACCGGATCCGCCTCGTCCAGCAGAGCTTCGCGCTCATCGGCAGCGAGGGGCAGGCGGTCGCCCGCTTGTTCTACGGCCGCCTGTTCGAGACCGACCCCTCGACCAAGCCGCTCTTCCGCTCCGACCTCGAGGTGCAGGGCGCCAAGCTCGTGACGATGCTGGCGATGGTGGTGAACGGGCTCGACCGGCTCGAGCCGCTGCTCGCGGCGGTGGAGGGGCTGGCGCGCCGCCATGTCGGCTATGGCGTGTCCGAGCGGCACTATCCAAGCGTCGGCGCAGCGCTCGTCTGGACGCTGGAAGAGGCGCTCGGCGAGCAGTTCACGCGCGAAATGCGCGCCGCCTGGATCGAGGCCTACAGTATTCTCAGCACGACGATGATCGCAGCCGCTAAGCCGGCCGTCGCGTCCGTGCTCTAAGCGCTTACCCTGAGCCGAGTATCGCTGCGACCAGCCGGCGGACGGTGGCGGGGGTGAACGGCTTCTCCGCATAGGGCCTGCCCGCGCCGGCCAGGAATTCCGCCGAAGCGCTGCTCAACACGTCTCCGGTGAGGAAGCCGAACCGCGGCACGAGGTGCGCCCGCTCGCGCACTGCCCAGGCGAACAGCGCCGGGCCGTCCAGCCCCGGCATGCGCAGATCGGTCAGCACCAGATCGAAGTCGCGCTGCTCCAGCCGGGCCTGCGCCGCTGCGCCGCCGCCCGTGACCTCGACCGTGAAGCCTTCGCGTGCGATCAGTTCGCTCAAGGCTTCGGACACGCCCTCATCGTCATCGACGAGCAGTACGCTGCCCCGCGAAGCGGGGAAGAGCGGCGCGGCGTCGGTGCCGCCGGCGATCGGCTCGGTGGAGCCGATCGGCAGCTCGATCACGAAGCTGGTGCCTTGATCGACCGGACGAAGGCGCAGCCGGCCGCCATGCGCCTCGATCACGCCAAGTGAGAAGGATAGGCCGATGCCGGTGCCGCTGCCGGCCGGCTTGGTCGTGAAGAACGGCTCGAAGATCCGCCGCGCGTCCGCCTCGGAGATGCCCGGTCCGTTGTCGCGCACCTCCAGCTCGACCGTCGATCCGCCGCTGCCCCGCCTGGTGCAAAGCGTCAGCTCGCGCGGTTGCGGACAGCCCTCCAGCGCCTGCTGCGCATTGACGACGAGATTGACGAGCACCTGGTGCAGCTGGTCCGCGTCGGCATGGACCATCGGCAGGCCGTCCGCGAACGCGCAGTTCGTCGCGATGCCGCTGGCGCGCAATCCGTAGGACAGGAGTTCCAGCGCCGAATTGACAACATTGCGGATGTCCACCGCGGTGCGCTTGGGCGGCTTGTGCCGCGCCATCGCCAGGAAGATCTCGACGATCCGCGAACAGCGCTCGGCCGCGATCCGGATCCGCTCGCCGCGCGCCGCGAACCTGGTGCCGACCGCATCCTCCTCGAGCATCATCGTCTGGCCGATGACCGCCGACAGCGGATTGTTGAGCTCGTGGCTCACGCCGGCGAGCAGGCTGCCGAGCGCGTTGAGTTTCTCCGACTGGTGGAGCGCCTCGCGCGATTTCGCCAGCGCTTGCTCGGCCGCCTTGCGCGCGGTGAGGTCGATCACGAAGCCGCCGATCTGCGTCGGCAAGCCGTCGACATGTACCGGGAAACGCACCGTCGCGGCCCACGCATAACGATCGAGGTGCGGACGATGCCACTCGTCGGTTTGCGGGCGGTTGGTCGCGAGGACTTCCGCGTCCTGGCCGGCGATCGTCTGCGCCATTTCCCGGTCGAGCAGCTCGGACGCGTCGCGACCGATGGGACTTTGCGGCTCGTGGGCAGCATGCCGCATCTCGGGAAA
>CAXSHP010000040.1:11454-19230 GCA_964236935.1 uncultured Sphingomonadaceae bacterium
CATTTCGGCATTGGCGAGCACCATCTTGCCGGTCTCGTCCTTCAGGAACATCCCGATCGGGGCGTTCGACAGGAACGCCTGGAACCGCGCCTCGCTGGCTCGCATCGCGACTTCCGCCTGCTTCTGTGGGGTCAGGTTGATGAAGATGGCGCCGACATTGGTCATCCGCCCATCGGCATCGGGCACCGGGAAGCGGGTGACGACGGTATCGATCACCGAGCCGTCCGGCAGCGGGAAGGACTGCTCGACCGAGATCGCGCGGCCGGTCTCACGCACCTCGTGCTCCACTTGCGCAGTTTCGGCGACGATCTCCGGCGTCGTCACGTCCGCGCCGCGCAGGCCGATCAGCGCGCCGGGCGGCAGTTGCAGCCTCCGGCCCATCTCGGCATTCGCCATGATGAACCGGCCTTCGGCGTCTTTGAGATACATCGTGTTCGGAACATGGTCGAAGAAGGCAGCCAGACGCGCTTCGCTCGCGCGCAATGCATTTTCAGCCGCGCGCCGTTCGGACAGGTCGCGCAGGCTCGCGGTGAACATTCGCCGATCGCCTACGATGACCTCGGTAATGGTCAGCTCGACGGGGAACAACAGCCCGTCCGACCGGACGGCCTCGATCTCGACCCGGCGGCCAAGCACGTGCGCTTCGCCGCCGTTGAGGTAACGCTGAAACCCGTGCGAGTGGGCGTGGCGCAGGTGCTCTGGCACGATCAGGTCGCCGATGGGCTTGCCCAGCACGAACGCCCGATCATAGCCGAACGTCCGTTCAGACGCGGGATTAAATTCGATCACCCGGCTCTTGTCGTCGACGACGATGAGGCACTCGAGCGACGACCGGATCACCGCGGCCAGAATTGCGCCGTCACGGCCGGATCCCAAAGCTGCAGGCATCGCGTGCTCCAATTCCGATTGCGCGCCGACCCTAGCGGGCTCTACCTTGCCGGCAAGCGTCTGGCACTTTGACGCGCGGCACCGCCGTCGCCATTTACCGAAAGGATAGGATGGGTTTGTGCGACCTCTTCCGGAGCAAGCCCAGAGCCGCCGCTCCATCGGCGAAGGGTTCGTCTGCCGGGCAGCGCTTCGCCGTCGAGCGGGCACGCATGTTCAGCCTCGATCATGGTCGCCGGCTCGAGACGCTGTTCCGCACGCTCGCCGGCAATCGCGACGGCGTGTGGGTCGAGGCATTCTACAACGCCGCCTGGTATGCGTCCGTGTCGGTTCCCGAGCCGGCTCATTTCAGCCGATCCGACGGGTTCTCTTATTACCGCCTCGACCCGCCGCGTCCGGATACGCCGTTCGACTCGCAGGTCGACTGCGACCTGTGTCCTCGCCACAACCTCGTGATAGGACGCAAGCGGAGCAGCTTCCCGTCGGACGAAGAGATCACGGGAGAACTGACGCGGCTATCCTGGTTCCTGCCGCCGTACCGCTCCATCATCCTGATCCCGGAGGACTGGGTGCTTACGACGATGGACCGGCTCGCCGACCTTGGCGGCCGAGCCGGCGATCGCGTCTAGCGCGGTGGGAAGGGCAAGATGCTGGGCCTGCGTTACGCAATATTCGGGATGACGATGGGGCTGTCGGCGGCCGCCGTTTCGGCGGCTGCGCCCGACGCTTCGTTTTTTGGCAGCTGGACGGTCACCGGCTCGGCGAAGGCTCCCGGGATGGCGCCGGACGCGATGCAGGATCCGGCGGATATCGAGCGCCTCGTCGGCGCGCGGCTGCGCTTCTCGGCCGCCGCCATCGCTGGTCCTCGTCCACTGGCATGCCGCGGACCGCGTTACGAACTCAAGCAATATACCCCCGATATGCTCTTTCAGGGCACGCTTACCGACGCGGCTCCCCAGGCCAGGGCGCTGGGCTTCGCGGAACCGACGGTGCGGACCCTGGAGACCGGCTGCGAGGGCACGCTCGATTTCCACTTCATCGATACAGGCACCGCGCTGTTCATGCTCAACAACCGTATCTACACGATCAAGCGGGACCGGCGCTGATCGCGCGACGGGCTACGGCGTCGCGCCCTCCGCGCGCGCGCAGATCGGCCTGCGACCGGATCGACGCCAAGCGATCACGGCGCCGAAGATCAGCCCGATGAACAGGCCGAGCGGCACCACGACGAAGGCGAGCAGATAGCCTTCCCCGCCCTCGCGATCGTGGATGCCCGCAAGCGTTATGACGGCGAGGCCGATGCTCAGGAACAGAGCCCCGCCGGCACAAGCACCGAGCGCTGCCCCGACCGCAGTGCGGATCGCGCGCGGCAAAATGCTCTGCGGGGCGGCCGCATCGCGCGATCGCAGCCACCGGCGCAGGCGGCATGCCGCGAAGGAGATCGCCAACGGCGCCACGAGGTGCAGCGGCTCGACCCACAGCACGCGCGCCGCATCAGGCGGCAGCGGCGCCATCAGCGCGGGGATGATCCGCGCGGACGCGATCAGGACTACCCCCACGAGCAATATCCGCGCATCCCGCGCCCACCAGCCGATCGCCAGCGCGGCCGGCAACACCACGGGACTGCCGATATCCCGCGCCACGATCCAGATCATGATGGAAAAAAGATCCATAGCGTCACTCCTCAGCGAAACCGCCCATGTCGTATTGGCGGCATGAAGCCAGACCGAGCCTTGCCCGATGAGCACGCTCCCGCGGCCGCCGTAAGATACGCATTTCACCGCTGCCCTCCGCTGGCATCGTCGCGTTCCCGACGGCGGGAGATCGCTGTCTGCGCCGGCAGCGCGCGATTCCGATCGTCAGCGCGGCGAGGATCAGGCCGCCCGGCAGCGCGATCGTCGCGCCGGGGAGCAGGTCGTGGACCGCCGGGGGCGGGTCTTGCTCCTGAAAGCGGAAAACGATCGCCAGCACGATGACGCCGGCGGCGCCCACCGCCACGAGAAGGAGCAGCGTCGCCGCGATATAGCTCCCGGTGGTCGCCGGCGGGCCGCCGCCGGCAGCTTCCCGGCGTATTCCCGTCCCGGCCGGAGCGCGATCGCCGAGGAGCGCCCATATCCCGAATCCACCCACCAGCGTGCCAACGGGCACGATGAACAGCATCAAACCGGACAGCAGGAAGATGACGATCCGGCCCCAGGCTTTTCCCAACAGCAGCGCGATGCCACCCGCGAGGCCGGGCAGAAGAAGGAAGATCGCAAAGAACAGGAAGATCGGGATCGCGAATGCGAGGATCGTATTGCTAAACCGGCCGGGGACGAGCCAGAAGCTGACGCACAGGATCGCGCCCGCGACAAGGCCCGCCAGCGCGAGTGCGATGTGGAAAAGGGCCAGGATCTTGACGGGAACACTTATCCTCCGACGCGCTGTCGCGCGCGGGTCCAGGTTCGATACCGGCGCTTCCATCTATCGTTCTCCCCAAACGTCGCTTTGGCGCGGCGTGAGCAACGCGGCGCGCGAGGCGGCCGCCAGCGCAGCGGAACCGAATATCGCGCTCGGAACCCGCGCCCCAAAAGGTATTACTCCAGCCATCTCGTCATATCGATGCCGTCCGCTCACGGTACACAGACCCCAATATGCGAAACCTGCCAGCGAGAGAGCCACAATCAAGTACAGGATAGACAGTTTACGCACCGGACTCTCCCTTACTCTTTGGACGGTCGGCGGCCGGAGTGGTGTTAGATCAGTCGTGTCATGTGGAACGTCAGCACGAATACAGCAGCCGCTACGCACGCCAGGAGATCGATGACAAACAGGAGCGTCGAGAGCTTCTGGGCGACAGCGCTGCCGCCAAGCCCACCGGCCGCCAGCCCGAAGACGAGCAGTTCGAACGCCGCGGCATCGATCGCCGGCCAGTCGGGCGTCGGCAGGATCAGGTATCGCTCCTTCGAGAGCGACGCGATCAGTGCAAGAGCGGAAAAGCCGAGGTTCGTGACGAGGAGCGGCGTCGCGTGCCTTCGCGAAACTACCGAGGCGACCGACGCCGCAAGGTGAACAGCGAGCGCCGCAAGCACGATCGTCGTAAGCAGCACGTTGCTCATCGGGCACCGGCCGAGCGCTTTCGCGCGCACGCCACGTCCGGCCGGATCGTCGTCGGCGTAGCGAAGCAGGGCATGGTCGGTCGGTGGGTCACGGCGCGATCCTTGCCGCGCCCATGTCCCGTCGCGACGTTGCCGGGTGTGCGCGAACGTCACAATTGTGCCGGGCAGAAACGCGACGGCTGGACCTAGCTAGACGGAGATTATCGCTCGCTTGCCGTCCTCGGGGGGGGCCGGGTTCCCTTACGTAGGTCAGGCTTCCCCGCCGCGATGCAGGATCAGTTGATCCCTGGCGATGTCGATTCGCATGTCGCGAAAGTCGACGACCCGAGATCGTTAAGGTCAGCATGATGTCGAGCGCATTGCCGTTGCCGGCGGCGATCGGAAAGCGGGTCGGCGGAATGCTGTACACGGGAGTGGCAGATAACGAGCGAACGTACCACGAACACTGCTTCCACCCGCATGCTCACGAAGACGAACTCGCCTCGGCGAGCGGCGGAGCCGCTTTAACCCGGCCGGCCTGGTATCGCACATCCCGCCGGCCGACCTGAACGGCATCGTATTGCACAACCCGCCGGGCGACTGCCCTGGACTGCCACCGGTTCCGCTTCGGGACGCGCACCTGCTTACCCCGGCGCGCGCCCGGTGTCAGCCGCTTACTCCGCCACCATTTTACCCCGGTAAAATGCCGAGGCTCGCGCCCAGCTTGATCAAGAGCGCATCGATACCGTGCCCGTGCATCTTGATGGTGCGGACCATACGCTCGGCCTGGCCGTTGGTCCAGGGATGGGTAAGGCTTGGTGAGTCGATGCTCGATGTCGCTCTCCACGAAGACGCGCTCGAAGATGTGGATGAGGACCCCGCGATTCGTGCCGCGCTGCGGCTGGACGAACTGGACGCCCCTCTCGACTTCGCTCGAGACAGGACTGTCCGTCAGCACGGCGTGGATCCGGTAGGGCACGGTCTTGACCAGCACCTTGAGGAAGGCGGCGGCCGCGAGCTTGGTGGTGCTGCAATAGATGCGGGCGAACACCAGCTTGGAGGTGCGATCGACCGCGACGTCCGGGAGCGGGTGTTCGACACGCTGGCCGCCGACCGCGACAACACAAACCTTATGCTCGACAGCACCATCGCTCGCGCGCACCAGCAGGCTGCGGCCGGAAAAGGGGGCCAAGGATCAGGCGCTTGGGCGTTCCCGAGGTGGACTGACGACCAGATCCGCATGCTTGCGGAAACGCTTGGTCGGCCCCTGCGCTTTGTTGTCACGGCCGGGCAAGCCCAGGACATCACTGCCGCGCCCGAACTCCTCGAAGGCTACCGCGCCAAGACTGTGCTCGCGGACAAAGCGTATGACAGCAATGACTTACGTGAGCGGATCGCCGCCATGAAGGCCGAGGCGGTGATCCCCTCCAAGCGCAACCGCGCTCGAGGAGGCCGTTCAGGCGTAAGTGACCTTGGCGCTCAGCTTGCGCCGCCGCATCGCCCCGCCGACCATTCCGAAGCCACCAATCATCATCGCCCACGACGCCGGTTCAGGTACAGCCGCGACCGACACATCGTAGCTGCCAACATCATTGGGGCGGTAGGTATCGTTCACGAGAGCATAAATGTTTCCGGCAGCCGCGAGCGTGACATTCGTGCCGTAACCGATGGTGAAGAAGTCGGACGGCGAAGACGGCGACGCGCTTAGCGTTCCGAGCAAAGTGCCGAAATTGATTGCAGCTCCGCCGGGGCCGACGCCGCCATCGCCTGGGATATCGACCGAGCAGCCACCGGGGTTACAATAAGAGTAGCCTGACGCCGTTACCGGAGTGACAGGGACCCCATTAGGACCGGTGTCGAAAAGCCCAGGCGAACCCGCGAACTCGATCACTCCGGTCGCCGTAATATGGTACGTCCCGGCCGCGAAATTGCCGAGGTCTGTGACGCTTGACGAAGCGCCAGCCACGGACGTTGCTGCCACAGCCGGCTGGGCTACCGCAACGAGGGAAACAACGGCAGCGGACGCGATCTGAAGCTTCATCTGGACCTCCCCTGCGAATCACGGTGATTCGTCGAGGTGAGACCTAACACAAGCAGGTCAATCGCACGAATCGTAACGATGGCATATCGACCGCACTATGAAAGCGCCATAGCACCTCCGCCGTTAGGACGAGAACATTCGGCTGCAGTCACGCCGGCCTTGTTAGAGCAGATCCGCTATCGCTAAGGCTTCAATTAGGAACCATTTTCATGCTCTGAGCGAGGGTACTCGACGTACCGGCGAGTTGAGGCGGCGCGTGACCGGCGTTTCAGAAAAGATGCTCGTCCGGACGCTGCGCCGGCTCGAACTGAACGGCCTTGTCCGGCGCACCAGCTATGCCTAAGTGCCGCCGCGGGTCGACTATGAGGTGACCGAGCTCGGCTGTCGTTCAGCAGCGTCGCCACCGCCCTCGACAAGTGGGGCGAAGCACATGCGGAGGAAATGTCCTCCTAGCAGCAGCGGGCATCCTAGACGAGCCGCGGGGCCGCCAGGCACCCGTTGTGCGCACGGGGCATCTTAGCTTCACGAGGACCCAATGCCGGACGTTCGGGGTCGCTTGGCCGTTCCCGTAACCAGACGTTCGTCGTCTAATCGCGTCGGGTGCAAGGGGTTTTTGAGATGCCGTTGCCGCAAGCATGGTCGTCTTCGCGGTCGACAGTTGTCGCCGCATGATGGGGCTTCGCGGGCGACCCTTCCAAGGTTCATCACGCACTTTGGTGCCGTGGAGGCGCTGAGTGCAACGAGTGTCACGGAATGGATCAGCCTACGTCCCGGCAGGACGTCTCGCGCGCCTTGCGGCGCTGACGAGCTGGTAGATCAGGCTGTTGCGGGTGTCTCCCTGAACGGTTCGCCGGTGATCAGCATGCTGTGCATGACAACCGCGAGCTTGCGGGCGACGGCGACCGCGGCGCGTTTGGACCCGAGCCGCTCTCACAGCTGCAGCCCCCATTTGCGGAGATCGCATTCGGATCGGCTGCGGGTGAGGAGCACGGTTGCGGCTTTGTACAGGCAGCCCTCGCAGATGACTATCGCCGCGCCGGGAGATGTGACCGTCATAATCGATTTCGCCGGACTGGTAGCGCCGGGTGGTCAGCCCGACCCAGGGACCGACCGATCGTGAGCGCTTGAAGTTCGTGGGTCCTCGATCGCGGTGATGACGCAGGGGCGGTGACGACGCCGATGCCGGGAATGGACATGAGCAACTGGCCAGCGTCGCCGCGCGTCCGCCAGCAACTTGCGTCCCAGCTCCGCGGCGCGAACGCGAACGGCGCGCCAGGCAACGGCCGAATGATCCGAGCCAAGTCGGCATTGTCGACGAGCAGGGCTTCCACATGACGCTCGAACTTGCTGCCCATGACAGGCGGCACGATGAGGCCGAACGTCTTTATCAAGCCCCGGATCTGGTTCGACAGCTCCGCGCCCATCCGCACCAGCCGAGTCCGCGCCGCCACCAGCGTACGGGCAAGCATGCTATCGAAGCACTTGACCCGTTCTTCCTTGTAGAACCCGACCTCGGTCAAGTGGGCGAGACCATCGGCATCGTTGACGTCCGTCTTGTCTGCCGCCATGTCGAGTGCAGGCTTGGCATGACGCGCGTCGATACAAATCGCCGGCACCCCCTCCGCGGTCAGGGCATGGAAGAATGCTCCGCTCTCGATCGTCTACGGCATCTGGTTGTCTTTCTGAGCGATGACGCGACACGTTCTCACGCTGTTCGAGCTCGCGCTGGCGGTCGGCGTGCCGATGCTCATTGCCCTGCGCGCGCCGCGGCGC
>CAXSHP010000041.1:0-3484 GCA_964236935.1 uncultured Sphingomonadaceae bacterium
TGCAGAAGGGCGAGCGCGAGGCGCGCCAAGCCAAGAAGGAAATGGTCGAGGCCAATCTGCGTCTCGTGATCTCGATCGCCAAGAAATACACCAACCGCGGCCTGCAGTTCCTCGACCTCATCCAGGAAGGCAATATCGGCCTGATGAAGGCGGTCGACAAATTCGAGTATCGCCGCGGCTACAAGTTCTCGACCTATGCGACCTGGTGGATCCGCCAGGCGATCACCCGCTCGATCGCGGACCAGGCGCGCACGATCCGCATCCCGGTCCACATGATCGAGACGATCAACAAATTGGTCCGCACCTCGCGCCAGATCCTTCACGAGATCGGCCGCGAGCCGACGCCGGAGGAGCTCGCCGAGCGGCTGTCGATGCCGCTCGAGAAGGTCCGCAAGGTGATGAAGATCGCCAAGGAGCCGATCAGCCTCGAGACGCCGATCGGCGACGAGGAAGATTCGCACCTCGGCGATTTCATCGAGGACAAGAATGCGGTGATCCCGGTCGACGCCGCGATCCAGGCCAACCTCAAGGAAACGGTGACGCGCGTGCTTGCCAGCCTGACCCCGCGCGAGGAGCGCGTGCTGCGGATGCGCTTCGGCATCGGCATGAACACCGATCACACGCTCGAGGAGGTCGGCCAGCAATTCTCGGTCACCCGCGAGCGCATCCGCCAGATCGAGGCCAAGGCGCTGCGCAAGCTCAAGCATCCGAGCCGCAGCCGCAAGATGCGCAGCTTTCTGGATAGCTAGTCGCTGTCAGTCCAGTCTGGCCATCGCATTCTCCGGCGAAGGCCGGGGTCCGGCTGGACAGGTCATGAGGCAGAGTACAGCGCTCGCCAATCAGGTCTCGCAACCGGACCCCGGCCTTCGCCGGGGAACTACGGAGCCAAAACTGATCTGGCCTTCGGATATCGCCAGGGCAAGAACCACCCCCGTCAATCATCATCGCCAAAAGGCTAACGGGTCATACACCCGCCTTTTACGCGTTTCGGTATAACAGCGGAGCCATTGTTCGCACGGGCGCCCGTCGGGCGCCAAGCGGGAGCTGTCGATGGCATTGCACAGGGTCGAGACGGCCAAGGCCAAGGGTGTCGCCGATCTGCTGCTCGCCTTGGCCCGGGCCGAGGGCAGCGCGAGCCATTGCTATGTCGAGACCACGACGCAGAATCGCAACCGCGGGGCGATCCGCAACCTCGCCGATGCGGTCCATTATCTCGCCGTGTTGCACGGGCGTTACCCCGGACTGGTCGATTTCGCGGCCGAGCGCAGGGATCATCCGGCCGCGGCGGGCTGGCTGGGAACCGCCGCCGAGGGCTTCGGGCACGAGCGCGCCTATCTCGCCAAGCTCGTCGTCGCCGCCGGTCCCCTCCCCAGCACCCCCGGCCAGGCGGAGAGCGAGGCGGCGGTGCTCGGCCAGCGCCATGCGCTCGAGATGCTCGCCCAGTCCGATCGGCTCGGCTGCGCGATCGGCGCCACGATCGCGCTGCTGCTCGATTGGCGATCGATCCGCGGCGTGCTTGATACCGCCGCCGAGCGGCTCGGCATCGATCGCGCCGAAGATCAGCTGCCCGCCGACGCGGAGACGCTGACGGTGGCGCTGGCGGTGTGCGACACCGCGCCGATCGAGCGCGCGGTGGCGTTCGGCGCGCAGCAGATCATGGTCCAGCACCGCGGGCTGTGGGACCTGCTCGAAACGCGCGAGCTGGCGCGCCGCGACAGCTGATATTGCCCCGCTCCCCCTCCCCGCCTATCCCGCGTCGATCATCGAAGGGGGAATCGCGTGAGGTTCGAAGGTACGAGCGCCTATGTCGCGACGGACGATCTCAAGGTAGCGGTCAATGCGGCGGTGACGTTGCGCCGGCCGCTGCTGGTCAAGGGCGAGCCCGGCACCGGCAAGACCGTCCTCGCGCACGAGATTGCGGAGGCGCTCGGCGCCCCGCTGATCGAGTGGCATGTCAAATCGACCACGCGCGCACACCAGGGGCTTTACGAATATGATGCGGTGGCGCGGCTGCGCGACGGCCAGCTCGGCGATCCGCGCGTCCACGACATCGCCAACTATATCCGCCAGGGCAAATTGTGGGAGGCATTCACCTCGTCCGCCTTGCCCGTGCTGCTGATCGACGAGATCGACAAGGCCGACATCGAATTTCCCAACGATCTCCTCCAGGAGCTCGATCGGATGAGCTTCGACGTCTACGAGACCGGCGAGACGATCGCCGCGCGCGAGCGGCCGATCGTGATCATCACGTCGAACAACGAGAAGGAATTGCCCGACGCGTTCCTGCGCCGCTGCTTCTTCCATTACATCAAGTTTCCCGACCGCGAGACGATGCAGCGAATCGTCGACGTCCATTTCCCCGACATCCAGCAGCGGCTCGTCAGCCGCGCGATGGACATCTTCTACGAGGTCCGCGAGGTGCCGGGGATCAAGAAGAAGCCCTCCACCAGCGAGCTGATCGACTGGCTCAAGCTGCTCCTCGTCGAGGACATGCCGCTCGAGGTGCTTCAGTCGAAGGACATCCGCCAGGCGATCCCGCCGCTCCACGGCGCGTTGCTCAAGAACGAGCAGGACGTGATGCTGTTCGAGCGGCTGGCGTTCATGGCGCGGCGCGGCGGCTAAGCCGTTCGTTCGACCAGAACGACCGTTCGTCCTGAGTAGGGACTGAGCTTGTCGAAGGCCCGTATCGAAGGATCCTTCGATACGCCATTTCGACTTCGCTCAATGGCTACTCAGGACGGACGGATTGGTTTGAAGCGAACCCCGCGCCTTGGACGAGGCTCAGATCAGATAGCCGAGCTCGTACAGGCCCCAGCGCCGGCCGGCGAAATGGAGCGGGACGAACACGCTCCGCAGCGTGCGGTAGCGGCCCTCGCCGAAATCCTGGCGATAGGTGAATAGGAAGAAAT
Source organism: uncultured Sphingomonadaceae bacterium (assembly GCA_964236935.1). Taxonomy (GTDB): domain Bacteria; phylum Pseudomonadota; class Alphaproteobacteria; order Sphingomonadales; family Sphingomonadaceae; genus Solisphingomonas. The sequence continues at coordinate 2,910 of CAXSHP010000041.1, forward strand.
CGCCGTCGCAATCGAGCGCATGGCGGGTCTGGCTGTCCATGAAAATCTGGCGGTTGCGCGCGTTCTCGAGGTTCCACTTGCGATCGCCCCGACGCTGCGGGTGGCTGCGCGCGCTGATGTGCGTGGGCAGATGGCCGTTGCCGTCGACCAGGCAGCAGCCGACGATCTCGGGATGGCGCGCCGTGGCACGATCGAGCAGCGGACGGATCATGCGATCGGCGAACGGGACGAACGCGGTCATGAATTGCGGGGGATCGCTCTCGGGCGTGGCGCGATAGCCGGTGTCGAACAGCGCCGCGGAAGTCAGCGCATGCGCGTTCAGCGCCTCTTCCACCACCGCGGTAACCGCGGCGGCCTCGTCAAGCGCCTGCTCGACGAACGGCGTGTCGGCGGTGATCACGCCGCTGTGGGCGATCCGATCGAGCACGCGGTTCGACGCCCCCTCGAGCGTCTCGAGCCGTCCGCGCATCTCGCCGAGCGCCTCCATATTGGCCGATGCGGTGGCGGCGAGGCTGTCGAACCCCTGGTCGAGCGTGTCGACGATCTTCTTCGTGCGTATGTTGACGACGGACACG
>CAXSHP010000041.1:3494-18940 GCA_964236935.1 uncultured Sphingomonadaceae bacterium
TCTCCTCGAACATGCGGATCGCGGTCGCGCGCTCGCCGAACTGGAGGACGAGCTGGGCGATCGCGGCGAGCGCGTGGCTGATCTCGTTGGTGCGGCTGCGGACCGTCCGGCCGCGCGCCGCGCCGGCGCGCATCCCGTCGATCACGGTGCGCGCCTGCTCCTCGAGCCGGGCAACGTTGGTGGTGACCTGCCGGGTGACGTCGCGCGCGCCCGAGGCGAGCCGCTTGACCTCGGTCGCCACCGCCGCGAAGCCGCTTGCGCCGATGCCGGCGTGTGCCGCCTCGATCGAGGCGTTGATCGCGAGCATGCCGGTCTGCCGGGCGATCCGCTCGAGCGTGGTCGAGATCGAACCGACATGCTCGAGCGCCTCGACGAACCCCTCGAGTTCATCGCCCATACCGACGACATTATCGATCAGATCGCCGATCTCGCCCAGCGCCGAATCGACCGCGCTGTGGCTGGCGCCCAAGAGATCGCCCGCGACGCCCGCTACCTGGGCGATCTGCTCGGCCGCGTCATTGGCTTCGTATTGAAGCGAGGCGAGGTCGGCGACGTTCCGGCGTAACGTCATCAGCCGACCATTGTCGGCCGTGATCCGTTGATCGACCTGATTGGCGAAGCCGGCGACGTCGCTGCACTGCACGGCGAAACGGGCGCATTGCTCTCCGAGCTCGGCGAGTTGCGCGTTCCTGTCGGACATCGTTTCGGCAATCACTCCGCGCGTGGAAAACCGGCCGTGGTGCAATGCGACAAACTAATCCGAACAGGGTAACCACGGCGTTAAGAATAAGAGATCGATCGCTATCCCGCCGCTTATTTCCTGCGGATCGGAATCGTGGCATCGGCGAACGATGTTCCTGTCGTTCTTCGAAGCGTTGCGCGCCGCCGGGGTCGGGGCGTCGCTGCGCGAGCATCTGACCCTGCTCGAGGCGCTCGATGCCGAGGTGATCGCGCGGCGGCCCGAGGAATTCTATTATCTCGCGCGCGCCGCTCTGGTGAAGGACGAGGCGCTGATCGATCGCTTCGACCAGGTGTTCGCGACGATCTTTCGCGGGCTGCAGGGCACCGCGGGGCCGGAGATCCCGGAGGATTGGCTCAAGGCGGTCGCGCAGCAATATCTCACCCCCGAGGAAATGGCGCGGATCGAGGCGCTCGGATCGTGGGACGAGATCATGGCGACGCTCAAGCGGCGGGTCGAGGAGCAGCAGGGGCGGCACCAGGGCGGCAGCAAGTGGATCGGGACGGGCGGCACCTCGCCGTTCGGCAACGGCGGCTACAATCCCGAAGGCGTGCGGATCGGCGGCGAGAGCGTTCATCGGCGCGCGATCAAGGTGTGGGAGAAGCGCGAGTTCAAGAATCTCGACAACAGCCGCGAACTGGGCACGCGCAACATCAAGATCGCGCTGCGCCGCCTGCGCCGGTTCGCGCGCGAAGGCGCGGCCGACGAGCTCGATCTCGACGCGACGATCGATGGGACGGCGCGCAAGGGCTGGCTCGACGTGACGCTGCGACCGGAGCGTCGCAATGCAGTCAAACTGCTGCTGTTCCTCGACGTCGGCGGATCGATGGACCCGCATGTCCAGCTGTGCGAGGAATTGTTCTCGGCCGCGACGAGCGAGTTCAAGAACCTCGAATTCTTCTATTTCCACAATTGCGTCTACGAGGGCGTGTGGCAGGACAACCGCCGGCGCTTCGGCGAACGCATCCCGACCGCCGATCTGCTCCATAAGTTCGGCCGCGACTATAAGCTGGTGTTCGTCGGCGACGCGGCGATGAGCCCCTACGAGCTCAGCCATCCGGGCGGCTCGGTCGAGCATAGGAACCCCGAGCCCGGCCTGGTCTGGCTCCAGCGGCTGATCGACGCCTGGCCGGCGGCGGCATGGCTCAATCCCACGCCCGAGCGGCAGTGGGCTTATGCGCAATCGGCCGCGATGATCGGCGCGTTGCTCGGCGGACGGATGTATCCGCTGACGCTCGAGGGGCTCGACGCGGCGATGCGCGGGCTGGTGCGCAGGCGCTGATACGGCGCGGGAGCCGTGCCGCTCGTCGCGCGTTGAGCAAGCGCTGTGGAGGGACCGATGGCCAAGATGACGCCGACCGCCCGAATGGCGGCAAATGCCCGGCTCGGGCTCGAGCTGCGCGAGAAATTCAAGCGCGGCGGAACCGACGTCGGCGTGCGCCGGGCCGAGCAGCTTGCGGCCCGCGCGTCGCTGAGCCCCGCGGACATCAAGTCGATGTACAGCTACTTCGCGCGGCACGAGGTCGACAAGCAGGGCAAGGCACGCGCCTGGGGCGACGTCGACAGTCCGTCGGCCGGCTATATCGCCTGGCTGCTATGGGGCGGCGACGAGGGCCGGAAATGGGTCGAGACCAAACGCACCGCGCTCGAAGGGTAGAACAAGCAATCGAGATCGGTCGAACGGTCGAGTTCTCCGGCGCAGGCCGGGGTCCAGTTGGGATGGCCGCAGGGGCGGGCTCGGTGCCCACCAATCAGCGTCTCCCCGCTGGACCCCGGCCTTCGCCGCGGAACTGATAGTTCAATCTCAGTGAACAAACTCCAGAGCCTGATGACTTGAGTTTGCCTCGCTTTGTTCCCCCGCGCAGGCGGGGGTCCAGACCAGATCAGACCAGGACTGTTTGTTGGGGGGCTGGACCCCCGCCTTCGCGGGGGAACGATACGAGCTCGTGTCATCCCCTTCCACCGTCGATCAGGGCTGGTGGACCGTCCCCCCCGACAATTCCCTCGGCGCGCCGGTCGTGCCCGGAAAGCTGATCGGCAGGCCTCGGAGCGCGCGCACCGCCATGAAAGCGAAACCCTCGGCCTCGGTCGCGTCGCCGTTGGCGCCGAGCGTCTCGATCGGCAGCGGGGGGATCCCGCAGGCCTGGCCGAGCATCGCCATCAGCGTGGCATTGTGACGCCCCCCGCCCGCTACGAACAGTCGGCGCGGCCGCTCGGGCAGCTGGCGCAGGCCATATTCGACGCTGATTGCGGTGAAGGCGGTAAGCGTCGTCGCGCCGTCGGCGGGCGAACGTCCTTCGACGGCCGCAATGGTGAAATCGGCGCGGTCGAGCGACTTCGGCGGGGGCGCGGCGAAGAACGGGTGGTCGAGCATCCTGCCCAGCACCTGCTCGTCGACGCGCCCGGTCGCGGCCAGCGCGCCCCCTTCGTCGTAGCGCCGGCCCGTCTCGCGCAGCATCCAATCGTCGATAAGGCCGTTGGCCGGGCCGGTGTCGAAGGCGATCAGTTCGCCATCCGCGCCGACGAAGGTGAGGTTGCCGACGCCGCCGAGGTTGAGGATCGCGACCGGCTTGTCCGACGCGGCCACCAACGCGCGATGATAGACCGGCAGCAGCGGCGCCCCCTGCCCGCCCGCCGCGACATCGGCCGCCCGGAAATCCGCGACCACGGGAAGGCGCAGCGAATCGGCCATCATCGCGCCGTCGCCGATCTGCCAGGTCCAGCGGCGATCGGGGCGGTGCGCGATCGTCTGGCCATGAAAGCCGACCACGCCGACACCGCTCACCGCCACGCCCGCGCCGGCGAGCAGCTGGTGGACGAGCATGATATGGCGGCGTGTCAGCATCCGCTCCGCCGCGACGATCTCGGGGTTCGCGCGCGGCTTGTCGAAACTGAGCGCGAGCGCCGTCGCCGCGCGCAGCTGATCGCGCGCGGTGTCGGAGAAAGGCTCCGAGCGGAACGCGATCGGACGGGTAAAGCCCTCGCCGTCGGTCTCGATCAAGGCGGCGTCGATCCCGTCGAGCGAAGTGCCCGACATCAGCCCCACCGCCAGCATTGTTTGTGTCATTCCCCCTCCGCGCGGTAGGCAAAAGCATCTTCCACCCGCTAAGGGGCGTCATGACCGACTACCGATCCGACTTGCTACGCCTGCTCGAGGCGCGCGGCTATATCCACCAGATCACCGACGGCGCGGCGCTCGACCGGCTGGCCGCGACCAGCGTGGTGCCCGGCTATATCGGCTTCGACGCGACCGCGCCGTCGCTCCATGTCGGCAATCTCGTTTCGGTGATGCTGCTGCGCCGAATCCAGCAGGCCGGCCACAAGCCGATCGTGGTGATGGGCGGGGGCACGACCAAGGTCGGCGATCCTTCGGGCAAGGACGAGGTGCGCAAGCTGCTCGACACGGCCGGTATCGCGGCCAACATCGCCGCGATCCGCCGCATCTTCGAGCGTTTCCTCACATTCGGCGACGGGCCGAGCGACGCGATCCTGGTGAACAATGCCGACTGGCTCGACGCGCTCGAATATATCCCGTTCCTGCGCGACGTCGGGCGTCATTTCACGATCAACCGGATGCTGGCGTTCGATTCGGTCAAGCTGAGGCTCGATCGCGAGCAGCCGCTGACCTTCCTCGAATTCAACTATATGATCCTCCAGGCCTATGACTTCCTCGAGCTGTCGCGGCGTGTCGGCTGCCGGTTGCAGCTCGGCGGATCGGATCAGTGGGGCAATATCGTCAACGGCATCGAGCTCGCGCGGCGGATCGACGGCGTCGAGCTCTACGGCGTGACGACCCCCCTGCTCACCACTGCCGACGGCGCCAAGATGGGCAAGAGCGTGTCGGGCGCGGTGTGGCTGCACGAGGACAGCCTGCCCGATTACGATTACTGGCAATTCTGGCGGAACACGCACGATGCCGACGTCGGCCGTTTCCTGCGGCTGTTCACCGATCTGCCGCTCGCCGAGATCGCGCGGCTCGAGGCGCTGGGCGGCGCGGAGATCAACGAGGCCAAGAAGGCGCTCGCCGACGCCGCGACCGCGCTGTGCCGCGGGGCGGCGGCGGCGGCCGGAGCGGCGGAGAGCGCGCGGCGCACGTTCGAGGAAGGCGCGCTCGGCGCCTCGCTGCCCTCGCTGCGCGTGGACGGCGGGCGCATCGGCCTGGTCGTCGCGCTCACCGCGCTCGGCTTCGCGGCCTCGAATGGCGAGGCGAGGCGCAAGATCGCCGAGGGCGCGGTGCGGCTCAATGATCTGGCCGTACTCGATCCCGGTTTCGAGATCATCATCGAGGGCATGCCGATCAAGATCAGCCTGGGCAAGAAGCGCCACGGGATACTTACCGCCTGAGCAAGGTCGTGTTGATGCTTAATCGTTATTAACTCATTTTTCTCGTATTCCCGTCTTATCTATGGCACCATAACATATTTTCTGCGTTGATCGATCATGCTATTAGGTGATCTCACCCAACCTCTTCCTTCTTCGGCGCGGACGCGCGTCGGAATCGAGAGCCGGCGCGCCGAGAGGCATGAAGTTTCCTTCCGCTCCGAACTACGCGACGGCGATACGCCGGGCTTGCCGATCCATGTCGTCGATATCTCGACCTCGGGGTTTTGCGCACGCCGCCCGAGCGGCTCGAAATTGGGTCCGACACGCGTCAAGCTGCCGGGCGTCGGCTTCATCGCGGCACAGATCGTCTGGTCACTCGGCGGGCGGATCGGCGGCCAGTTTTCCCGCCCGCTCGATCCCGAGGTCCAGCAACAGATCCTCCGTTCCGCCCCGCAACAGCATTCCTGGCAGGACTGACGCTCAGCCGGCGCGCAGCAGACCGACCGCCGCGTCCCGCTCGAACAGATAGAGCAACGTCCGCGCCGCTTGCCCGCGCGTCCCCTCGAGCCCGCCGTCGCGATCGACCAGCAGGCGCGCATCGTCGGTCGCCATGGTCACGAGCGCTTTGACCTGATCCGGCGCGGCGAGGCGGAACGCTTCTTCGCCCGACTGGCGCACGCCGAGCATCTCGCCGGCCCCCCGCAGCGCCAGATCGGCTTCGGCGATGCGGAAACCGTCGTTGGTCTCGCGCATCAGCGCGAGCCGGGCGCGGCCGGTCTCGCTCAGCATGGTTCCGCGCAGCAGCAGGCAGACCGAGCGCTTGTCGCCCCGCCCGACGCGGCCGCGCAGCTGGTGGAGCTGGGCGAGGCCGAAGCGATCGGCGCCTTCGACGATCATCAGGCTGGCGGCGGGCACGTCGACGCCGACCTCGATCACCGTCGTCGCCACTAGCACGCCGATCTCGCCGCGCTGGAACGCCGCCATGACGGCATCCTTGTCGGGACCCTTCATCCGCCCGTGGACGAGCCCGATGCGCTCTCCGAAGCGCAGGCGCAGCGCGGCGGCGCGCGCCTCCGCGGCGGCCTGGTCCGACGTCTCGCTCTCCTCGACCAACGGGCACACCCAATAAGCCTGATGACCGCCGTCGAGATGGCGGCCGAGCCCCTCGACCACCTCGTCGATCCGCTCGGACGAGAGCACGCGCGTCTCGATCGGCTGGCGGCCCGGCGGCATCTCGTCGAGCCGGCTGACGTCCATCTCGCCGTAATTGGTCAGCGTCAGCGTGCGCGGGATCGGCGTCGCCGTCATCACCAGCAGGTGCGGCGGGCGCTCGGCCTTGGCGGCGAGCATCATCCGCTGGGCGACGCCGAAGCGATGCTGCTCGTCCACCACCACCAGCCCGAGCGCCTTGTAGGCGACCGCCTCCTGGAAGATCGCGTGCGTGCCGACGAGGATGTCGATCGAGCCGTCGGCCAGCCCCATCAGCGTCGATTCGCGCACCCGGCCCTTGTCGCGGCCGGTGAGGATGGCGACGTTGACCGGGAGACCGGCAAGCGTGCGGCCGAGCGTCTCGAAATGCTGCCGCGCCAGGATCTCGGTCGGGGCGAGCAGCGCCCCCTGCGCACCCGCCTCGACCGCCTCGAGCAGCCCCAGCGTCGCGACCAGGGTCTTGCCGGAGCCGACGTCGCCCTGGAGCAGGCGGACCATCGGCACCGCCTGCGCCATGTCGCCCGAGATTTCGGCGGCGGCGCGGGTCTGCGCGCCGGTCGCGACGTAAGGCAGGCGGAGCGCATCGCGCAGCCGCCCGTCGCCGGCAAGCGGCAGGCCCCGCCGTCTTCGCCCGGCGGCGCGCACCAGCATCAGCGCGAGCTGGTTGGCGAAGACCTCGTCATAGGCGAGCCGCTGCTTCGCCTTGGCGTCGGCGGGATCGGCATGCGCGCGGACCAGCGCCTCGCGCCAGTCGGGCCAGCCCTCCTGCGCCTTGAGGCTCGGCTCGATCCATTCGGGCAGTTGCCGCGCGCGGGCGAGCGCCTGCTCGGCGAGCTGCCCCAGGCGGCGGTTCGTCAGGCCCTCGGACAGAGCATAGACCGGTTCGCGCGCGGGCAGATCGGGGGCGTCGCCCGGCGGGACGACGAAGTCGGGATGGACGATCTGGAGTTCCTGGCCGTAGAGCTCGAGCTTGCCCGAGACGATCCGCGGCTCGCCCAGGGGCAGCAGCTTGCGCGCCCAGCCGGAATTGCCGCCGAAATAGACCAGGCTGACATAATTGCCGGGTCCATCGGTCGCATGGATGCGGAACGGGCCCCTGCCCCCCGACGGGCGGTAGTCGACCGCCGTCAGCGTCGCCGTGACGATCCGGCCGGCATCGGCCATGTCGAGCTCGGTCACCGCCTTGCGGTCGATCCAGGTGATCGGCAGATGGAACGCCACGTCGACCACGCGCGTCAGCCCGAGCCGGCCGAGCGGCTTGGCCAGAGTCGCGCCGACGCCTTTCAGCGCCTCGGTTTCGGCGAACAGCGGATTGAGGATTTGCGGGCGCATCTCTAGATAGCCCGACGCATAGCACCTCGCCGACGCGCGCCGCCAGCGCCCGCCGGCCCTTCGGCATTGGATAATATGGACCGCGACATCCGTCTCAAGCGCCTCCGCTTCCGCGCGTGGCACCGCGGCACCAAGGAGGCCGACCTGCTCGTCGGCGGCTTCTTCGACCGGCATTCGACGGCGTGGGACGCGGATGCGATCGCCTGGTTCGAGGCCCTGATCGAGGAACAGGACGTCGACATCATGGCCTGGGCGATGGGCGCCACCCCGGTGCCGGAGCGGTGGCGGGGAGCGATGATGACGGCGCTCAAGCGGCTCGATTACGTACAGGTGGCGGAATGAACGCGGCGCTCAGCCCCCTCTCCCCTCCGGGGAGAGGGATGGGGAGAGGGGCAGTCGTCCCTGCTTCGCACCTCGCATTCCTTATGCCGCCGCGCCCCTCTCCCAACCCTCTCCCCAGAGGGGAGAGGGCTTTATGACCGACCTCGCCCGCATCCTCGCCGCCGACGCGCCGCTGACCCTCGCCGGCGCCCCGCCGGGATTCCTGCCGTGGCTGATGGCGGACCTCGCCAAGGCGGCGAAGCTGCGCGCGGTGCTGATCGCGGCCGACGATGCAGCCATGCGCGGCGTGGCCGAAGCCGCCACCTTCTTCGCGCCCGCGCTCGAGATACTGTCGTTCCCGGCGTGGGATTGCCTGCCGTTCGACCGCGCCTCGCCGTCGCTGCGCGTCGCCTCCGAGCGGCTCGCCACGCTTCACGCGCTCCAGCGCAAGCCGGGCGGGCCGCAGCTGCTCGTCACCACCGTCAACGCCGTCACCCAGCGCACGCTGACGCCGTTCCGCATCCGCCAGCTCGTCGCCAGCCTCGCGCCCGGCAAGCGGATCGAGCGCGACGCGCTCGCCGCGCTGCTGCGCGCCAACGGCTATCTGCGCACCGACACGGTCGCCGATGCGGGCGAATATGCGGTGCGCGGCGGGCTGGTCGATCTGTTTCCGTCGGGCGAGAGCCATGCGCTGCGGCTCGATTTCTTCGGCGACGAGATCGAGAGCATCCGCAGCTTCGATCCGGCCGACCAGCGCACGATCGGGCCGGTCGAAGGCTTTACCTTGCTGCCCGCGTCCGAGGCGCTGCTCGACGAGGACAGCGTCAAGCGCTTCCGCGCCGGATATCGCGCGCAGTTCGGCGCGACTGCCACCGGCGATCCGCTCTACCAGGCGGTGTCCGAGGGGCGGCGGCTGGCCGGGATGGAGCATTGGCTGCCTTTATTCGAGGAGCGGCTGGCGACCCTGTTCGACCATCTCGGCGACGACGATGTGATCGTGCGCGATCCCGGCGCGGGCGGCGCGGCCGAGGCGCGGTTCGAGGCGATCGCCGATTATCATGCCAACCGGCAGCGCGCGCAATCGGGCGATCCCGGCAGTTACCGGCCGCTGCCCGCCGAGACGCTCTATCTGACGCCCGAGGAATGGCAGCAGGCGGTGATCGACCGGCCGCTCCACCGCACGACGCCGTTCCACGAGCCCGACAGCGCGACCGTGATCGACTTCGGCGTCGACGGGCCGCGCGATTTCAGTGCCGAGCGCGCGCAGAACGTGAACGTCTACGAGGCGGTCGCGGCGCATGTCCGCACGCTGCGGCGCGAAGGCCGCAAGGTCGTGCTCGCGAGCTACTCGAAGGGGTCACGCGAGCGGCTCGCGGGGTTGCTGGGAGAGAATGGGCTCGAGGGGCTGGTCCAGGCTGATAGCTGGGCGGAGGCGATGAGCATCAAACCTCCCCGGAACGGGGAGGGGGACCAGCCGAAGGCTGGTGGAGGGGGGTTGCCACCAGTGGACCGCCAGCGTGAAGCCCCCACCACCACGCCTGCGGCGCGGTCCCCCTCCCCGTCCCGGGGAGGATCCGGAGGAGCTGCCATCGCCGTCCTCCCGCTCGACCACGGCTTCACCGCTCCGGACGTCGCCGTGCTCACCGAGCAGGATATGCTCGGCGACCGGCTCGTCCGGCGCGCGCGGCGCAAGAAGAACACCGACGCATTCCTCAACGAGCTCGCCACGCTCACCCCCGGCGATCTCGTCGTCCACAGCGACCACGGCATCGGCCGCTATGACGGGCTGACTTCGATCCCGGTCGGGAGCAGCCCGCACGACTGCGTCGCGCTCGAATATGCCGGCGGCGACAAGCTCTACGTGCCGGTCGAGAATATCGACGTGCTCTCGCGCTACGGCTCCGAGAACGAGGGCGTCGCGCTCGACAAGCTCGGCGGCGTCGCGTGGCAAAGCCGCAAGGCGCGGATGAAGGAGCGCATCCGCGAGATCGCCGGTGAGCTGATCAAGACCGCGGCTGCGCGCGCGCTGCGCCCGGCCGAGGTCGCCGAGCCCGATCATGGCGGCTACCCCGCATTCGTCGATCGCTTCCCTTACGAGGAGACCGACGATCAGGACCGCGCGATCGGCGACGTCATCGGCGATCTCGCCGCGGGCCGGCCGATGGACCGGCTGGTGTGCGGCGACGTCGGCTTCGGCAAGACCGAGGTGGCGATGCGCGCGGCGTTCGTCGCGGCGATGGCGGGGATGCAAGTGGCGATCGTCTGCCCGACGACCTTGCTCGCGCGCCAGCATCACGCCGGCTTCGTTGCGCGCTTCGCCGGCTTCCCGATCGCGGTCGGGCGGCTGTCGCGCCTCGTCCCCGCCGCCGAGGCGAAGAAGGTGCGCGAGGGACTCGCCGACGGGTCGGTCGACATCGTCGTCGGCACGCATGCGATCCTCGCCAAGAGCGTCGACTTCAAACGGCTCGGGCTGGTCATCGTCGACGAGGAGCAGCGCTTCGGCGTGACCCACAAGGAACGCCTCAAGGCGATGAAGACCGATGTCCACGTGCTCACGCTGACCGCCACGCCGATCCCGCGCACGCTGCAGATGGCCATGAGTGGCCTGCGCGAGTTGTCGGTGATCCAGACGCCGCCGGTCGATCGGCTCGCGGTGCGTACCTATGTGATGCCGTGGGATCCGGTGGTGATCCGCGAGGCGCTGCTGCGCGAGCATTATCGCGGCGGGCAGGCGTTCTTCGTCGTGCCGCGCGTCGCCGATCTGCCCGAGATCGAGCGCTATCTGCGCGAGGAGGTGCCCGAGATCACTTATGTCACCGCACACGGCCAGATGGCGCCGAGCGAGGTCGAGGATCGCATGTCGGCGTTCTACGACCGGCGCTACGACGTGCTCATCTCGACCACGATCGTCGAGAGCGGGCTCGACATCCCCAGCGCCAACACGATGATCGTCCACCGTGCCGACCGTTTCGGCCTGGCACAGCTTTACCAGCTGCGCGGCCGTGTCGGGCGCGCCAAGACGCGCGCCTACGCCTATCTCACTACCGCCAGGAGCGGACAGATCAGCACCACCGCCGAGAAGCGCCTTCAGGTGCTGACCAACCTCGACACGCTCGGCGCGGGCTTCCAGCTCGCCAGCCACGATCTCGACATCCGCGGCGCGGGCAATCTGCTCGGCGACGAGCAGTCGGGGCAGATCCGCGAGGTCGGGTTCGAACTCTACCAGTCGATGCTCGAGGAGGCGATCCTCGAGGCGAAGGCGACCGGCAGCGCATCGGCGCCCCCGCCGCGCGGGCAATTCTCGCCGCAGATCACGATCGACGCGCCGATCCTGCTGCCCGAGGATTATGTGCTCGACCTCGATCTGCGCATGGGCCTCTACCGGCGGATGAACGAGCTCGAGGACAGCCACGCGATCGAGGCGTTCGCGGCCGAGCTGATCGACCGCTTCGGGCCCTTGCCGGAGGCGACCGCCAACCTGCTCAAGGTGATCGAGATCAAGCTCAACTGCCGCCGCGCGTGCGTCGCCAAGCTCGATGCCGGGCCGAAGGGCGCGCTCGTTACCTTCCGCGACGAGGGCTTTCCGAAGGTCGACGCGCTGTTCGCCTATATCGAGCGCTTGTCCGGGACGGCGAAGCTGCGGCCCGACAGCAAATTGGTGATCCAGCGCGCATGGCCCGATGCGAAGGCGCGGCTCAACGGCGCGCTGCAATTATCGAAGGGGCTGGCGAAGGCGGCGGGTTGAGGCGCCGTCATCCCGGCAATGACCAGAGTGCGACGACATAAGCCAGCCCTGCCTTGTTCCCCCGCGAAGGCGGGGGTCCAGCCCCAAACAAGAGTCTTCATCTGGGCTGGCCCCCCGCCTTCGCGGGGAAACGGTTAGGCTAAGGTCATCCCGACCAAGCCCCCGTCACCAATCGCACCAGTTCCGCCGCATCGACGGGCGGCGAGCACAGGAAGCCCTGATAGTAATTGCAGCCCTCCTGCGCGAGCAAGGCCAGCTGTTCCTCGGTCTCGACCCCCTCGGCGATCACCGCCAGGTCGAGCGAGCGCGCCATTTCGATCACCGAACGGACGACGACACGATCGCGTTCGGATCCGCTGATGTCCTGACTCAGCCGTTTGTCGATCTTGAGGAAATCGAGCGGCAGCGCCTTGAGGTAGGCCAGGCTCGAATAGCCCGTGCCGAAATCGTCGATCGCCACCCGCAGCCCGCCCGCCCGCAGCGCGGCGAGGATCGCGGCGGCGGCGGCGAGATCGTCGATCAGGCCGCTCTCGGTCACCTCGACGGTGATCCGCGCGCGATCCACCCCGGCGGAGTCGATCAGGGCGAACAGCGACGCATCATAGCCGGGGCGGACGATGTCGGCCGCGGTGACGTTGATCGCGACGCGCAAGGCCGCGAGCGTCGCGGGCCAGGCGGCGACCTGCGCGATCGCCTTGCGCTGGACGTGATCGGACAGCTGGACGAGATAGTTAGAGCGATCGGCGGCCGCGAACAGCGTCTCGGCGCCGAGCTCGCCATAGTGCGGGTGGCGCCAGCGCGCGAGCGCCTCGACCCCGACGATCGCGCCGGTGGTGATCGACACCTGCGGCTGGTAGAGCAATTCGATCTCGTCCTGATCGAGCGCGGCGCGCAGATCGATCTCGAGCTGGCGCGGCTGCCGGTCCTCCGCTTCGTCGCCGCTGCGGCGCAGGCGGATCGCGCGGGAATCGCTTGCCTTGGCGTCCGACAAAGCGGCGCCGGTGCGGCGGATCAGCGCCGCGGCGTCGCCATCGCCGTCCTCCGCGATCACCATCCCCACGTCCCACGCCAGGGTCACGACGCGCTCGCCCGCGACGAACGGCCGGCACAATGCCGCGACCAGCGCGTCGGCGACGGCCGACGCCTGCTCGGGAGTCGCGCCCGGCGGCAGGCCGACGAGGAATTCGGCCCCGGCGATCCGCGCGACCAGCCGGTCGCGTTCGCCGGGACGGACGACGATGCGTTCGATCCGCCGCGCGGCGCTGCGCAGCAGCGCGTCGCCGGTGGCGCTGCCGAACGCGGCATTGACCATGTCAAAGCGGCTCGCGGCGAGCAGGATCAGGATCGGCCCGGCCAGCCCTTCCTGGGCGATCCCGCCCTCGATCCAGCGCGCCGCGACATGGCCGTCGTCGAGCCCGGTGAGTTGGTCGAGGCTGGCGCGGGTCGGCGCGCGCAGCGCGGGCGGCGCGCTTTCTCCGCCGGCGATGCGCTGCGCGTGGCGATCGGCGAAGCGCAGCGCCTGGAGAATCTCCGCCTCGCCGAACGGCGCCGCGAGATAATGCGTCGCGCCGGCGGCGAGCACCGCATCGAGCCGCACGACATCGCCGCGCGCGATCAGCACCAGCAGCGCCGCACCGCTCGTCTCGACCAGTTCGGCGACCTCGCCGATCGCCGCGACCGCCTGGTCGAACGCGTGGCGCGCATCGACCAGCATCACGCGCGCCTGCGATTCGGCGAAGCGAGCGGCGACATCCTCGTCGCGCCGCGCCGCGATCGGCCGCCAGCCGACCCGCGCGGCCGCCGCCGCCAGCGTATCGCGCTCGCGAAACGACAGGACGAACAACGGCGCGGAGCCGACGGTGCCTGAAGATCGGATCGAACGAGCTCCCCGCCGCCTGGAACGAAGCGTTGGCGATAGCGCCGTTGACCGTCGCCGCCAACCGCTTTGGCCCCCTCGTCCCTTGCCTCGGCTGGCGGCGCATCCTAGCTGTAGCCGATGCGCGCCCAGCCGCTCACCCCGCGCGGGAATTTGATCGACGGCTTTGGCCGGCGAATCAGCTATTTACGCATTTCGGTGACCGATCGCTGCGACCTGCGCTGCCGCTATTGCATGGCGGAGACGATGACTTTCCTGCCAAAGAGCGAAATTCTCTCGCTCGAGGAGATCGTCGCCTTGGCCGACGCGTTCGTCGCGCGGGGCGTCTCGAAGATTCGGCTGACCGGCGGCGAACCGCTGGTGCGGCGCGGCGTCCCCGATCTGGCGAAGATGATCGGGCGCCATCTGGGACACGGTCTCGACGAGCTGACCCTGACCACCAACGGCAACAATCTCGCCCGCCAGGCCGAGGCGCTGTTCGACGCGGGCCTGCGCCGGATCAACGTCAGCCTCGACAGCCGCGATCCGGCGCGCTTTCGCCACATCACGCGCTGGGGCGAACTGGGCAAGGTGCTCGAAGGGATCGCCGCGGCGAAGGCGGCGGGGCTGGCGGTCAAGGTCAACATGGTCGCGCTCAAGGACTTCAACGAGGATGAGATCGTGCCGATGCTGCGCTGGTGCGCCGCCGAGGGACATGATCTGACGCTGATCGAGACGATGCCGCTTGGCGCGATCGACGAGGATCGGGTCGATCGCTATCTGCCGCTCGACGGCGTCCGCGATCGGCTGGAGCAAGCGTTCACGCTTCTCCCCCTCGCCCATCGCAGCGGCGGCCCGGCGCGCTACTATCGGCTCGCCGAATTGGGCGTGCGACTTGGCCTGATTACGCCGCTGACCGAGAATTTCTGCGAAGGCTGCAACCGCGTGCGCATCACCGCCGAGGGCCGGCTGTACATGTGTCTCGGCCATGACGATCGCGTCGACCTCAAGGAGGCGCTGCGCCGCGGCGGGCCGGAGACGCTCGATGCCGCGATCGACGAAGCGCTGGCGATCAAGCCACTGCGCCACGCGTTCCGCATCGCGGATCGCGCGGCCGCCCCCGCGGTCGCCCGGCACATGAGCGTTACCGGCGGATGAGCGTCGAACGGCTCGCGCTGGTCGCCTCGCCGACGATTCCCGCGCAGGAAGCCGCCGCCCAGCTGCGCGAACGCCACGATTGGGTGCCGCTCGAGCAGGCGGAGATGATCGTCGCGCTCGGTGGCGACGGCTTCATGCTGCAGACGCTGCACCAGATGCTCGAGCAGCACCGCAGCCTGCCGATCTTCGGCATGAACCTCGGCACGGTCGGCTTTCTGATGAACGAATGGGGGCTCGAAGGGCTCGGCCATCGCATCGCCAAGGCCAAGAAATTCAGCGTCGTGCCGCTCAGGATGGAGGTGACCACGGTCGACGGCGACCGCTTCGCCAGCCCGGCGATCAACGAGGTCTCGCTGCTGCGCGAAACACGCCAGACGGCGAAGGTCGAGGTCTCGGTCAACGGCCGCGTCGTCCTGCCCGAATTGGTGTGCGACGGCGTGCTCGTCGCCACGCCGGCCGGATCGACCGCCTATAATCTGTCGGCGCAGGGCCCGATCCTGCCGCTCGGCTCGGCGATGCTCGCGCTGACCCCGATCAGCCCGTTCCGCCCGCGGCGCTGGCGCGGCGCGATCCTGCCCGAGAACGCCCGGCTCGCGTTCCGCGTGCTCGATCCGATCAAGCGCCCGGTCAGCGCCGTCGCCGACCAGCACGAAATCCGCGATGTCGCGACCGTCGAGGTGGCGATCGATCGCGCCAATGCGTTGACTTTGCTGTTCGATCCCGAGCACGCGCTCGACGACCGAATCACCATGGAGCAGTTCGCG
>CAXSHP010000042.1:0-18884 GCA_964236935.1 uncultured Sphingomonadaceae bacterium
TCGCGAAATTCGGCAGGTAGAGCGAGGCGACCCTCGGCATCGCAAGCCTCCATGATCCAGTGATGCGGCGCGCCGCCGCGTTGACGGGCGAGCGCGATGCGCCAGCGCGCGCGGCCGACGCCGGGCACGGGCAAGGCCGCCGACGGCGCGCAGCCGATCCGCCAGCGCGTCGTCGCGGCCGACGGCTCGGCGAGCGGATCCTCGACCGATCGCCGCCAGCGGCGCAGCAGTAAGGCGGTGGTCGCCCCCTCCTCCGCCGCCAGCTGCAGCCGCCGCGTCGCCGCCAGCCCGGCGCGGCCGACCTCGCCGACGACCGCCGCGAGCCCGCCATGGCGCAGCCCCTCCTCCATCGCCGCGAGCACATCGCCGTCGCGCCCGGCGGCGGCGTGGATCAGCCGTCCGGGCACCAGCCCCGCCTGTGCCAGCCCGGGCGCGAACAGATCGTGCCGCGCGAC
The DNA here is from genome assembly GCA_964236935.1 of uncultured Sphingomonadaceae bacterium. Taxonomy (GTDB): domain Bacteria; phylum Pseudomonadota; class Alphaproteobacteria; order Sphingomonadales; family Sphingomonadaceae; genus Solisphingomonas. Next base: position 456 of record CAXSHP010000042.1, read on the forward strand.
CACCCACAGGACGACGCTGCCCGTCGCCCCGCCCTTGGCGCGGGCGGCGATGCCGGCAGCGAACAAAACGGCGGCCGCGTCCTCGGCCGGCGCGGGACTATCCCCGGCCAGCTCGTGCAGCGCGCCCTCGACCAGCCCGCCTTCGGCCAGCCGCCCGTCGATCGCGGCGATGCCGAACGGCAGGACCAGCCGATCGACCGCACCCGCAGCCGCGATCGCGCGCACCTCGGCGCGCAAGGCGGCGAGCGTCGCGACGTGCATGGGACAAGTATCGGCCATCGGATTCGGGACTCATTTGTTCCCTCTATGTTCCAACGGCACGCGCCAAGAGTCAACGCGCAAGGCGTTAACGATCGGGGCTTGCGCCGTACCGTAGCGGCACAGCGGAAAACGCCATCTGGCTCCACTGCCTGCTTTGGCTCATCATCCTCCAACCAACGGAGATTCGGCGATGACGGGAAAGATCAGCGCAGCCGCGACGGTGGGCGCCAAGCTGCTGTTCGCGGCCGCGCTGCTGGCGATCGGCGTGCGCGTGGCGGGCGTCCCGGCCCGTGCGCCCGGGTCGCCCCAAGCGAGCGTTCCGCTGCCCGCCAGCCGCATCACTCATCCCGTGGCCAAGGCCGCCATCGCTGCGCCGACACCGGTCGACGAGCGCTTCGTGGTCAAGCGGATCCTCGCCCTCGACGCGCCGCTCGAGCACGGCGACTATGCCTGGGACGATCGGGGCGTCCCCGCCGGGCCGCTCGTCATCACCGTCGATCTTGCCGCGCAGGTGCTATCGGTGTTCCGCGACGGTTACGAGATCGGCACCGCGGCGATCCTCTACGGCGCCGACAACAAGCCGACCCCGCTCGGCGTGTTCCCGATCACGCAGAAGGACGCGCATCACATCTCGAACCTCTACAACGTGCCGATGCCCTACATGCTGCGGCTGACCAACGACGGCGTCTCGATCCACGGCAGCCAAGTGGAATGGAACAAGGGCACGAGCGGCTGCATCGGCGTTCCCGTCCCGTTCGCCGCATTGCTGTTCAGGCAGGCCCGGCTCGGCGACCGCGTGTTCATCACCAAGGGCAAGCTGCTTCATCTCGGCGAGGCGATCACCAACGCCTGAGATGCAGCGGGGCTTCGGGTGGGCTTCGCGGCAAGGTTATTTCGCGGCATCGCCTGCATGCGCGCGTACTGGCTGGGGCGGCAGGATCACGGATAGAATTGCAAACGATTGATTATATGAGATGATCTTAATCAAGGCAGGTGCTATTACCAACGCTTCTACCAACACGTACTTGTCGCAGATTTAGTGGCGTGTACGTCGCTTATCGCAAAACGATCACGCGAACTTCGGGTTGAGCGATCCGCCGATTGGGCTTTAAGAGGCGGACATGCGCCAGATAGTCCCGAACCTGATCTGCAAGGCTTGGTTCGAGCCCGGAGAATTCCACGTCGATAAGCCTTCCATCGGTGCCCACCGTAATGGTCATAGTTGGCCGAGCGCTGCCTTTAATCTTGTTCCGAATCAGCGATTTGATCTTCTCGATTAGGTTCTCGTCGATATTGAGCGATTCGGCTGGTGACGCTCCATTCCCAGCCGGCTTTGCAAGGGCCGGATCGGCACTCGCGATTGGCGGGACGAGTCGCATCGGCGCCGCACCGGCATAGGGATCGTAGTCCCCTCCGCCGCCGGCGGAGGGTTCGCCGCCAGCAGATGAGGATGGCAGCCCCGGCGTTGATGCAACCGGCGACAAGGAAATAGTCGATATTTGCGGAAGGCGCGTCATTTTCCATTCGGGGGGCGGCGGCGGTGTGACAGCCTGCACGGCTTCGACGGGTGCCGCAGCGGTTTGTTTTGGCTTGGGTTTCGACGACTCCGAAGGATCGGCCATATCGAAGACAAGCAAGCTTGGACCGTTCGAGCCGGGCGAACGGATGTCGTCCTGCGCGCCAAGCAGCTTGTTCACGAACAGGTATAACAGCAATAGGTGGACTAACAGCGATCCTCCTGCGGCAAAGCTCTTTCGAAACTGCGACCTCGCCGGGGTTCGGGTTTCACGCGGCCGCGAGGAAGTTCGAGCAGCCGGGACCGTATCTGAAGTGTACCATTCGTCGGTCTGCACAAAACTCATCGCGCCGCACAGATTGGATTGAACTGCCAGCGCAGCATCGAATAGGCACGGTCCTGCAGGCCGATAATCCGCACCACGGCAAGCACATTAGCGCCCGTCGGCACGGTTGCCTCGATCCGTAACGCCGTGCCCGGTTCCGGCGGCGACGGTTCAGGGGAAGCTGTCAGCGCGAGCACGCGTCCAAGCTCGAGTGATGCTTGGCTGGGGCGAGGTGCGCTAAGCCCGGAGTAAAGCGTGAATTCTCGCGCTACGCAGCTGCTCAAAACCTGGGCCCGCGGCAGCTTTGCCAGCAGCTTGTCAACCTCCGGCCAGGATGCCAGTCGCGCCTGCCGTTTTCTCCTGTCAATCAGATCATCAAGGAAGGCTTGCCGCTCGCGGGCCTTGAAGCCGAATCCGCGCAGCAGCATCGCAATTTGGCCAAGGTCGCCGTCGTTAAGGTCCATTCGTCCGCTTTCGCTCGATAACCTCACTTCGATGGCGTCATTCCCGACCATCACGGCGCCGCTGCTTGGCACCATGGACCAGCGGCTGCGCGGACCGTTGAACAGCATGTCAGCGATCACGGTCTCAACGGCGTTTTCCAGCGCGAGCCTGGATGTAAGTATATCGCCCTCACTTCGGGCCTGACGTCCACGGTCCACGCCGCGGAGCATCAGCAAAGCGGCTATTCCGGCGCAAAGCAGCAGCAGCCAGATCGCCGCTACCAAAACGAACCCTTGGTCATTGTTGCGGATGAGGGGCACCAGTCTGCCTCAGCTTGGCTTTGTCGAGGAGCGGCCGAACCAGATCAAGATGTTCGATGACGTCGTCGACCACGGCCTTGGTCTCTTCCGGCGAGCGCATGACCGTCGGCGTCAACAGAATGATCAACTCGGTGCGGCCACCTCTCCGGCTATGCGTGCCGAACGCGGCGCCGATGAGCGGGATCTGGCTGAGTAAGGGAATGCCTGATTTGCCTTGCGTCACCTGATCCCGGATCAAGCCGCCGAGCGCGATCATCTGGCCCGAGCGAGTCACGACCGTGCTCGCAAGTTTGCGCTGCTGGATCGTCGGCGAGGAGATGCCCGAGGTGGTGGTGGGAACCGCGTCGCTCACCTCCTGTACAATGTCGAGCACGATCGCTCCACTTTCATTGACGTGCGGCGTGACCTTGAGAATCACTCCGGTGTCGCGAAGCTCGACCGTGTTGACGATCGGCGCCCCCGCCGCAGCCACGCTCTGCGCCTGTTGCGTGACGAGGGGCACTTGGTCGCCGACCTGGAGCAAGGCGGTCTGATTATTGAGCACGAGCAGCCGAGGCGCCGACAACACCTTAACGTTGGTTCTAGACTGCAGGGTGTTGAGCACCGCGCGCGCCGATGCGCCGATATAGCTGTAGGAAAAGCCTGGAAAGATCGAGGCAGGCGTACCGCTGGAGTTGTTGCCGAGCGTGAAGCTCGATCTGCCGTCGAGTTTCTGCCAATCAACACCGTAGCGCAGATCGTTGCTGAGCGTCACCTCCGCGAGCGTAGCTTCGATCAACATCTGTGCGACCGGATGATCAACCTTGTCCAATAGCTCGCGGATCGTCTCATATTGCTCGCCGGTCGCGTAGATGAGCAGCGCGTTATTCGCTTCGTCAGGCACGATTCGTGGGCCATTGGTCACCGGATCGCCGCGCGAATTCCCATAGGTGGAAGAGATCGAGGATGCGGAATAGCTTGAACCGGGCGGTCCAGCGGATGCCTGCGATCCGAAGCCTTCCTTATTGCTGACCGACACGTCGGCTCCCTCCGGGGGAGGCGAAGGCGACGACGCCGTCTGTGTTGTCAGGTCGGGCGCATCACGTGTCCCCAGCACGGCCTGGAGCGATCGTGCAAGATCGCGTGCCAGCCCATTCTGAACCGAGTAGCTGTAGAGCTTGGCCTTGCCAGCGGTGCCCGCGTCGAGGCGCTGGACCCAGGGCAGGATCTTGTCGATGTCGCCGCGATTGGCAGCGATCAGGAGAATTGAGCGCAGCCGCGGCAGGGGCACCACCTTCACGCGTGAGTCGATGATGTCGAGCGGCGGCTGAAAGATCTTATGGAGTTCGGCGACCAAGGTCACCGGATCGACATTGTCGAGCTTCTGGAACTGGAAGGTCATAGCGGCCATCGCATCAACGTCGAAGCGCGCAATGAGTATGCGTGCGGCGGCGCGCTCTTCGCCGCTGCCGGAGATCAGGATTTGGTTGCGTGCGACGTCGGTGCCGGCGACGGCCTCCTTGCCAAGGAACTGCTCGACAAGCCGCGCCATTTCGCGCGCGCTGGCGTTATGGAGATCGACGATCTCGGTCGCATAACCCGCGCTTTCGGGGGTCGACGCATCGTCTCCGGCGCGTAACGGCGCGTTGTTGCGCGCTACCTGCCGCGGAATGATCCGATAGCTGCCGCCATCCGCGATCAGCACGGCATCGACGCTGCCCAGCGCTGTCTCGAGCAACATGATCAAGGAAGCACGCGGCACCGGCTTGCTCGTACGCAAGGTGATATTGCCCCCGACCTTGGGATCGACACTATAATCAACGTTTAGCATCGACCCCAGTACCGCGTCGGCCACCCGGCGCACGTCGGCATCCACGAACGCCAAAAGATAGCCGTTTGGCGTTGCGGCTTTGTCGGCCGCACCCTTCCTCGGTCTTGCGTCGCCGGCCGCCCCCGGCAACAGGAGGGCAAGCGCCAATATCACTCCAAGCCTGATCGTTTTCATTGTTGCCCCGTTATCCCCCTCAGCGCCGGTTTCACATATTGCGGGTATGCCGCCGGTTGCGCGGACGCGGCCTGAGGCGATGGCGCCGGCTGGAGCGGCGCGCTCGCCGTATTCGCCGAAACTTTCCGGTTCGAAAAATCGAGCGCGACCGTTTGCCGGTCGCCGGCACGGTCCAAAGTCGCCGTACCATTTCCGATCGACACCAGCCGCCAGCCATCGACATCCTCACCAATCCGGAGCGTGTGCGCCTCGCCACCTGAATCCTTGATCAACGCCACCGAATCACCAGCGCGTCCCGCTATCGTGCCGACCAGCTGCGGCGGTGGCGCAACTAGGGCAGCCGCTGCTGCCTGTATCTCAGCCTGATCACCAGCCGGCTGTGCCGACCGCTCCGCGTTGAAGAGCGGCGCGTCGAAAACCGTACCTTGGAGCGCAACTGCCGGGGGCGCCCCAAAGCGCGTCAACCGGGATGGCGGCCGAGGGCGTTCGATGTATTCGCTGGGCCAAAACAAGACGATCGGGCACAGGACAGCGAGGAGTGTGGCTCCCGCCAGCGCCATCCGCTCGGGAACAGGCCTATTCAACGCACCGGTTGCCATGCCGCGGCCGCCGTTGCGTCGAGCTGCATCGATCCATCGGGACCCTGCGGCGCCGAAAGCTTCCACTGTACGAACCGCACCAGCGGTTTGCCGCTTTCAACGGCATTGAGGAAGCGCATCATGGGGAGCTCCGCGCCGTTTACCCTCAGTTGGGTCGCTACCAAACGAGAATATGGCGGATCGGACAGCACCTCGGTGACTTGCTCGACCGTGACCCCGGCGGTTTGTGCGCCCTGCGTGATAAGGCTCGACAGCTGTAGCGCGGCTGCCTTTTCAGAGGCGGCATGGATATAAAGATCCTGCGGCACGGCATCTCCCGCTGCTGGGCTTGGCCGTGCCGCGACGTTTTCCAGTCGTGCACGCTCGAAGCGGATATCCGCCAGATGGTCCAGTCTCGACCGGATCAGTCCCGACACAGGCAGCAGGAGCAGATTGACGGCGCCGAGCATCAGCAGACCGAGGAGGGTCAGCGCCAGTATCCTGCGGGTAAAGGGCGATAGTTGGTCGATCATCGTCCCGCCCGATAGCTGAGATCGATACCGTTTTGCTCGGCCGGGGTCTGGCCGATCTGCGTGAAATTGGGGAGCAGCGGATCAGATTCCAGCGCGCTCGCGACAATATCGGGATCAGCAGCTACCGCATCCAGCGCGGTCGTCCCGCCATGCTGATAGCCAAGATTTTTCAGGTGGACCGAGCGCGGAAGTCGATTGGCCAGGTCGTCGAGCAGCATGCTTGCCGTAGGAATGGCAACGAGCGGCGCGAGGGCCTCCCGCAGCGCTTCGTTGCGGTCGAATTGGCGCTGGCGTTCGATCTTGGGCTCCACCTGTCGCTTCAGCACGTCGACCGCGGCTGCATTGGACCAGCCAAGCAGCATAGCACCGCCCAATAGGGTGATGGGAAGGCTTGCAATGATCGAGATCGCGGCCAGCCATTCTTTGGACAGCTGCGCGCTCAATCCACGGCGACTGGAGCTGCGCACCGATCCCAATGTAATCAGCTCCTCGCCAGCCTTGCCGACAAATTGCGCATCGAGATCAAAGGTCTGAAGGGCCGCTTCGAGTTCATCCAGATCGCTCCGCCGTCCAAACACAATGTCCACGTCCAACCGATCACCCTGCATTCGCGGTCGGCCATACGCCCACACGACGAGATCCGGATCGAGTGGCAAGATCTCAGGAAGCTGAAGCGTGATCGCCGATCGAAGCCGAGTTCGTGCGGCTGCCGGAAGGCGAAGTTCGGTCACATGAACTTGCGGTGGCTCCAGAAATACCCGCGCGCGGCCCTCGCGCATAAGCTCGGCAAGCTGTTCCCAATCCGCGGGCTCGAACCGGTCGAGCGGAATGTCGTTTTCGAAGCGCCTGCCGATGCCGTCGTTGATCTGTTCGACCACAACGCCGGTGCGGGTCAGCCGGACATCGGTATGGGCTTTGACGCCCCATCCCGACACTAGCCGGCCCGGCATGATCCCACGCAATTCTCTTAGCCACCATCGCCACGCGCTCGCGCATGCCACTCCAACATTAGCCTGGATGGCTTCGCTTAGGCTCGGCATGACATCGAGATCGGGTCGAAGCGGCAATTGGAATCCGACGAAAGCCGAGGCTTGGCCACGATCGACACGGGGTCTCCCGTTTTCGGAACGAAAGTGAGCGTAATCGCCCCTGATGAATCACTCGTATCCGATCGCGTGATATCAATTCGGCGGAAGCCTGCGGCGAGCGCGTGGCCCGTTGAGAACCCTTGCGGGAGGGGTGCTCCATCCTCCGACGCGAAGCGGGCCACCAGAATCGCACCGGCACTGGTCCGGTCGACGGTCAAATCAAGCCGCAGCGGGCCTGCGTTCGCGAGCGCTCGCGGCGGGGGGACGGTCAGCACGACATGGCCCGCAGTGACCGTCTGCGGTTCGACCTGTGACGGCGGAAGGGCGCTTTCGAGCAATGCCTTCAGAAACGGCGCAATGCTTTCTACCTGCGCCAGATCGTCATGGCGGTTCGTTGCACGTAGATCCTTGCTGAGATCAGCCAGCACCCAGCTCAGCGAGGCAAGCAGCAAGCCGCCGACGACCAGCGCTGCCAGCACCTCGACCAAAGTAAATCCGCGCTGATCGTTCATTGCGCTGCCATTGGCTTGATCCGCCGCAACTCCCCGGCAAAGAGCCGATGACCCCGGCCGTCGGAAATGGTTGCCGTGAGCACGGCCAGCGCGAACATCCCGCGCGGATCGCTGCCGATGACGGATTCATCAACCGTCCACGACAGATGATTGGTGGTTCCTTTGGCAGGCGCATCGCCCAGGGGCTTGACGGCCGCTTCGGTCAGGAGGCTGTCGCTCAACAGCACCGCGAGCCTTTTTTCCTCTGCGACGTGCGCACGCCGACGGCCGGTGGACGCGCCGTCGAGCACGATCGCCAGCAGCAAGCTTGATACGATCAGCGCCACCAGCACCTCGACCAAGGTGAAGCCTTCAACGCGCGCGCTATCTAACGTCATGCAGCGCTCCGCTTAGCCAGTCGAGTTGCCAACTCGGTTCGCCCCGAACCGCGATCTCGCCGCCGCTGGTCGATCCGTCAGGGTAGAACAGGAACCGGGCCTTGCCATCCGGCAGCGCGCTTACAGCCATGCCCTTTTCGGCGAGGCCCATCCGATCAAGATCGACACTGACCGGGCGACCGGAGAGTGCGGCCTGGGTCCGCGCGTCGACGATGATCCTGGACAGCTTTGCCGCGAGCTTCTGGCGTTGGACACGACCGCCGCTCTTGGGCAGCGCGCCGGTCACCACGGCGGCCATCAGCCCGACAATGGCCAGCACGACCAGCATTTCGATCAGCGTGAAGCCGGCGACTGCGCTCATTCGATCAGTCCGCGGCTGAGATGTCGGCATCGTCGCCTTTGCCTCCCTCGATTCCGTCGGCTCCCAACGTGATCAGATCATAGGGCGCCTTCGTACCGGGTGCACGGTAGATGAAGGAACGGTTCCAGGGATCGCGCAACTGCTGTTCGCGTCGGACATACGGCCCGTTCCATTCGGCTATATCTTTGGGGTCGGTCCAGAGTATCTTCAGCCCCTGCTCGGTGGTCGGGTATTCGCCGACATCGATCTGATAGTTGGTCAAGCTCTGGTTCAAGGTTTCCATCTGGATCTTCGCTGCTTTGTGCTTGGCGCTTTCGAGCAGCTTCATGACCTGCGGAATGGCGACCGCCGCGATCAGCCCCATCAGCACAAGCACCACCAGCATTTCCATCAAGGTGAAACCCGCGTCGCGGCGGCCCTGTCTGGAAATTTGACGGGCGCAAGGCGGCATTAGAAAAATGCACCCAGCGAACGAGCCTGTATCCTCGCTCCGGCGTAATCTGCTGCGACGTCCACTTAGCCCCCCCAGGCTTCGCTTCTGTTTGGCGGATGGGGATTTTTTCGGCAACCTCAATTTTACGGTAGCCCTATCATAATTCATTTTGTCGTCCAGGATTGCGTGTACACCTGAAGCGCAGTCAGATTGGTCAGGTAAAACCGCAGCGAAATATCCCCAGCAGCAGGCGCGTCCCAGTGACAATCGGTCTTCCACAGCCCGATCATCTGCGCATCCTGCTATGGGATTCCTTCATTCTGCCGTTAGCCCTGATGAGCCATCTTCCACCAATAAAGGAGGCAGCTATGCGATACCGGCTGGCGATATTTGGTCCCTGGATGATGTTTCTGGCCATGCTTTCCGGCGCATCAAAAGCGTCCGTCGCGCAGGAGTTGGCACGCACGGCCCCGATAAACTTCGCCCCCAATTCTCAATGGGAGATCTGGTCGGGTGTCGAATATGGCACCGCGCCGAACGTCGAAGGCACAGGCACCGTCTCGCCGATTATCGCGAGCGGCAACAGCACGGATGTAGCGGAAACCACGACATTCGCTGTGACGACGACGGGCCAACTCAAGGTCGGCGATCTCGTGACCGCCGCGGGTCCCGATATCGATTCCAGTCTGGTCCGGAGTCCGATGCGGGTGACGGCGCTCATCCCCAATCGTTCGATCACGGTGCGGGTCCCGTTGGGCTTGACCCCCACCGTCTCGCACTCTGCCACGATCACACCTGTCGTGGTCGGCAATCTCGCCGCCAAAGGCACCGGCGATGCCGCCGACGGCTGGAAGAAAACCATCTCGATGCCGGTTTGGCGCGAGGATGATCGCGCCAACGTGCCGGCCGGCGCATATTATTCGATGGGCCTCACGAAGGATGCTGCCGGTCCGGAGCATGTCTGGATGATGCCCAATTCGGCACTCTACGCCGGACGCAAGCTCATTTTCGGCATTTATGTCTATCAGAAGATCAGGGGTGGACCAGCCACTTGGTCGATCTACTGGAGCGACGATCGAGCGGGCCTGCGAAGCTGCGCACCGGCGCCGGCCCGACCCGGCTGGCAGTGGCAGGAATGCTCCATGACTATCCCTGAAGACGTTAAAACGATCGACGTGGGCGTCCAGCTCGAGGGTGAGATCGGCGATACCTATTATCTGGCGAATCCTGTGTTTGCCGTAGGAGGCGCTATCGGCGGTCCTGGCAATTATACGAAGCCAACCGAGACGTTCGTCCCGATCGTACATATCTCCCCCTATGCGTGGATAAACGCGCGAGTGACTTTCCCCGCCGCTAGGACCGGCGGCGTGTACGGATTGACGATGGATCCCTATGCCGAAACCGGCGGCAAGATTGCGCCCACGGTGGGGCAGGCCTGGGGACAACTCGAAGGCATCAATAGCGGAGATGTCCAGCGAGCGACGGGATATGTCAGGCTCATGGCCTGGTTCGATCGCGTATCAGCCCTCGAACGCAGCGGATCGTTTCTTCCTCAATATGTCGCGGACGTGAAGTCCTTCAGCTATATGGATTTCCCATTGAACTCATTCGATAGAACGCCCGACATGCTTGGCACGACTAGCATTCAGACGGGCGTTGCGTCCGACAGCTGGTGGAACGTCAGCCTCGAATTCGATCGCTTTCTTTTGAAGTAGCGTCGCGATCTGGCCGGCGGGATTGTAGGCGAACGTCAGTGTCTGGTCCGACGCGGTGCCGGCGAGATTGTTGGTGAGGCTGGTCAGCCCCAGCGCGTTGTAGCCGTAGGTCGTCGTCACCACCCCGCCGCCGCGCGTCAGCGTGCTGCGCCGCCCGATCTCGTTGTAGCCGAACGCCGCCAGCGTCACCCCCGAGCTCGCCTTGATCGCGGTCATCCTGCTCGCGCCGTCATAGTCGTACGTCACGTAGCGCCCGTCGACCGACCAGGTCAGCCGCGTCCGCCGCCCCGCCGCGTCATACTGCATCGTCCGCGCCGACAGCGAATCGCCTTGGCTGGTCACGTTGCCGAGCGCGTCGTAGGCGAAGCTCGCGCTGTGCGTGCCGGCGTCGAGCGCGCTCAGCAGCCGCCCGAGATTGTCGTAGGCGAGGTCGACCGGCTGGTCGAACGCGCCCCCGCCCGGATAGGCGATATGCGTCACCCGCCCGAGATCGTCGTAGCTGTAGCCGATCGTGATCGACAGCGGATGCCCCCGCAGCCCCCGGTTGGTCAATCGTCCGACGCTGTCGTAGGTCAGCTTCACGATATCGCTCGCGCTGTCGTTGCAGGACGCCAGGGCCGTATTGTAGCACGTCGTCGAGATGCTCGATACCGTGCTCGCGCAAGCCGGCTGACCCCCGCCGCCGCGCTGGCGGGAACATCGCGAACATCCCTCGGGGAACGCCTGCCGCCGCTCCCCTGGCGGAGCCGTTTCAGCAGCTATTAAATGGAGTTCCGGCGGAGTCTCACGCCTGTCTCCGTCTTTTACCGGGCCGATTCAACGGCTTGCAGCCACGCCAACTTCAAAACGACGCCGGGAGTCTCGCTGGGGGTGTCGCCTGTCTCGCTATATTCCGATGTGCAGACAACAACTTAGCAGGCCTCAGGAGGCACTGCCTTTATCTTGCGATCCTAATTTCCTTGATAAGCAGCACATTGTCCCCAAAGCAGAAGTTGGGGATTACAGAGCCGCTAAGGACCTTTCGTTGAAGGAGGGGCGCATCCTCGTCAGCAAGGGACGCATAGCTAAACAACTGCCCCGTGACGGTGACCTTCTTTCCATCGAACCGGGAGAGGTTCTGGGATGCTTGACCCTTCATCACCCCGCTGATGCACTCAGGGAAGCGGAGCTTCGACTCCATAGCTTTTTGGCTGGAGAAGAGCATCGCCTCACCCCGTAGCCGCAGCCAAGCCGTTAGGTGAACTTCTCCCGTTCCCTTCACCTGAGCTGCGAACTCGGCAGGAGGCGACGCCTGCATCGATGCGCAAGATGCGGATGTTGAGGCTGCAAGCACTAGCGCAACTCCCCAATGCTTGACGGGCGATCCCTTCCTCATGGCCGCAGTCCATACAGACCGGTCGCCGATGTTGCGCCGGGTCTGACCACCCAAACTCCATCAGGAGCGATCCCATAGAGCGGAACCGGATGTCCAAAGTCCCCTGGACCAGGCCCATACTCCGCCCATGACGGGTGAGTGTGGATGATTGCCTGATAACCCGGTCGTGGCGGAGTTCCTCGATTAGTTCCGGTGCTGCCCGTGGCCTTGCCGTTGATGCCGAGGTAGGAGAAATCATCGGCACCATACATGACCCAAAGCTGCTCCTGCGGATACGGGATACGGAAGTCGATATTGACCCCACCGACCTGATGATGCCTCGCAGCAGTGACGACAATATCGTCGATCTGATTGGGGGCAAGCGCCGCATCCCCACTTTGCGGCAACACAGCACCCCGACGCACGGCGTCGTAGTGCGGGCGGTTTTTCCAAGGCACGCCAGCGGGTTGCGGGACAGCTCGGCCGACGCGGAGCCGGGGCCACGAGCTGAGGCCCCTAGAGGCGGTTTTCCGGTCGAGCGGGAGCCGGCGCGGAGGCGCGGGATGGGCGGCAACGATGATGCTGCACCGGGTCATGGGGTGGAGCGTAGCGCGACTGTGGGGAGCGCGCCAGCGGGCGCTATTCGTTCTCGTCGGCCTCGGCATCGAGGGCGGCTAAGAGAAGGCCGTGGGCGTCGCCGGCAGCCTCTTTCCGGCGGGACGCGCGCGCGATCGGCCGCCCCGGATGGGTGGCGGTGTGGATCTGCTTGAGGGTGCGGATGCTGACCTGGGTGTAGATCTGGGTGGTGCTGAGCTCGGCGTGCCCGAGCATCGCCTGGATGAACCGGATATCGGCGCCGCCCTCCAGCATCAGCGTCGCCATGGTGTGGCGGAACAGGTGGCACGCTCCCTTCTTGCCGGTGTCGGCCGCGTCTACATAGTTGCGGGCGAGCTGGGTCAGCCGGTTCGGCGCGAACGCTTCGCCCAAGGTGGTGAGGAACAAGGTGCCGTCATCCGCGCCGCAGGCGAGGTCCGGGCGCACGTCGTCGCGATATTTGGCGATCCAGGCGAGCGCCCGCTCGCCGATCGGGATCATGCGGTCCTTGCGGCCCTTGCCCTGGCGGATCATCACCGTGCCGCGCTCCGCGTCGATGTCGGTCAGGTGCAGCCCGATCAGCTCCATGCGCCGCATGCCCGTCGAGTAGAGCGTCTCCATGATGGCGCGATCGCGGATGCCGATCGGGGTGGCGAGGTCGGCCTGGGCGAGCACCGTCTCGGCCTCGGCGACGTTGAGGATGTGGCGCGGCAGGCGCCGCTCCATGCGCGGCAGCTCCAGCTCGGAGGCCGGGTTGTAGAGGATGTGGTTCTGGCGCGAGAGCCACTTGAAGAACGCCTTCACCGGCGTCGTGCGGACCGCCTGGCTGCGCGTCGAGAGCGGCTCGCCATTCGCCTTGCGATAGAGGAACAGGTGGCGCTGATAGCGCTCCAGGATCGGCTTGGTGATCTCCTGCGGCCGGGTCAGCCCGCGCTCGTAGGCCCAGGTGATGAACGGGCGCAGCGAGGCTTCCCGGTTCTCGACGGTGCGCTCCGAGTAGGCCTTCTCGCGCTGCCATTGCGAGAACCGCAGCATGTGCCGATAGAGCCCATCCGGATCGCCGGCATCGCCCACGATAGGCTTCGGCCTGGTCTCGCCTTTGCGCGGCATCGATCAGGCCAGCGCGGCGTGCCGCTGCGAGTATGATGCGGCGCTGCCGTTCAACCCAGTGACGTGCATATCCGGGAGCGCGTCGGCGTCATCGTCAGGGGCCAAGGAACGCGGCGGTTTCAGAGCGGATTCGGGCGTGCGACCACCCCGCGACCGGGCACCGTCCAGCTCCCGACCGCTATCCGACCGCGCCTCTTTCGGGATCGACCGGCGATCATCATAGGCGTGGTTTTCGGGGTCGGAGAGGCCCATCACGAACCGCTCGCCGGCCTCGCCTTCGCCGTCGTAGAGCAGCTCATATTCGTAGCCCTGACCCGCTTTGACGCGGTGGATCAGGACGTATTCCAGCTCCGCCAAGCGGCTCAGATGGACCTTTAGCTGGGTGTCGCCCCAGCCCGTCAGCACCCTGATCTGGCGCCGCGAGAAGCGAAGATCGGAGCGCTTCATGGCGAGCCTTCCGCATTCGGTTTCGACCCAGCCATGGACCCGCCCGAGCAGCGTCCGCGTCTGCGGCGGCAGCTCGTCGAGCGTGCGGCCGAGCACCTCGTGGGCGAGCCTATTGGCGAGCTGGATGTCGCTTGGGGTCACCTCGATGTAGCGGACCTGGCGGCCGCGGTGCTCGACCGTGCGGACAGGGCGCTGATGCTGGTGGAGCAGCGCCACGGCGCGGATCAGGGTGAGGTATTTCATATGGTCGCGGCGCGTGCGCGTCTTGTCGTCGAGGAACGTCAGCGCGTCGGCGAACGGGTTCACCACATGGACCTTCTCGAGCAGCGTCTGGGCGTTGCGATGGAGCGCCAGGATCGACGTGCGATCCTCCTCGGCGAGCAACCCTTCGAGCGTCTGGCGACGGCGCTGGAGGGCGTGGATGGCGCGCGTCTGTTCGCGGCTCTCGTCGACCGTCAGCACCAGGCAGCGGTTCATCAGCTCCTCGTCGATGTCGATCGCGGTGGTGGTCAGGAACAGCATCACTGGCCCCTCGACCCGATATTGCTGGGTGACCAGATTGCCGGTGGTCGGGTCCTTGCCGGTGCTGGCGATCGTCACTTCGCCGTCCGACTGGAGCAGCTTCAGCGCATAGCCGGCGCTGGTCGCACCCTCCTCCTCGGCGATGGCGAGGATGCGGTGCTTGAGGTTGGTCTCGCCCATGTAGAACAGGCTCTGGCCGGTCATCGCGCTATATCGCACCTGCGCGTCGGCCGGCATCAGCGCCAGCACCGCGTCCATCAGCGAGCTTTTTCCCGCCGCGCTCGACGACTGGATGATGACCGCTAGAGGACGGTCGAGCAGCCGCGACACGCACGCCAGATAGCCGGTCTGGATGTTCACCGCCTCGCCCACCACGCCGCACAGCGAGAAGTCGGCGACGATGCGCTCCATCAGGTCGGGCGCCTTCAGCAGCGCCAGCGCGTCCGCCCGTTCGGTGGCGCTCATCGCCGGTCTGTCGTCCACGCTGAGCACCGTCGCCAGCTCCGCGTCCTGCATCTCCTCCAGCTTCAACAGCACGCGGCCGAGGTCGTGTTTGAGCACCTCCTCGGCCTCGCCAAGCTCGATGCCGGCGGCACGCGCGAAGCCGGCACGCGCCTTGGCGCTGTACAGGTCGAGCGTATCGACGTGGAACCGGGCGTCGGGATCGGCAGGCCGATGGACGAGCAGATTGACCTTCAGCGCCTCGGGATTGAGCGGCTTTTTCCAGCCTCGCACGCGATAGCGACGATCGCCGAGCACCATCGCCAGCTCCTGGTCGCCTTTCACCTGCGCCTCGTCGGCAGACGGCGACGACGGCAGCGGCGACGCCAGCGCGGGCTCGGATTCGACATCGGCGAGGGCGGGTTCAGCGGCTAAAGAGGATGGCTCCTCCACCGTATCGGGCACCGGCTCTGCGGGTCGCGCGAGCGCCGTTTCCAGCTCGGTGCGCGCGCTGGTCGGCTCGGGCCGCTTGCCCTGGCCCAGCCACTCCGCCTTGCGGATCAGAAGCCCAAGCGACCGCGACGCAGGCGTCACCTTCAACGCATAGTCGTTGGCGTCCATGCCCTTCGGGAACAGGATGCGGAAGCAGGCGATGCCCTCCCTAATCAGCCGCTCCGCGACCTCGGCCGCGCCGCGCTCGCCGGCCTCGTCGCGGTCGAACGCGATCAGCACGCGCGCGACGCCGTGCTGGCGGAACGCGGCGATATGATCCTCGGTCAGCCCGTTCGTGCCATAGGCGGCGGTGACGTTGCGATAACCCGCGCACCAGAAGGTCATGGCGTCGATCAGCGCCTCGGTCAGGATCACCTCGCCACCGGATGCGGCGATCCCGTCCAGGTTCCAGATGCCGCGATGCGGGCCGGGCAGGTAGAGGTGCAGCGGCGTGCCGGCGCGCAGGTTGTTCCTGATCTTGCGGCCATAGACCTCGGTCACGACGCCGCCGTCGCCGACGATCGGCACCACGAGGCTGCCGGTGAAGTGCTCGTGACCGCTCTCCCGGTAGAGCCCGATCCGCTCCAGGCGGGCGCGGATGTCGGCGCCGGCCTTGCGGTTCTTCTCCGGCAGCCGCAGCCCCAGCGTGCGGTCGGCGAGGCCGAGCCGGAACCGGTCGATCAGCTCGGGATGGTCGAGGCCACGGGCCTTGAGGTAGGCCAGCGCCTCGGCCGAGGCCTTCAGCGTCTCGTGATAATAGCCGACCACCTGAGCGAGCAGCGCCTGGTCGTCCGCGTCCATGCTGACCGGCGCGGCGAGCCGGCGCACCGTGGATCGCGTCGGGGACGACGAGGGCAGCTCCAGGGCGGCGCCGTCGCGCAGCAGCTCGACCGCATGGCGGAAGCTCACCCCCTGGTGCCTCATCACCCAGTCGATCGGTCCGCCGGCAGCGCCGCAGCCGAAGCAGTGGTAGAGGTTCTTGGCGACCGTGACGACGAACGAGGGCGTCGCATCGTCGTGGAACGGGCAGCTTCCCACCATGTCGCCGCCGCGCTTCGCCAGCCTCACCCCGGCCGACTCGACCAGCCGCACCAGGCTCACCTCGTCCTTCAGCCGCTCGATCTCGCTATCGGCGATTCGGGCCATGGAACCGGCTCCCCGCAAAACCCTGTCAAGCGCAAAGTGCGCTAACATCTCGACATTGTCTATGACATTACGTTATAGAGTCAAGCTCGCTTCTGGAAAGAGGGGTTACACATGCCGCACAGCGCAACAGCCAGGACCGCCGTGCCCATGACCCCCGACGAACGCAGCTACTTCCAACGGCTGGGCGCGCGCGTCGCCGAGGCCCGCCGGCGCGCCGATCTCACTCAGGTCCAGCTCGCCGATGCGCTCGGCATCTCGCAGCCCCAGCTCGCCTTCTACGAGGTCGGCCGCCGCCGCGTGCCCGTCTCCATGCTCCCCGCGCTCGCCAGGGTGCTCGCCACGCCGATCGAGGCGCTGATCGGCGACGACGGCGCGCAGGATGCCGCGCCCGCCACGCCGCGACGCACCCGGCGCGGCCCCGTCTCTCGCCTTGAACAGCAGCTCGACGCCATCGCCCGCCTGCCCAAGGCCCAGCAGAAGATCGTCTCGTCCCTGCTCGACGCCATGCTCGCCCAGCACGGCACCCGCCCAGCACAGGAGGCCGCGACCGCCTCCTGACGCTCCTCAGCCGCCCATCCCGGCGGTCCGGCAGCACCGACAACGACCAGGGGACCGGCACCCGAGCGCCGGTCCCCGGTGGTCACCTGTCAGCAGCTCTATAAGCTAATTCAGCAACTTAAGCCGGTCCCACCAAGCCTCACAAAGCTGCACCCGCCGTGGGACCGCTTTTGGGAAGCAACATCAGCCTCTTGCCCTGCGGGCTCGCCGCGTAAGGTGTGAAGGTAAACTGACCCATCCGCGTCGTGATCTGGTCCTGGTTCTTGGCCTGGCGATCGTTATCGGCGAACCGGCGGGAGCCCCAGCGGGGGAGTCTCGCGTCTGCCTCCTGCCATTGTCGAGCCGGTTCAACGGCTTGCCGTCGCGCCACCTCCAAAACGACGCCGGGAGTCTCGCTGGCGGTGTCGCCTGTCTCGCTATATTCCGATGTGCAGACAACAGCTTGGCAGGCCTCGGGAGGCTCTGCCTTTATCTTGCTTTCGCTTTCAAAGGTGAAAGATGCAGATTTGATCCAAAAAACTTGCCCAACCCACCATTCGGAAGCCTCCAGAGCATAATCCTGTTGACGCTGTCGTCGTACTCGCCGGCCTCACCTCCCACCGGTATGCGGAAGTCAGAGCGCCAGACGGGCCCGAACTTAGCATTGCGAGTGAGAACTGGTTGGCTCAGCTTCCAGTGGGTTCTGGCTGCCATGATGCGCGCTTCAACCAAGCATTCTTCAAAGAATGCATGGTCCTGTACCGGTGGTTCGCCGTCAGCCGCAAATGGCGGAAAACCCTCGATCTGCTCGGTTGTCATTGAGCCTCCATCCGCAATGCATGGCTGTCCTAAACAAAGCAGCAATGCCACGCCTAGTTTTAGGAGCGATATTCCTCTCATAGCGACTGCCTAACTAAAATGGCGATCCACGACGAATAATCTTTGCGTAGCCACCTACAATAACGACGGTAGTTCCATCAGGATAGATTGCTCCTGTGAAAAGATTGCCCAAGGGATCGTTGACCCCCGCCACACATTGCGCGGCGATCGAGCGGCACCGCATAATCTTCCGTATCTGATTAACTCGATTAGGATCGGGTCTCACGTTGCCCACGCATATGTTCTTGGCGATCATACAAGCGTTGGCGGCAGGCGGGAAATTGTCGTTAGCCGCGTTACCAGCAATTTGAATAAAGCCAGTAGGTAGACTGCCGGTTACAACGATCTCCGGACCGTCGTCTGGCGGTGCCGGCGTCGGCGCGGTGACGACGATCTCGGAGCCGTCATCCCCACTTTGCGGCAACACAGCACCCCGACGCACGGCGTCGTAGTGCGGGCG
>CAXSHP010000043.1:0-3160 GCA_964236935.1 uncultured Sphingomonadaceae bacterium
CCGGGTCCTTGCTTGAAGTTGATGATGATGATCTTCTTCGGCGGATGGCTATTGTGGTGCCAGGAGTGCCAGCCGAGTGGCCCACCCCAGCCGCCGCCGAGCCCCGGTCCCCACAGCACCACCGGCAACAATCCGCCGCCGCGGCGATAGCGCTGTCCGCCGGCGCGGCGTAGCCTCGACAGCACGACGAACGCCAGCACGATGCCCCAGAATATCAGCCCGAGCGGCACGCCGCCGCCGTCGTTCGCGCGATGCGCCTTGTCATATTCGGCCACGGCGGCGGCGAGCTTCGCCTTGGCTTCGGGATCGGGCAGGCTGAGCTGCGTGACGATCGCGTCGGCCCCGACGCGGATCCCGCGCGGCATGTCGCCGGCCTTGAATGCGGGGAGGATCGTGCTGTTGACGATCACGCTGGAAAAAGCGTCGGTCAGCACCGGCTCGAGCCCGTAGCCGACCTCGATCCGCACCTTGCGCTCGTTCGGCGCGACGATCAGCAGCGCGCCGTTGTTCATCCCCTTGAGCCCCACCGCCCAGGCGCGCCCGAGGCGATAGCCGTAATCCTCGATCGCATAGCCCTGCAGATCGGGGATGGTCGTGACGACCAGCTGGCGCCCGGTGGTGCGTTGAAGCGTGTCGAGCTGTGCGGTCAGCGCGGCCTCGTCGGCCGGCGGGATCACGTTCGCGGCGTCGACGACGAAGCCGCTGAACGCCGGAAAGCTTTGGGCATGCGCGGGAGATACAAGAAAGAGCAACAGGATGAGCAACCAGCTCCCCGGCGCAGGCCGGGGTCCAGTTACGGCGCGCTCGATGCTGGACCCCGGCCTGCGCCGGGGAGCCGGGCAAGTCATTACCTCAACCCTTGGCTCCGAAATCCACCGTCGGCGCACGGTCGGCACCGGGAGCGGTCGCCTGGAACGTCACCATCGGCTTGGCGCCGTAGAACAGCTTCGCGCCGATCGCGTCGGGGAAGGTGCGGATGCGCGTGTTATAGGCTTGGACGCTCTCGTTATAATCCTTGCGCGCGATCGTGATGCGGTTCTCGGTGCCTTCGAGTTGCGATTGCAGCGCGAGGAAATTGGCGTTCGATTTGAGGTCGGGATAATTCTCGGTGACCATCAGCAGCCGCCCGAGCGCCTGGCTCAGCTGACCCTGCGCGGCGCCATATTGCTGGAGCTTGGCCGGATCGCTCAGATCGGCGTCGCTGACCTTGATCTGGGTCGCGCTGGCGCGTGCCTGGGTGACGCCGATCAGCACGTCCTTCTCCTGCGCGGCATAGCCCTTCACCGTGCTGACGAGGTTCGGGATCAGATCGGCGCGCCGCTGATATTCGTTCTGGACGTCGGCCCAGCGCGCCTTGGCGGTCTCCTCGGCGGTGGGGATGCTGTTGACCCCGCAGCCGGCGAGCGACAGCGCGGCGATCGGCGCGAGAAGCGTGAGGCGGCGTGCGTACATCAAAGTCTCCAGCTCAGGGTCGATGTGATCTAGGCGCCCAGCGTGCGCGCCGCAATCACCCCCGCCCGCGATAGCCGGGGACGTCCTGCGGCGGCAGCCACAGCCCTTGCGGCGGCTCGCCCGATTGCCAGAAGACGTCGATCGGGATGCCGCCGCGCGGATACCAATAGCCGCCGATCCGCAGCCACAGCGGCGCCAGCTCCGCGACCAGCCGCTCGGCGATGCCGACGGTGCAATCCTCGTGGAACGCGGCGTGGTTGCGGAATGCGCCGAGGAACAGCTTGAGCGACTTCGATTCGACGATCGTCGCGCCGGGCGCATAGTCGATCACCAGATGCGCGAAATCGGGCTGGCCGGTGACCGGGCACAGCGAAGTGAATTCGGGCACGGTGAAGCGCACCAGATAGGGACGGCCGGGGCGCGGATTGGCGACGAAATCGAGCGTGGCGGTGTCGGGCGAGGCCGGCAGCGCGCTCGATCGGCCGAGATGGGTCAAGCTCATCGGCGGGATTTTAGCAGGCGGGTGGATCGGCGCAATGCCGGCTGGCGCGCGCCGTTCGCATCGTTATGAAGGCGGCATGAGCGCCCGCGACGATGCCCGCACCCCGGCGACCCGCCTCGTCACGGGCGGCCGCCGCCCCGCATGGACGCAGGGCATCGTCAACCCGCCGGTGTGGCGCGCGTCGACCGTGCTGTTCGACAGCGTCGCCGATCTGCGCGCGGCCAGCGGCGGCAATGCCGACGGCGAACTCTATTACGGCCGGCGGGGGACGCCGACCCAATGGGCGCTCGCCGAGGCGCTGACCGCGCTCGAACCGGGTGCGGCGGGCACGATGCTGTATCCGTCGGGCGTCGCGGCGGTGGCCGCCGCTTTGCTGGCGGTGCTGTCGCCCGGCGACGAGCTGCTGTTGGTCGACAGTGCGTACGAGCCGACGCGGGCGTTCGCGCGCGACGTGCTCGCCCCGCTGGGGATCGCCACGCGCTGTTACGATCCGCTGGTCGGCGCGGACATTGCGGCGCTGATCGGCGAAAAGACGCGTGCGATCCTGATGGAAAGCCCCGGCAGCCTGACCTTCGAGGTGCAGGACGTGCCGGCGATCTGCGCCGTCGCGCGGGCACGCGGATTGGTCACGCTGCTCGACAACACTTGGGCGACGCCGCTGCTGTTTCCCGCGATCGGCCACGGCGTCGATCTGTCGATCCTCGCCTGCACCAAATACGTCGTCGGCCATGCCGATGTGATGCTCGGCTCGGTCACGGCCGCGCCTGGGCAATGGCGGCGACTGCGCAAGTTCAGCCAGGCGCTCGGCCAGTGCGTCAGCCCCGACGATGCGTTCCTCGCCAGCCGCGGGCTGCGGACGATGGGCGTCCGGCTCAAGGCGCAGGGCGAAGCGGCGTTGCGCATCGCCCGCTGGCTCGAGGGGCGGCCCGAGGTGGCGCGCGTGCTGCATCCGGCGCTGGCTTCCTGCCCCGGCCATGACGTCTTTGCGCGCGATTTCGCCGGCGCCTCCGGGCTGTTCGGCTTCGTCCTCGCCGGCGGCGACGATGCCGCGCGCACCGCGCTGATCGATGGCCTCGCGCTGTTCGGCATCGGTTTTTCGTGGGGCGGGTTCGAAAGCCTCGCCTTGCCGGTCGATCCCGCGCCATTGCGCACCGCGACGCGCTGGCAGGGGGCAGGTCCGCTCGTCCGCCTGCATATCGGCCTGGA
>CAXSHP010000043.1:3170-9642 GCA_964236935.1 uncultured Sphingomonadaceae bacterium
CGAGGCCGCCCCACCCTCGTCGGACGGGACACCCTGATCGCCGACCTCGCCGCGGGTCTGGAGCGTTTCGCCGCACGTCGCTGAGTTCACTGTTGCGATGCAGCAACAGTTCGTTGGCGATACGTCAAGGCCGCGGGGATTGAGATTGTGCGGCGCGAAACGCTCGGGCAGGAAAGCCGGACCCCGACGGAAGGCAACCCGGCTCCACGAGCAAGAGGACGCCACCCACGGTGCAGGTTGAGCGATGCCATCCTGGCAAAATAAAGGGATCATTCCATGCGCAATATTCTCCTCGGCCTGTCGGCCGTCTCGCTGCTGGCCGTCGCCAGCCCCGCTTTCGCCGATGAGGCTGCCGCTCCCGCGAGCGCTTTCACCGTCACCGGTGGCGCCACCGTGGTGAGCGACTATCGCTTCCGCGGCCTCTCGCAGACCAACAAGCGGTTCGCGATCCAGGGCACCGCCGGCATCAGCCACAGCTCGGGCCTGTATATCGGCACCTGGGCGTCGTCGATCGACGATTATATCGCCGCTGGCGGCGATGCGGAGATCGATCTCTATGGCGGTTACAAGAAGAGCTTCGGCGCCGCGACCGTCGACGTCGGCCTGCTGTATTATTATTATCCGGGCTCGAGTGAATTCGTCGCCGGTTACAACAGCGATTTCTTCGAACCTTATACCTCGGTCTCGGGAACGGTCGGCCCGGTCAGCGCCAAGCTCGGCGCGGCTTATGCTCTCAAGCAGCATGCCATCGCTCTCTTCCCGCACTCACGCGACGACAATCTCTATGTCTATGGCGAGCTTTCGGGCGCGATCCCCGACACCGGCGTGTCGATCACCGGACACCTCGGCCACAACTTCGAAAGGAGCTTCCTCAGCGCCGGGACGAAGTATACGGACTGGAGCGTCGCCGCGACCTATGCCTGGAAAGGCCTGACCTTCGGCGTCAGCTATGTCGACACCAACCGCGACATCCGCAGCGGATTGCCAAGCAATCGCAACATCGCCAAGGGCGGCGTGGTCGGCTCGGTCGGCGTGGCGTTCTAAGCGAGATCATTTGAGAGCGCCTTGTCCCGTTCCCCCGCATTCGTGGGGGAACGCTGCAAGTCGATGTCGTCTTGCTCCAAGCGACCGGCACGAACAAAAAGGGGCCGCGGCGAAAGCTGCGGCCCCCTTTTTGTATGGTGCGCCGGAATCCGGCTCAACCGCGAAGCATGCTATTGCGGCGTCGAGGCATTCGCTTCGGCACCGCCGCCCACCGGCGCGGCGATAATGTCGCGCGTGACCGCGCCCTTGTCGACCACGGTCGTGTCCGGATCGCCCGCGGCCGAACGGATGCCCGGCTCGGCCCGCGCGCCGCCCGCGTTGCCGACCACGGTCGCCTCGACCGGGCTGACCCTGGCCGAACCGCCGAACATCGCCTGGAGCGCCTGCGTGCTCGAATCGGCTTCCTGCGGCCGGGGGGCGCCGGGGCGCGGCGGGGTCAGCGTGAAATCGGGCGGGATCACCAGCGGCTGCTGGCGCTGCACCGCGAACTCGTCGGGCCCCTTGCCGGCGAACACGCCCCGGCCGGTCTTGCCGCATCCCGCCAGCGCCAGCACGGCGGCCGCGCCGCAGGTCGCCAAGATCAGCTTACGCATTCGCATCCTCCACGGGCTCGTGCGTGCCGCGCGCCAACAATGCGCGCAGCAGCAGGAGCAACACGCCGATCGTAATAGCCGCATCGGCGACGTTGAACACTAGGAAAGGGCGCCATTCGCCGAAATGCAGATCGGCGAAATCGACCACATGGCCGAAGCGCACGCGATCGAGGATGTTGCCGAGCGCGCCGCCGAGGACCAGTCCGAGCGCGATCGCATCGGGGCGCAGCTTCTCGCGCCACAGCCACGCCAGCACGCCGAGCGCGATCGCCGCGGTCAGCCCGACCAGCAGCCACCGCCCCCGCGTGCTGCCGGCGACGAGGAAGCCCATCGACACGCCGTAATTCTCGACCCACCGGATATCGAAGAAGCGGGTGATCTCGATCACGCCGCGCTGGGGCAAAGCGAGCGGATACGTCACCGCCCATTTGGCCAGCTGATCGGCGACGAAGACGAGCGCGGCGGCGGCCAGCCCGGCAACGCGATTGGCGGCGCTAAGCATCGACGGCATTCCGGCATCGCGCGCACAGCGCGCCGTCGCCCGCCACCTCGGGCAGATGACGCCAGCAGCGGCCGCATTTCTCATATTCGGTCTTGCGCACCTCGAACGTGACGCGATCGGCTCCGTCCACTTCCGCCGCGATAGCGGGATCGCCGTCGCAGACCTCGACCGGCGCGCTGATCGCGATCTCGGCGAAATCGACCGAGCGCAGCAGCGCCGCCTCCGCCGCACCATAGCACAGCGCCGTGACCTCGGCCTCGAGGCTCGATCCCAGCACCTTGTCGCGCCGCAGCGGCTCGATCTCGCCGGTCAGCCGGGTCCGCAGCGCGCGCAGCGCCTCCCAGCGCATCCGGAGATCGTCGTCCGCCCACGCCGGGTCGACCGCCGGCCACGTCTCGAGATGGATCGAGCCGGCCTCGGGAAAGCGCGCGCCCCACACCTCCTCCGCGGTGAAGCACAGAATCGGCGCCGCCCAGCGGACCAGAGCGTGGAACAGGATATCGAGCACGGTGCGATAGGCGCGGCGTTTCGGATCGCCGGGCGCGTCGCAATAGAGGCTGTCCTTACGGATATCGAAGAAGAAGGCGGACAGATCGTTGTTGGCGAAGTCGCTCAGCGCGCGCGCATAGCGATTGAACTCGAATGCCGCGGTCGCCGCGCGCAGCTCGGCGTCGAGCGTCGCGAGCAAATGCAGCACATAGCGCTCGAGCTCGGGCATCTCCGCCACCGGAACGCGCTCGGCCGCGTCGAACCCGTCGAGCGCGCCGAGCAGATAACGAAAACTGTTGCGCAGCTTGCGATAGCCGTCCGCGGTCGTCCCCAGCGCCTCCTTGCCGATGCGCACGTCCTCGAAATAATCGGTCGAGGCGACCCACAGCCGCAATATGTCGGCCCCGCTCTCGCCGATCACCTTGAGCGGATCGACGACATTGCCGCTCGATTTGGACATCTTGCGGCCCTGCCCGTCGAGCGCGAAGCCGTGCGTCAGCACCGCAGCGTAAGGCGCCTGGCCGCGCGTGCCCGAACTCTCGAGCAGCGACGACTGGAACCAGCCGCGATGCTGGTCCGAACCCTCGAGGTAGAGGTCGGCACGTGTGCCCAGGCCGTAGCGCGCTTCGATCACGAACGCGTGGCTCGAGCCGCTGTCGAACCATACGTCGAGGATGTCGCCGACCGGCTCGTAATCGGC
Source organism: uncultured Sphingomonadaceae bacterium (assembly GCA_964236935.1). Taxonomy (GTDB): domain Bacteria; phylum Pseudomonadota; class Alphaproteobacteria; order Sphingomonadales; family Sphingomonadaceae; genus Solisphingomonas. Next base: position 6,499 of record CAXSHP010000043.1, read on the forward strand.
CGCATCATGATCCGGCCCAAGCAGCGCCTGATGATCGGCCTCGAACCAGGCGTCGGCACCGCCGGCGCGAAAGGCGTCGACGATCCGTGCGTTGACCGCTGGGTCGACCAGATAGTCGCCGGTCGTACGGTGGACGTAGAGCGCGATCGGCACGCCCCACGCGCGCTGGCGCGAAATCACCCAGTCGGGGCGTCCCTCGACCATCGCGGTGATGCGGTTCTGCGCGCGCTCGGGCACCCAGCGGGTGCCGGCGATCGCGGCGAGTGCGGTCTGGCGCAGGGTTTGAAGGTCGGAACGTCCCTCGACTTCGCTCGGGACAGCGGGTTCCTGTTGTTTGCGTGCCGCAGCTGTGTCGAGCGAAATCGAGACACGTTCTGTAGTTTGATCCATCGCGATGAACCATTGCGGGGTGGCGCGGAAGATCAGCTTGGCCTTCGAGCGCCATGAATGCGGATAGCTGTGCTTGTAGTCCGCGCTCGCCGCGAGCAGCGCCCCGGCGTCGCGCAGGTCGCTGCAAATCGGCCCGTCGGGCGCATTGAACTTGGGCGCGATCACCGATCCCTGCCCGCCGAGCCACGCCCAGTCGGCGCGATACTTCCCATCGCCCTCGACCGCGAAGACCGGATCGATGCCGTGCGCCTTGCATAGATCGAAATCGTCCTCGCCATGGTCGGGCGCCATGTGGACGAGGCCGGTGCCGGCGTCGGTGGTGACGAAGTCGCCGGGGAGGAATGGGCGCGGGCGGGCGAAGAAGCCGCCGAGGTGGTGCATCGGGTGGCGGGCGATGGTGCCGGCGAGATTCTCCCCTAAGCCTTGCCATAGGATATTTGCGTCTTTTCGGCCGATCCTCGGCAAAAACTCACCAACTCTACCGATTGCTACCAAGAAAGGGCCGCGATCGTCCTCGAGAAGCACGTATTCAAGGTTCGGATTATAAGCCAAAGCCTGGTTGACTGGGATCGTCCACGGCGTCGTCGTCCAGATCACCGCGTAGGTGCCGACAAGTTCGGGTGCGTTGGGCGCTTCGACGACTTCGAACGCCACGTCGACCTGCGTCGACGTGATATCCTCATATTCGACCTCGGCCTCGGCCAGCGCGGTCTTCTCGACCGGGCTCCACATCACCGGTTTGGCGCCGCGATAGAGCTGCCCGCTCTCGGCGAACTTGAGCAGCTCGGCAACGATCGCCGCCTCGGCCGCATAATCCATCGTCAGATAGGGGTCGGCCCAGTCGCCCATCACCCCGAGCCGCTCGAACTGCGCGCGCTGCACCTCGACCCATTTCGCCGCATAGGCACGGCATTCGGCGCGGAATTGCGCGATCGGCACCTGGTCCTTGTCGAGCTTCTTCGCGCGATACTGCTCCTCGACGCGCCATTCGATCGGCAGGCCGTGGCAGTCCCATCCCGGCACGTAGGGCGCATCCTTGCCGAGCAGGGATTGCGCGCGGACGATGATGTCCTTGAGCACCTTGTTCATCGCATGGCCCATGTGGATGTCGCCGTTGGCGTAGGGCGGGCCGTCGTGGAGGATGAAGCGCTCTGCCCCCGCGCGCGCCGCGCGCAGCTGCGCATAAAGCCCGTCCGCCGCCCATTTGGCGAGGATCGCCGGCTCCTTCGTGGCGAGCCCGGCCTTCATCGGAAAGTCGGTCTTCGGCAGGAAGACGGTGTCGCGCCAGTCGCGCGGGGAGTCGGGCGTATCGGTCATGCCGGTCGGCGCTTAGAGGAAGCGGCCGTCAAAGAAAACGGGAAGGCTGGTCGAGCAGCCGCCGCGCCTCGTCGCAATCACGCGCCATCTGCGCGGTCAGCGCGGCGAGCGTGTCGAATTTCGCCTCGGCGCGGATGAAGGCGATCAGCTCGACGGCGATCGTCTGCCCATAGAGATCGCCCGCGAAATCGAAGAAGAAGGGCTCGAGCAGCTCTTTCGGCGGATCGAAGCTCGGGCGGATGCCGAGATTGGCCGCACCGTCGAGCACGCGCCCGTCGGCCAGCGTGCCGCGCGCCGCATAGATGCCATAGGCGGGGCGCAGATAGTCGCCGAGCGGCAGGTTCGCGGTGGGGTAGCCGATCGTGCGGCCGACGTGGTCGCCGGGCTGGACGATCCCCTCGATCGTGAACGGGCGGGTCAGCAGCCGCGCGGCCTCGCCCGGATCGCGTTCGCGCAGCGCCGCGCGGATGCGCGACGAGGAGATTGCGCCGCCTTCGTCGGTGACCGGACCGACCGTCTCGGCCGCCACGCCGTGCGCGGCGCACAGGTCGGCGAGCGTCGCGGTGTCGCCGGTGCGCGCGCGGCCGAAGGTGAAATCCTCGCCGGTCACCACCGCCGCCGCGCCGAGCCGGCGGACGAGCCATTCGGCGACGAATTCCGCGGGGGTCACCGCCGCGACCTGCCGGTCGAACCCGATCACCAGCGCCGCGTCGATCCCGGCGTCGCCGAACAGGCGCAGCCGCTGGTCGATCGTGGTCAGCAGGAAGGGGGGTGCGTCAGGGCGGAACAGCCGCGCCGGATGCGGATCGAACGTCGCCGCGATCGCCGGCCGGCCCGCGGCGCGCGCGCGCGCGATCGCACGGCCGAGCACCGCCTGATGGCCGCGGTGAAATCCGTCGAAATTGCCCAGCGCGACCACGCCCCCGCGCAAGGTCGGCGGGGCGACCGCATTGCCTTCGAGCCGCTCCATCGTCGCGGCTATAGAAAGGCGCGCGCTTTATGCAAAGCGGCGCGCGAGCGTGACGAAGCTGAAGGCGAGACGATCGCCTTCGGCCGGACGATCCTCGCGGTGGGTCTCGCGCCAGCGCGCTGGGTCGAATCGCGGCATCTTCGTGTCGCCGGCAGGCGCGGCGTGGACCTCGGTCAGCTCGATCCGCTCGGCTGAATCGAGGAACAAGGCGAACACCTCGGCGCCGCCGATCACCGACACGCGTTCGCCGCCGGCGCGCGCCACTGCCTCCTCGATCGTCCGCACCACCTCCGCGCCCTCGGCCGACCAGGCCGGATCGCGGGTCAGCACGAGATGGCGGCGGCCGGCGAGGAGGCCGGGCAGGCTGTCGAACGTCTTGCGGCCCATGATCATCGGCGCGCCGCCGGTAAGCGCCTTGAAGCGGTGCAGGTCGGGCGGCAGTTGCCACGGCAGCGCGCCTTGATTGC
>CAXSHP010000043.1:9652-18467 GCA_964236935.1 uncultured Sphingomonadaceae bacterium
CCGGCCCGGTCACACCGCCACCGGCGCGGCGATATGCGGATGCGCCTCGTAGCCGGCGATCTCGAAATCCTCGAGCGCATAGCCGTCGATCGCGGGCGCGCGGCGCGTGATGGCGAGCCGGGGCAAAGGCTTGGGCGCGCGCGTCAGCTGGAGCCGCGCCTGTTCGAGATGATTGGAATAGAGATGGCAGTCGCCGCCGGTCCAGACGAAATCGCCCGCCTCGAGCCCGCATTGCTGCGCGAGCAGATGCGTCAGCAGCGCATAGCTCGCGATGTTGAACGGGACGCCGAGGAAGACGTCGGCCGAGCGCTGATACAGCTGGAGGCTGAGCCGGCCGTTCGCGACGTGCGTCTGGAACAGCAGATGGCACGGCGCCAGCGCCATGCGGCCGAGGTCGGCCGGGTTCCACGCGCTGACGATCTGCCGGCGCGAGGCGGGATTCGTATTGATCTGGTCGATCAGCAGCGCGAGCTGGTCGATACGGCGGCCGTCGGGCGCCTCCCAGTCGCGCCACTGCTTGCCGTAGACCGGGCCGAGCTCGCCGGCCTCGTTGGCCCATTCGTCCCAGATGCCGACGCGGTTTTCCTTGAGGAAGGCGATGTTGGTTTCGCCCTTCAGGAACCACAGCAATTCGACGATGATCGAGCGCAGGTGGAGTTTCTTGGTGGTCACCAGCGGGAAGCCCGCCGACAGATCGAAGCGCATCTGGTGGCCGAACACCGAGAGCGTGCCGACACCGGTGCGATCGGCCTGCGGCACGCCCTCGTCGAGGATGCGGCGGATGAGCTGGAGATAGGGCGTCACGGTCGAGCGCTTATGCCGGGAGCGATCGGGCGCGCCAAGCCCGCAGGTGATTTCAATCCATTTTGGAGGGACCGACCGCCATTTGCGATTCGATCGCAGATGGCAAGGCGCCCCCGATCGGGCAGAGACTTTGTCTCATCGGACGGGACCATGCCAGTACGAAGATCGATTGTCGCCGCGGAACAGCTGCACTGCGTCGAGGACGCCTATCGCCTGCTGCATCCGGCGATGTCGGGCATGGCGCGCGAGCTGTTCCAGGTCGTCCATCTCGATGCGGCGCGCCGCGTGCTCGAGATCAACACCAGCATCGGCGATCCGTCGAGCGTCGAGCTGCCGATCGCGACGATCCTGCGGCGCGCGGTCCTGCTCGGCGCGCGCGGGATGATGATCGCGCACAACCACCCGAGCGGCGATCCGACGCCGAGCGCCGCCGACATCGAGGCGACCCGCCGCCTGGCCGAGACCGCGCGCGATCTCGATCTGCATATCTACGATCATCTCGTCTTCGCCGGCGATCGCTGCACCAGCTTCCGGACGCTGGGGCTGCTGTAGCGAGCGCTGTTCCTTTGCCGTCATCCCGGCGAAAGCCGGGATCCATGGACGGGCGTCCGGTCTCCGCTCCAGCCGTTCCGCATCCGTGGATCCCGACGTTCGTCGGGATGACGGCAAGAAGTCCGTCAAGCGCCGCACGGGCGGATCGTGCCGGGCTCGGGCCGCTCCCCGCGCGCCTCGAACGTCGCCAGATAGCCGCCCGCCGAGGGCATCGTCGCCCGCGACACGCGGGCATAGCCGACCGCGGCGAACTCGCAATCGAGCAACGCCGGCGGGGTGCCGTGCATGTTGGTCGGGCGGTTGGCGTCGACCACCACCACCCGGCCGCCGCGGCGCAGCGCCGGGCGCAGCCGCCAGAGGAATTCGTAGGGCTGGGCGATCTCGTGATACATGTGGACCAGCAGGATGCGGTCGAAGCTGTTCGTCGGCAGCATCGGATCGGCCGGCCCGCCGAGCTTGACGCTGACATTGTCGAGCCGCTCGCGCTCGACCCGCTGCGCGAGCTTGTCGCGCACCGCCGGCACGATGTCCTGCGCCAGGACGCGCCCCGACGGGCCGACGCGCTCGGCGAGGCGGATCGTGTAATAGCCTTCGCCCGCGCCGATGTCGGCGACGGTCATGCCCGGCGCGATGCCCGCGCGACCCATCACCTCGCCCGCCTCGTTGAGCCGGTCGCGCGCCTCCTCGGTCGACCAGCGCGGCGAGACGATCGGCGCGACCGGGCGGTGCGCGGCGGGAAAGGCGTCGCTGCGGACCGGCTTGTCGGCGTGCGTCGCGCGCGATCCGCAGGCGGCGAGTGCCAGCACGCACACAAAGAAGGTTCCCCGGCGAAGGCCGGGGTCCAGCTGCCGTCGGCCCGATACTGGGCCCCGGCCTGCGCCGTGGAACGGCAGGAGAAGAGGTCTAATCGACATCCTCGACCTCGATCGTCTCGCCGCTCACCCGTTGTGACAGCGCCGCCGCCATGAACGGATCGAGATCGCCGTCGAGCACGTCGGCCGGCGCGGTCGAGGTGACGCCGGTGCGCAGGTCCTTGACCAATTGGTACGGCTGGAGGACGTAGCTCCGGATCTGGTGGCCCCAGCCGATCTCGGTCTTGGCCGCATAACCCGCGCTCGCTTCGGCCTCGCGCTTCTGCAGCTCGGCCTCGTACAATTTGGCCTTGAGCTGCTTCATCGCCTCGGCCTTGTTCTTGTGCTGCGAGCGCTGGTTCTGGCAGGCGACGATGATCCCGGTCGGGACGTGGGTGATGCGCACCGCCGAATCGGTCGTGTTGACGTGCTGCCCGCCCGCGCCCGACGAGCGATAGGTGTCGATCTTGAGATCCTTGTCCAACACCTCGACGTCGATGTCCTCGTCGACCTCGGGATAGACCCACACGCTGGCGAAGCTGGTGTGGCGGCGCGCGGCACTGTCGTACGGGCTGATGCGGACCAGGCGGTGCACCCCGCTCTCGGTCTTGGCATAGCCGTAGGCGTTCTCGCCGCGCACCAGCAGGGTCGCGGATTTGATTCCCGCCTGCTCGCCGCCGTGATGATCGATCAGCTCGACCTTCATCCCGCGCCGCTCGGCCCAGCGCGTGTACATGCGGCTGAGCATCTCCGCCCAGTCCTGGCTCTCGGTGCCGCCCGCGCCGGCGTTGACCTCGATATAGGAATTGCTCGCGTCGGCCTCGCCCGCGAGCAAGGCGGCGATCTTGTCCTTGTCGGCGCGCTCGGCGAGCGCGCCGAGCGTCGCGACGCCGTCGTCGACCATCGCGGCGTCGCCCTCGGCCTCGGCCATTTCGGTCAGCTCGACGGTGTCCGCCAGCTCGCGCTCGATCGATCGCACCGCCGAGACCGCCTCGTCGAGCCGGCGCCGCTCGCGCATCACCTCCTGCGCCGCCTTGGGATCGTTCCACAGCGTCGCATCCTCGACACGCGCGTTGAGTTCGTCGAGCCGGCGGAGCGCACGATCCCAATCGAGGAACCGGCGCACAAGCGCCAGCGCCGCCTCGATCCGGTCGACATGGGCCTGCGCTTCAGCGCGCATGGGGAGTCTCCAAATGACTGTTCCCCCGCGCAGGCGGGGGTCCAGATTTTCTTTTCGCTGGATCCCCGCCTTCGCGGGGACACGTTCTGACGCGCGGAACGCGGCAGAACTAGTAAATCCCACCCTCTCTTTGCAAGAAATCACTGTCGGCGGAAGCGCGCGCCGGCGCCGCCGCGACCGGCTTGGCGGCGATCTCGTCGCGGCGGATCGAGCGGCGCGGTTCGCTCTCGGGCTTGAACGCCTCCCAGATCACCGCGGCCTTGGGATCGTCGCTCGGCCAGGCGCCGTAGACGCGGCGGCCCGAGCGGCGGTCGATGCGGACCATGCGGATGCCCGCGGGCGCGCGGAACGGGACGACGGGCATGTCCTTCATCGCGGTCTGCGCGAACTGCTTGAAGATCGGCGCCGCGACCGTGCCGCCCTGCGCATAGCCGCCGAGCGAGCGTGGCTGATCGTAACCCATGTACAATCCGGCGACGAGATCCTGCGAGCCGCCGACGAACCAGACGTTGGTCGGGCCGCTGGTGGTCCCGGTCTTGCCGAACAATGGCCGGTTGAGGTCGCGCAACGTCTGCGCGGTGCCGCGCTGGACGACGCCCTCGAGGATGTGGACGACCTGATAGGCGGTCAGCGGATCCATCAGCTGGCGGCGGCGCAGCGTCGGGCGCGGCATCGGCTGGCCGTCCCAGTCGCGCATGTTGCAGCGCTCGCACGGCCGCGTGTCCGAGCGGAAGATGACCTTGCCGCCCCGGTCCTGGACATAGTCGATCAGCGTCGGCTTCAATTCCTTGCCGCCGTTGGCGAGCATCGAGAAAGCGTTGGTTAGCTTGAGCACCGTCGTCTCGCCCGCGCCGAGCGCGATCGACAGCACCGCGGGATAATTGCCGAGGCCCATCCGCGCGGCGGTCTTGACCACCTTGGCCATCCCCGTCTGGCTGGCGACGCGCACCGTCATCAGGTTGCGCGATTGCTCGACGCCCCAGCGCATCGTCTGCGGGCCGGCGTTGGCGCCCGAGAAATTCTTGAAGCATTTGGTGCCGAGCCGCGCGGTCTGGAACACGCAGAACGGCCCGTCGACGACGATCGAGGCCGGGGTCATGCCATTGTCGAGCGCGGTCGCATAGACGAACGGCTTGAAGCTCGAGCCGGGCTGGCGCAGCGCCTGGGTCGCGCGGTTGAACGAGGCCCCGCGCGCGTCGAAGCCGCCCTGTATCGCGAGCACTTGGCCGGTGTGCGGATTCTCGACGACCATCCCGCCTGACACCGCGGGGATGTTGCGCAGGCTCCACACCCCACCGTCGTTCTTGACCGCGATCACGTCGCCCGGCTTGAGAAAGGCGAACGCGGTGCCGCCGACGCCGCGCTTGGGCATCGCCGCCGCATAGGCCGGCATCGCCCCGGTCGCGCCGTTGGGGAAGCCGAGCGTGATGCCGCCGCCGCTCTTGTCGAGCACGACCGCCGCGCGCCAATTGTCATAGCCGACGCCGACCGGGGTGGTGGCGAGGCGCAGCTGCCAGCCTGCGCTCGGATCGATCGTCGCGAGCGGGCCGGTCCAGCCCTTGCCGCGATCGTAGCGGGTGAGCCCGTCGCGCAGCGCGGTCTCGGCCGCCTGCTGCAGCGCCGGATCGAAGGAGGTGCGTACCCACAGTCCGCCCGAATAGACGCTGTAGGGGCCGTCCTTGGCGCTCTCGCCGAACTTGTCGATCAGCTCGCGGCGGACCTCCTCGGTGAAATAGCCTCCGGGGATCTCCTTGCGCGGCGCGGCACGCGAGACCGCGCCGAGCGGGGCGGCATCCGCCGCGGCGCGCTGGGTAGCGGTGATATAGCCGTTGGCCTCCATCTCGCGCAGCACGTAGCCGCGCCGCTCGAGCGCGCGCTCGGCGTGGCGCTCGGGGCTGTAGTTCGCCGGCGCCTTGGGCAAGATCGCGAGGAACGCCATCTCGGGCAGCGTCAGATCGACGACGTCCTTGTCGAAATAGGCGCGCGAGGCCGATTGCACGCCGTAGGAATTGCGGCCGAGGAAGATCTGGTTGAGATAGATCTCCAGGATCTGCTGCTTGGTCAGCGCGCCCTCGATCCGCCGCGCGAGAATCGCCTCGCGGACCTTGCGCGCGATCGAATATTCGTCGCCGACGAGCAGGTTCTTGGCGACCTGCTGGGTGATCGTCGAGCCGCCCTTGGCGCGCTGGCCCGAGCCGATCTTGGAGACATAGTCGAAGATCGCGCCGGCGAGGCCGGGATAGTCGATGCCGCGATGGCTGAAGAAGGTCTTGTCCTCGGCCGAGATGAAGGCATGGACCAGCTGCGGCGGAAATTCGTCATAGGCGAGCTCGACCCGCCGCTCGCGCGCGAACGACTGGATCGGCTCGCCGTCGATCGCGCGGACATTGGTCGGCAGCGGCGGCTCGTAGGTCAGCAGCGTGTCGGCGGAGGGCAGGCCGCGCGCGAAGATCAGCAGGACCAGCAGCCAGCCGACCAGTGCGAGACCGGCCAGCAGGAGCGCCACGCGCACCAGCCTGCGCTGCAGCAGCGCGCGCACCGCCGCGACGGCGCCCGCGGCGTCGCGCGTGATGCGTATCTTCCCGTTGCCCGCCGCCTCGACCATCTCGGGCGCGGTCTAAGGGGTTTGCGGGCGCTTTGCCAGCGTGTCGAGGCGGATCAGCGTTCGGTCAGCCGCCGCGCGAAATGCGCCTCGACCGCGCGGCGCACGCCCACGGCAATGCGATGCTGATAGTCGCGCGAGAAGAGCAGGGAAAGATCGTCGTCGTTGGACATGTAGCCGGTCTCGAGCAGCACCGACGGCACGTCGGGCGCCTTCAAGACGATGAAGCCGGCGAACTGGTGAAAGGTCGAGCGGGAGCCGATCAGCGGCGACATCTCGCGCTGAAGCAATGCCGCGAACGACGACGAGACCGTCATCGTCTCGCGCTGCGCGAGGTCGATCAGGATCGAGGAGACGTCGTTGTCGGTGGCGCCGAGATTGACGCCGTTGATGATGTCGGACTTGTTCTCCGTCGCGGCGAGTTGCGCGGCAACCTTGTCCGAAGCGACTTCCGACAAGGTATAGACGGTGGCGCCGCGGGCGAGCGCGTTGGGCGCGCTGTCGGCGTGGATCGAGATGAACAGATCGGCCTTGAGCCGCCGGGCGATCTCGCGCCGGTCGCCGAGGACGAGGAAGCGATCGTCGTCGCGGGTCAGCGCGACGCGCACCCGTCCGGAAGCGACCAGCTCGTCGCGGATGGCGCGCGCCATCATCAGCGCGACGTCCTTCTCGCGATGGCCGTCGGGGGCGATCGAGCCGGGATCGAAGCCGCCGTGCCCGGGATCGAGCACCACCAGCGGGCGCATGCGCCGCGCTCCATCGTCCGTTGCCAGGACGATCGGGCCAGTCGTTCGGTTGGAGAGGAGCGCCTGATTGCCTGCCGGAGCGCTGGTCGTCGCCACGGCCAATACGGCGCAGGCCAGCACGGCGAGCGTAGCCGTCGCCCATCGCCACCTTGCCCGTATGCCGCTCCATCGCATCAAACCGTGTCTCGCAATCCGCGTCGCTGCTAATCGGTAGATTGATCCTGAACGCGCTTGGTTAATATCCTCTTTACCCTCGCGCATTATCACGGGACGGAGCCGGGGTCAGTGCCGCGGGTTGCCGGGCGTTCGGGCAGGTGCTAGCAGCATCGTTCCGGGGGCGGCACCTTACCCGCTTATCGAGCGGCGGCGGCCCCAATCCCGGCAAGCTGTCGGCCCGCATTCGCTGGCCGGCCATCTAGGTTGACGCTGCATGAGGCATTCCATCCCCGCCACCGCACCGCCCCGTCAGGGTTGCGCTGCATGGGCGCGGGGCTTCTTCCCGGCCGGACATGCCGGGGATGCCGCTGCGGCAGAGGCGATTTCCACGACAACCCGGGCGGAGCCGGGCCGATCGATCGGCCGTTCCCCGCCCTCATTTTACAGCGCGCAGCGCCCCGTGCGGGTGCGCGAGCGCGCTTGGAGAAGTTATAATGACAACGCGCATGCTCATCGACGCGCGCCACCAGGAAGAGACCCGGGTGGCCGTCGTGCAGGGAAACCGGATCGAGGAATTTGACTTCGAGTCCGCCGAGCACAAGCAGCTCAAGGGCAATATCTATCTAGCCAAGGTCACCCGCGTCGAGCCGTCGCTGCAGGCGGCGTTCATCGATTTCGGCGGCAATCGCCACGGCTTCCTCGCCTTCTCGGAAATCCATCCCGATTATTACCAGATCCCCAAGGAGGATCGCGACGCGCTGCTGCGCGAGGAGGCCGCGCACGCCGCCGAGGAAGAGGCGCTGCGCGCCGAAGAGGACGAGCAGGACGATGCCCATGGCGATGATGGCCATGCCGCCGACCGTCATGACGACGATCTCGACGATCACGATAGTGATCACGGGCATGACGATCATCCCGAGGATCATCACGACGATCACGGCGAGGACGAAAACGGCGCGCCGCCGCCGCCGCGTTCGAGCGGCAACGGCGGCAACGGCGGCGACGAGAGCGCGGCCGAGGCGCTGCGCAAGCGCCGCACCGCGCTGCGCCGGCGCTACAAGATCCAGGACGTCATCCGCCGCCGGCAGGTGCTGCTCGTCCAGGTCGTCAAGGAGGAGCGCGGCAACAAGGGCGCCGCGCTGACGACCTATCTCAGCCTCGCCGGCCGCTATTGCGTGCTGATGCCCAACACTACCCATGGCGGCGGGATCAGCCGCAAGATCTCGAACGGCGCGGACCGCAAGCGGCTGAAGTCGATCATGGCGGAGATGAAGCTGCCGCCGTCGATGGGCTGCATCGTGCGCACCGCCGGGCTCCAGCGGACCAAGGCCGAGATCCGCCGCGATTTCGATTATCTCGCGCGGCTGTGGGACGGGATCCGCGAGGATACGCTCAAATCGGCGGCGCCGGCGCTGATCTACGGCGACAGCGATCTGATCAAGCGCGCGATCCGCGACATCTACAGCCGCGAGATCGACGAGGTCATCGTCGAGGGCGAGCGCGGCTATCGCGCCGCGCGCGATTTCATGAAGATGCTCATGCCGAGCCACGTCAAGAAGATCGCCGCCTATGTCGATGCGGTGCCGCTCTACCAGCGCTACGGCGTCGAGGATCAGCTGTCGGGGATGTACCAGCCGCTCGTCCAGCTGAGATCGGGCGGCTATCTGGTGATCAACCCGACCGAGGCGCTCGTCTCGATCGACATCAACTCCGGCCGCTCGACGCGCGAGCATAATATCGAGCAGACCGCGACCGCGACCAACCTCGAGGCCGCCGCCGAGATCGCCCGCCAGCTGCGCCTGCGCGACATGGCCGGCCTCGTCGTCATCGACTTCATCGACATGGAGAACGGCTCGAACGTCCGCAAGGTCGAGAAGGCGATGAAGGAGGCGCTCAAGAACGATCGCGCGCGCATCCAGATCGG
>CAXSHP010000044.1:0-7114 GCA_964236935.1 uncultured Sphingomonadaceae bacterium
CGTCCGACCTCACCGTCTGGTGCGGTGGGTTCGCCGCGCCCCCGCTGGCGCGGGAGTCCGGGATCGCCGTCGACCAGCAGGGGGCCGTCGTCACCGACGCCGCGATGCGGTCGGTCTCCCACCCGCGGGTGCTGGTCGTCGTCGAGGACGCGGCGCTGACCGTCAGGTTGGAGCCGAGATCGACGCGCGAGATCTGCGCGGGAAAGGTCTGGCCGGGAAACGCGTCGACGGTGAAGCTGGCGCGCTGGCCGGTCATCCGCAGGGCCATCGCGATGATGCTGTCCGGCCGCGTCGAGCGCTGAGGCGATCGTGACCGCAGGCGGACGGCAAGAGCCGGCGGAGCGCGAAGCATTCCGGCATACCGGCGAGGAGTGGCGTCGCGGCAATGTCGGGCGCGCGATCTTCAACGCCTTCCAGCTGTTCGAACGCGACCTGCTCGAAGCGGTGCAGCGCGACGGCTTCAGCGACATCCGCCGGGTGCAGCTCAATCTCTACCGCAATCTCGACTTCGACGGCACGCGGCTGACCGAACTCGCCGCGCGTGCCAACATGACCAAGCAGAGCATGCAGGAGCTCGTCGACAAAGCCGAGGCGCTCGGCCTGGTCGAGCGCCGGCAGGATACCGAGGATCGGCGCGCCAAGATCGTCGTCTTCAGCGACCGCGGGCTGAGCCTGCTCGAGGCTTTGCACCGGGGCATCGTTCTCGCGGAGGAACGATTGACCGCGGCGGTCGGGGCGGACGTGGTGCAACTGATCTCCACGTCGCTCAACCGCTATTGCGCGATCGGCCGGGTGGCCGGCAGCGGTTCCGCGATCAGCCGACCGGAGCAGGCCAGCCGTGGCGAAGCGGCGAACCGTCGCCGTAGATCCTGATCCGCGAGATCTTCTCGCCGTCCTGCTCGAATACGGTGAGGAACGGGAGCAGATAATCCTTCCCGTCCGGCAGCACGTAATCGACGAAGCATTCGACGAAGATGCGTCCGCGATCGTGAAACACGTCGACGAAGTGGTGCTTGATCGATTGCAGGTGCCCCATGAAATCGGCATTGAGCTTAAGCACCGCCGCCTTGCCGAGCAATTCCGTGCTGCTGCCGATCCTGAACTTGATGTTCTCCGCGAGGAGCGGCTCCATCGCGATCGGATCAAGCGAGTCGACCGATCCGTAGAAGGCCTTTATGATCTCCGGCACCTCGACGGGATGCTCGGCCATCTCCTTCAGATGGTTGACCCCGGCGGTCACCATCCGTTTCGCGGTCTCGGGATCGATCTTCTCCTCGGTCCCCGCGTGCGGCGTCCAATCCATGATATATTCGACCTCGCACTGGTCGTCGCGACCCTCGACGTGCGTCAGCTTGTTGTAAAAGAAGCCGGTATAGCGGGCATTGTTCATATGCTCGTAGACGAACTCCTCACCACCGGGGATGGGGCGGCGGTAGATCTTTTCGCGGATCGTCAGCGCGGACGGCACCGGTTCGAACATCTCCCGGATGATATAGCCGTCGCCACGCTCGAGAACGGAACTGTAGAGGATGCCGCCAACATATTTCTTGGGCTTCTCCATCTTGTCGATGAGCAGGTCGTCGACGAGATCGAACGGCGCGTCGATCAAAGTTTTATGGCTGGCGTGCGGCATGTGTCTCTCCTGACAATATTTGCGCCGGACCTCAGGCCCGGGCCATGAAATCGAGCAATATGCGGCTCAACTCCGCGGGGTTTTCGTCGCTGACCCAATGTCCGGCACCTTCGACCACGGCGATGCCGGGATTGTCCGCGACCTGCCCGAGCGCTCGACCGACGAACTCGCCGGCGTTATTGCGCCCGCCGATGCCGATGACGGGCATGGTGAGCTTGCGCTCCATGTTTTCCTTGTTGATCTCCATGTCGCGCCAGACGGCGGCATAATATTCGATCCCCGCGCGCAACGCACCGGGCTTTGCGACCTGGTCGACATAGTCCTGCAAATGCGCGGCGCTGACCGGCGACGGGTTGCACGAGCCGTGCCAGAAGAACCAGGTCAGCAGCTCGCGTTCGCGACCGCGAAAGGCGAACTCGGCAACATCGGGGACGGTGAAGAAAGCCAGCTGCCAGTTGCTGCCCGTGTGCCACTCGGGGGTCGGCAGCATCGCTTTCTCGTACCCGCAGCCAGGCAGGACATATTCCACCACAGCGAGGTGCGTGACCTCTTCCCGATTCGCGCAGGCATAATTGTAGGCGACCCCCGCGCCATGATCGTAACCGACGACCTTGACCGGACCCAGCCCGAGCTGGTCGACGAGCTCGCGGATCTGCGCGGCGATCGTGCGCTTGTCGTAACCCGAACGGGGAATCGAGGAGCCCCCGCAGCCCGGCAGGTCGGGACACAGCACCGTATAACGCTCGGCGAGCGCGGGCGCCACACTGTGCCACTGCAGCGAATGCTGCGGCCAGCCATGCAGCAGGATCACCGCCTCGCCCTCGCCGCCGAGTCGATAATGCAGTTGGGCGCCGCTGACATTGGCGCGACCGTGGCGGAAATCATCGAAGCTCAGGCTCATGCGGCTACTCCTAGATTAAGCTTCAGGCGCACCGGCCGCTGTCGACCGGCAAATCGATGCCGGTGATGCTGCGCGCCCGATCGCTGGCGAGAAAGATGACCGCCTCGGCCACGTCGGTCGGGGCGGCGGTATGGCCCAGCGGGAACGCCGAATTGATGACGTTCATGCCTTGCTCGATATTTTCGAAAACGCCGCGCTCGACCTGCAGCGTGACCTGATGGTTGACCAGCGACGTACCCCCGATCGCGGACGGCACCACCGCATTGCAGCGCACGTTGTAGCCGAGCCGGCCGAACTCGACGGCCGCGGTCTTGGTGAGCAGGCGCAGCGCCCCCTTCGAGGCGGCGTAGGAGGACAGCCCCGGCTGGCCGGCGACCAACCCCTGCGCCGATGCGATATTGACGATCGCTGCACCCGCCACCGAGCGTGCAGCAGACTTCTTGAGTTCGGGGAGCGCCGCGCGCATGCCGAGGAACGGGCCGGTGGTGTTCACGGCGATCACCCGGTTCCAGTCGTCGAGTGTCGTGTTCTCGAGCATCGACACCGGCGTTATCCCCGCGCTGTTGACGAGAATGTCGATGCGTCCGAAGCTGGCGACGGCGGCATCCACCACCGCCTGCCAGTCGGCCTCCGAGGTCACGTCATGCTGCCGCCCGACAATCCGGCCGCCGCCTGCCGAAATCGTGGCGACGATCGCATCGAGCGCGGCCTGGTTGAAGTCGGTGGCGACCACCAGCGCGCCTTCCTCGACGCACCGCCGCACGATCGTGCTCCCGATGTCGCCGGCGGCGCCGGTGACGATCGTTACCTTGTCCTGGATCAATCCCGTCATCTCATTGCCTTTCAGATCACCACGCCGTCGCGCCGCCGTCGATGCAGATGTCGGTGCCCGTCATGAACGACGATTCGTCGGAGGCGAGGAACAGCGCCGCGCCGGCGATCTCCTCAGGCTGTCCCGGACGGCCGAGCAGGGTCTTGCCGACCATCGCCGCCCGCCATTCGTCGTTCTGGAGGAGCGGGCGCGTCTTGTTGGTCTCGATCAGACCGGGCGATATGGTGTTGGCGCGAATGCCGAAGGGGCCGCCCTCGACGGCGAGTTGCTTGCTCAGACCGTACAGACCGGCCTTGGCGGTGCCATGGGCGATCTGGGGGAGCGCTTTATAGCCGATCTTGCCGGACATCGAGGAGGTGATGATGATCGATCCGCCCCGCACCTTCAGCTGCGGCCAGCACGCCTGGCAGAGAAAGAATACCAGGTCGAGCTCCTCCGTCATCGTCGCGCGCCACTCGTCCGGCGTCAGCTGCTCGATCCAATTGAACCGCCCGCCCGCGGCGTTGTTGTAGACGACATCGATCCGGCCATATTCCCTGTCCGCCAGTGCGGCCAGCGAGGCGCAGGCAGCCTCGTCGGCGAGGTTGCAGGGTTCGTGCGAGACCATCCGGCCGCCCGCTTCGACGACGAGCCGGCGGGTTTCGGCCTCCATCTCGCCGTTCATGTCGGACCCTACGAGCAGCGCGCCCTCGGCAGCGAAGAGAAGCGCGGCGGCGCGGCCCATGCTGCCGCCGGTGCCGGTTATGATGCAGACCTTGTCGGCCAGTCGCCTCGCCACCTTCTTCTCCCATTACAGCGCACCGTTCGCCGTGCGAATTCTTCTCTCGTCCCGAGTTTGATACCGGCTCGATCGCTGCGGGACAAGGGAATTTAGTTGATGATCGTTTTTGATCTTGATCGATATAATGGGAAGGCCTAAGCCGGATTCGAAGAACGGAGCGAACGCACCTGCGTGGCAGGCCCGCCTCTCCGCTCGATTCAGGTTCGCCCTCTTTTCGCTGGGTGAGCCACGGATGAAGCGCCGCCAGAGCGCTTATTTTGGGAGGTGCTCATGAAAAAGCTTTCGAACGCGACGTTGCTGATGGCCGGCTCCAGCCTGGCGCTGGCCGGTGGTCCCGCCTGGGCGCAGGCGGTCTCCAGTCCCTCCCCCATCGATCAGGCGACGGCCGCGCCGGCCGCTCCGTCGGTCCCCGAGGCGCAGACCGATGCGCAAGGCATTCAGGACATCGTCGTCACCGCCAATCGGCGTGAAGAGACCGTCCAGCGCTCGTCCCTGGCGATCCAGGCGTTCGGCAACGATCAGCTGCGTTCCGCCGGCCTGTCGCAAGCCACGGACCTCAACAAGCTCGTCCAGGGCCTGCAGATCGCCAACGCTGGCTCGACCACGCAAATCTACATTCGCGGCGTCGGCGATTTCTCGGCCAACTCGCTGTCGAACCCTGGCGTCGCGTTCAACGTCGACGGGGTCTATGTCGGCCGCCCCGAAGCGGTGGCTTCGACTTTCTACGACGTCGCCCGCCTGGAGGTCCTCAAGGGTCCGCAGGGCACGCTCTACGGTCGCAACGCGTCGGGCGGCGCGATCAACCTGATCACCAGGTCCCCCTCGCTCGACGAGGTGAAGGGCACCTTCAACGTCGACGTCGGCAATTATTCGCTCTTTCACGTCGAAAGCGCGATCAACGTCCCGCTGAGCAGCACCATCGCGGTGCGCGCGGCGGTCAATCGCGTGAAGCGCGACGGCTACCTCAGCGACGGCACGAGCGACGACGATCAACTTTCCGGTCGTCTCAAGGCGCTGATCAAACCCAGCGACGACTTCTCGCTCCTCTTCTCGGTCGACGGCGGGCGTATTCGCGGCAAAAACCAGGGCTATGTCTATCTTCCCCGCCGCCCCGGCAGCAGCGCCTGGGAAGGCAGTCAGAGTCCGGCCGCCATCGCTTATACGGCGACGTTCAACCCGCTGATCGCCCCGGCCGACGGCAACACCTTCGTGCGCAACAATTTCTTCAATGCCAGCGCGCAGCTCGACTGGAACCTGGGCTTCGCGACGCTGACCGTGATCCCGGCCTATCGTCACACGCGCTATAACAGCCTGTCGTACAACGCCCAGTTCCAGGGGCTGGTGGGCAAGGCGGATCAGGAGACCGCGGAAGCGCGGCTCAGCCACAGCGGCGCCAGCCTCAAATGGGTCGCAGGTCTCTACTTCTTCCACGAGGCCAATCCCGGCGAGGTGCGCATCCTCGTGGGTACGGGATTGCTGAAATCGAGGCCGACCTATCGTCCAAAGGGAACGAGCTACGCGGCTTTCGGGGAGACCACGCTGTCGGTCACCGATCGCCTGCGCCTGATCGCGGGCGGCCGTTATACGACCGAGAAGCGTACGCTGACCGGCGATTTCTTCATCTATCCCACGCAGGGCGACGATTTCGTCAGCCTGGAGACCTTCGACGGCGGCAAGAGGTTCAACTCCTTCACGTGGAAGGCCGGTGGGGAATTCGATCTTGCCCCCCGCAGTCTGCTGTTTTTCACGGCGAGCACGGGATTCAAGGCAGGGGGACTTACGCAGACGATATTCCCGTCGAACGTCTACCGCCCGGAGAAAATCCTCGCGTTCACGCTCGGCTCGCGCAACAGATTCTTCGGCAACAAATTGCAGGTCAATCTCGAGGCGTTTCACTGGACCTATAAGGATCAGCAGAATTCATTCCTGACCTTCGACGATCTCGGAAACTTCAACTTCCTCACGAAGAATGCCGGTCGTGCCAAGATTTATGGCCTCAACGTCGACATCGTCGCGCAGGTCAGCAAAGCCGATACGCTGCGCCTGGCGGGCGAATACGATCATTCGCGCTATTCCGAGTTTCTCTATACCGTCCCCGCCTTCACCTATAATCCGATCGCCAACGGCTGTCGGGTCACGGGAACCAATCCGGGGCCGTTCGTTCCGCTGACCGGCCTGGACTGCAGCGGCTTCGAACTGCCGCACGCGCCCAAATGGAGCGGTCTCATAGACTATACGCACTCGTTCGCGCTCGCTTCGGGCGCTGCGGTCGATTTCAACGCCAATGTTCGCGCCGCTTCGAAGACCACGCTTGCCGTCGACTTCACCCCCGCCGAGCGGGCGCCGTCGTTCGCCATCGTCAACGCCGCGCTGACCTACCGCTCGCCCCAGCGCAATTATTCCGTGGGCGCCTTTGTCCGCAACCTCAACAAGGGCAAGGAATATACCGGAGGCGCGCAAAACGCGTTCGGACCCCCGCAGTTCACGGCCATCATCGGCGCGCCGCGGACCTACGGGGCGCAGCTCAACCTCACCTTCTAAGTCCGTCCGCTCAGCCCTGCCATTCGCGAGATCGATATGTTCAAATTTATGATCCTCATGAAGAAGAAACAGTCGATCTCGCGGGAAGAGTTCATCGAATATTACGAGAACAGCCACGTGCCGTTGATGCGCAGGCTGGCGCCGGGGCGTGAGCTTTATCGGCGCAATTATATCGTGTTCGACGATCCGATGTTCGACATCGATGGACGCAAGGGCGGGATTGCGGATTTCGACTTCGACGTGATCACCGAGTGCGCCTTCGCGACGCGGCAGGACGCCGAGGCGGCCAAGCAGGCCGCGCTGGCCTCGCCCGAGAACCTGCAAAGCGTGAAGGCGGACGAGGAGAATTTCATCGAGCCTGGTTCGGTGAGAATGTTCGTCGTCGAAGTGCGGCAGTCACCGATACCCTGACCGAGATGGCGGATC
>CAXSHP010000044.1:7124-18039 GCA_964236935.1 uncultured Sphingomonadaceae bacterium
GCAGTCGCCGATCCCCTGATAGGGGATGCTCCTCCCCTGCCCTCGCTCAAGCCGAAGCACATTATGCCGCGCTCGAGTTTACGACGAACCGTCACTTGGGACCGGCGCCTTTTGAGCAGCCGATCCCGATCCGCCTCAGCCGGCGACGTCGCCTCGCTCGAACAGGTCGATATAATCCTCCCGCCGCCGCGTCGACGCTTCGAACCAATTGTCGTCGGCACTGCATATCAGGAAGGACTCGCCGCCGTCTTCCGCGGGGCCGACTTCGCCGATTTCGCGGATCGCAAAGCGCTCCCGCGCCGCTATCGCCCGCTCGCGCATCGCATCCAGCGCGGCGCGATCGTCGACCAGCAGGATCCATCGATTGGTCGGGTCCTGATGCGCCGTCTGTCGCCCGGTCTGGACCCCGACGAAGGCGAAGTCTCCGCCGCCGGCGGTGAACTGGGCGACGGCGTAATGCTGCACCGAGCGAAGGCCCAGCACCTCCTCGTAGAAGCGGCGGCTCTGCGCCACATCGACGACGTCCGTGGTCCCGTGCGTCATGAACGCATCGGCGCTGAGCACGACCGACGGCACCGCGGCGATCGGCAGAGGCGGATTGATCTTCTTCGTCGCGTCGGTGGTCGGCGTGTCGAAATCACCATTGCTGAACAGCAGATCGTTCGTCACCCCGTTGCGATATTCGATCTCCCACCAATTGTCGTCGCGGTCGATCAGGTAGAAACCATGCGAACCGTGCAGCTGCGTGACCGGCCGCACCTTCTTGATCCACCATTGCTCGATCTCCGCCTTCGCCAAAGCATGAATGCGATCGACTTCCTGCGGCGATGCCACCGAAAAGCCCCAATGGTTGAGGTTGCGCTGGGGATTGTCGATCGATGCCACCTCGCGCACGTCGATCACGAAAAAGTCCCGCTCGCCCCGTTCCATCTGATGCTTGGCCCGGCGATCGCGCAGCAGCATTCGATCGGGGGCATACCGCACGCATTCGAAGCCGAAGAAATCTTCGTACCTGCGGCGAGATGCGTCAGCGCGTCCGCCGGCACCACGTCGCCACGACCATTGCTCACCTGGCTCGTAACCATTGTCGCCATGTCTGCCTCCTCTTCGCGCCATCGCGCATCCGCGTTGAGTATACCACACGGTTCATTATAGTGAAGAGCCGAAGCGATGGCTGCGGCCGAAGGAGGCGGATGTGATCCTGGATCGGTTCAGACTCGATGGCCGGGTAGCAGTGGTGACCGGCGCGGCAAGCGGGCTCGGGCGAGCCTTCGCATGCGCGCTGGCGGAAGCCGGCGCGCATGTCGCCTGCATCGACCGCGATCGTGCCCCGCTCGCCGAGGCGGTCGGGCAGATCGGCGGGGATGCGCTCGAGGTCGTGGCCGACGTCGCGCTGGAGGCGGAAGTCGACGAAGCCGCGCGACAGATCCTCGGCTGGCGGAACGGCCGGCTGGACATCCTCGTCAACAATGCGGGCATCGCGACGCCGCCGGGACGCTTGCTGGACGTCTCGCTCGCCGATTGGGATCGCGCGATCGCCGTCAATCTGCGCAGCGTGTTTCTGTGCACGCGCGCGTTGCTGCCCGCGCTCATCGCGAGCGAGCATGCTTCGATTGTCAACCTCAGCTCGTTCCTCGGCCTGGTCGGGCTGCACCCCGGCACGCCCATGACCGCGATCCCCTACGCCTCCACCAAGGCCGCGATCATCGGCTTCACGCGTCAGCTCGCGGTCGAATATGCGCGCGAGCATGTCCGCGTGAACGCGATCGCCCCCGGCTGGCACGGCGGCACCAAT
The DNA here is from genome assembly GCA_964236935.1 of uncultured Sphingomonadaceae bacterium. GTDB lineage: Bacteria > Pseudomonadota > Alphaproteobacteria > Sphingomonadales > Sphingomonadaceae > Solisphingomonas. The sequence continues at coordinate 8,920 of CAXSHP010000044.1, forward strand.
CTCGCACGCGAGCGTCGCACCACGCTGACCGAGGAGGGCGTCGCCCGTTTCGAGGAATTTATCCGCGCCTCCGTGCCGCTGGGGCACCGCGGCACGCCCGACGATCTGGTCGGCCTGCTGATCTATCTCGCCAGCGACGCCTCGCGCTACGTCACCGGGCAGGTCTTCGCCCACGACGGCGGGCTCACCGCCGCCTGATTGCGTTCAGAGCATGTGGCGGCCACCGTCGACGTTGATCGTCTGGCCCGACATGAACTCGGCGTCGGGCGAGGCGAGGAAGAACACCGCGCCGACGAGATCGTCGGGCGTCTGTTCGCGCGGGATCGCCCGTGCTTTGATCTGGTTGGCAATGAATTCCGCGGAAAGGTGATCCCTGACCACCGGGGTCATCGTGAGGCCCGGCGTCACGACGTTGACCGTGATGCCGGCAGTGCCGAGCGAGCGCGCGAGACTGCGCGAAAAGCCGATCACACCGGCCTTGGCGGCAACATAATGCGCCTGCATGGCAACGCCCAGGAAGACCGAGGCCGAACCGATGTTGACGATCCGCCCCCAGCCGCGCTCCCTCATCAACGGCAGTACCGCCTTGACCATCAGGAAGACGCCGGTGAGATTGATGTCGATGATCCGGCGCCACTGCTCGGCGGTCATCTCGTCGAACGCGACGCTCGGAAAATAGCCCGCGCAATTGATCAGGACGTCGACGCGGCCGGCGCGCTCCCGCGCGAAATCGGCGAGCCGCCCGCACGCCGCCTCGTCGGACACGTCGGTGGCGAACGTATGAAGCGCCTCGTCGCCGTGCTGCGCGGCCAGCGCCGCCAGCGCGTCCACGCCGATGTCGGTGGCGATGACGGTGTCCCCATTGCCGAGGAAGCGCGCGACGATCGACGCGCCGATACCCCCCGCCGCCCCCGTGATGACAACCGCGCGACCCGTCTTCATGATCGTTGCTCTCCGCTTGTGCCGGAGCCCGCGAGCTCCTGGAAAAAGGCGCGCAGCGTGCGCGGCTCGCGTCTCAATATCGCGCGCAGGGTCAGTGCGTTGCCGAGCAGGCCGTGATGATCGTAATGCGCGAACATCGTCCGCATCGCCGCGCCGGTCGCGACGGGATCGCTGCGCTCCGCCCTGATCTCGCGGCCGAGCGCCTCGCCGATCAATGCCGCGACCTCCCTGCGGTCGAGGCTGCCTTCGGAGCATAGTTCGAATGTCCCGTGCAGCAGACGGTCCTCGACCAGCGCGATCGCGGCGACCTCGGCGACATCGCGATAATCGACTCGCGTGAAGCGCGTCTCGATCGACCAGGGCTCGGCCAGCACGCCGCTGGCGACGATGCCCTGCCAGCCGCGCGCGATGTTCTGGAAGAACATCGTCGGGTGGAGGAAGCTATAGTCCATGCCCGAATCCAGTATCGCCTCCTCCACCGGCGCCTTCGCCGCATGATTGACGAGCGCGCTCAGAATCGGGTGGATCACGGAGGAGAATACGATCCGCCGGACCCCGGCTCGGCGCGCTGCGGCGACGAAACGGATCCCGACCTCCGCCTCGTCGGGAAAAAAGGCGGGGGCGATATAGAATACGCGCTCGATGCCGGCGAGGGCGGCGGCGACGCTGGCGGCATCGGTGAGGTCGCCGAGCGCGATCTCCGCTGCGCCATGGGCGCGCACGCGCTCGGCCTGGTCGGGCTTCCGGATCATCGCCCGGACGACGCCGCCTCGCTTCGCCAGTTCGGGCACGACCAGGCCGGCCGTCCGGCCGGCGGCCCCGACCGCGAGAATCGTCGCTGGTTTCGCCATTTCCGGGCCTCGCCTGCTGTCAGATCATGAAGTTGCCACCGTCGACGTTCAACGTCTGGCCGGTGATGAAATCGGAATCGGGCGAGGCGAGGAAGAAGGTCGGCCCAACGAGATCTTCGGCCACCTCGTCACGCTGGATGGCGCGGCGGGCGCGCTGGGCGGCGAGGATCCCCTCCGCGAAGCTGTCGCGGACCGTATCGGTGACGGTCAGTCCCGGCACGAGCACGTTGACCGTGATCCCGTATTGCCCAAGCGCGCGCGCCGAGCAGCGGGTAAGACCGACGACGCCGGCCTTGGCCGCGGTATAATGGGCATGGCTCGCCGTCCCGTCGAACACCGATCCCGATCCATAATTTATGATTCGCCCCCAGCCGCGCTCGCGCATCAACGGCACGATCGCCCGCTCCATCAGGAAGAAGCCGGTCAGATTGATGTCGATGACATGCTTCCAGTCTTCGACCGACATCTCCTCGAACGGCATGATCGGGAAATGGCCCGCGCAATTGATCAGCACGTCGACGCGGCCGAACTTCGTGCGCGCGAAGTCGGCCACCTGCTGGACGTCGTCGGGAGACGCGAGATCCGCGGCGATGGCGGCCAACGCCAGACTTGCGCCGGTCTGGGCCTGGAGGGCATCGAGCCTTTCCTGCCGCGCGCTCGTCGCGATGACCTTGTCGCCGTTGGCGAGGAAGCGCGCCACCAAAGCGGCGCCGATCCCTCCCGCGGCACCGGTGATGAGCACGATCCGATCGGTACGCATGTCACTCTCCTCTCGCCTGCGCGCCTAAGCGCGCGCTGCCCGGCGTGCCTGGAAGAACCAGGCGGTATATGCAACCGTGTAGTTTACTCTGATAAGGGAGGCAATAATCGCCTTATCGTACGCTCCGGATCGAGAAAGCGAGGACGCCGCCCGCGAACGCCGAGAGCGCGCCGAACAGGAACAGCGCATCGTAGCCGAGCCAGCCGATCAGCCCCCCGGCGACCAGCGGCGAGATGATCTGCGGCGCGGCTGTCGCGACGGCGAGGATGCCCATGTCGCGACCTTCGGTGGCCTTGTTCGGCAGGACGAGCGACATCAGCGCGAGATCGACCGCCATGTAGGTGCCGAAGAAGCCGCCGTTGAGTGCCGCGAACAACAGCATGCCGGGCCAGGTCGGCGCGAGGATCGGCACGATCATCGCCGCGCCGAGCCCGACCGAGGCGATCCCGACGATGAGCTTGTGGCGCTTGAGCCGATCGGCGAGCCAGCCGGCGAGGACCGCGGAAAGCAGCCAGAAGACGGTGCTGACCGTGCTCAGTATGCCGATGGAGAACTTGACGTCGTGGTGCGGCAGGCGCGCCGCACCGACACGATCCTGGAGCACGTAGAACCAATAGCCGCCGACCGTGAAATAAGCGACGAACAGCGCCGCCCGCGATGCGAACGCCAGCCGGAAATCGCGATGGCGCAGGCTGCTGAAGAAGCGCCCGCCGCTTTGTCCGGCAGATCCGGCCGGTGACGCCGCCCCCGCGGTCGCTTGCTCGCCCGCGAAGGGGTAAGGCTGTTCGCGCGCACCCAGGACGAACAGCGCGGTCAAACACAGCAGCAGCCCGGCCAGCGCGCCATAGCCCCAGCCCTGCGAGACGTTGGCGGCGACATTGACGCCGACCGCGAGGCCGATCGGTGGCGCCAGCCCGAGAATCGCCGAGGCGGTTCCCCGACGCTCCCGCGGGATGCGGTCGGGCAGCACCGCGGTGAGTGCGCCCTGGTAGAGATTGATCGTCAGCCACAGCCCGCTGTAGACCAGCCCGAGCACCACCATCGATCGCGTCGCGCTCATCGTCAGCAGAAGGATGGCGGAGATGAGCGCACCGCCGGCCAGCCAGGGCGTGCGCCGCCCCCAGCGACCGCGCGTGACGTCCGACAGGCCACCGCCGCAGGGCAGCGCGATCACGGCGGCGCACGATGACACCGTCGTCAGCCAGGCGAGATTTACGATCTTGTGAACCGGATCGAGGCCCTCGACCTGGCTGGGGACCAAGATCTGCTGCACCCCTTGGAATATCGCGTACATCGCGATCCAGGGCAAAATCATCAGGCTCAGCAGCCGACCGAATTTAGGCGCCGAAGGAAGCCCGTCGTCGGCGAGCTCGGACGCACCGATCGGGCGGCGATCGGAACCGGTCCCGAGTACCGGCGCTGTCGGGTCGATAGGCTCTGCCATATGGTCTTTCGATCAGGATCGGAATTGACTGATGCGTCATTCCTCATCCCGGCGCAACGGGACGCGCGAGTACCTCGCTGGCGGAGAGGATGGCTGTCGCCTGCCCGCGACAAGTTCTTTATTAACTATCTACTTTTCAATGGTCCGCCGGTTTGGCCACAATTTTGCCCACCGGGGTCAAAGACCATCCATCACAATCCACCTGGAACCGGGTCAGCGAATGTCGAGCTGGCGAGCGTACATAGTGACGCTCGCCGGAGAGGGTCAATCGCGCAGTCGAGCTGTTACCGATGCCAAGGCCCGATCGAGGGAGGTTCTTCTATCGATCACGATATGCCGCGTTCCTGGTTTATTGGACAGCCTCCTATCGGGGATCGGGCCGCGCGTTGTGACTAGGATCAGCTCTTCCGACCAGATCTGCTCCAGCGCCGGGCGATCCACTTGCTCCACCGCGCCGTCGGGGCGTTGGATCAGCGTCTCGCTGTCGTTCGCGCGGCCGATATGGAACCAGCCGTCGCTGCCTGCCACCAAGGCTGGCAGAGGCAATCGGCCGAGCTGCGCGCGGAACAAGCGGGCGCGCAGACCGTGCTGGCGTTTCTCCAATCGGAGGATATCCTCGCCGCCACCGGTTCGGCTTGGCCGAGATCATGCCGCGACCGGTTGGGATCGACCGCAACGCGGTGCATTGCGAGGAATAGGTCGCCCGGCATCGAACGATCGCGAGATTTGATCGAAAACGAGCTAATTGTGCCAGCCCGCGATGGCTGCTAGCTCGTATTCTGCCATCCGGGGGATTAAAGTGACCGATTTTACGGGCTCTAGCGGCAACGATATTTTCACCGGGGGGCCAGGAAACGATATCCTAGCCGGCGGCGCGGGGGCCGACATCCTCGACGGCGGCGGCGGCGCCGATACGCTCTACAGCGCTGACCGGTCACCACCCTATTCTCTTCCGTATTACGGTAATGACTACACGCTACCCGTGCTGGACACCGGCACGGAAGTCGACACGCTACAGGGCGGCGCAGGGGACGATATTCTCTTTGCGGGCTACGGCGACAATGTCGATGGCGGCTCGAGTGCCGCCTATGGCGATCGTCTGCTCATCAGCTTCCTCGGCGCGCCCGCCGGCGTCACCGCAGATTTTACGCTGGCGACGCAAGTGATCGGGGGCGGTACAATTACCGGCATCGAGATGGTCAGCTTGATCCAGGGGAGCGACTTCGGCGATGATATCAATGTCGGAAGCAACTCGCCCTATACCGAGTTCACCGCAGTGTTCGGGATGGGCGGCGACGACCATCTCGTCGCCGGATATTATACCGGAACTCTGTTTGGCGGGGAAGGCGACGACGTCGTCGATGGCCGTCAAAGCCAGTATCTCCAGTTGGTGGACGGCGGCGCAGGCAACGACACGCTCTATACCTATTCCAATACCTTCGCGGTCGCGGACGGAGGCGATGGCGACGATACCATCTACTCGCATGGAACCACGTATGGCGGCGCGGGTAACGACCTGATCATCCTACAGGCGTCCTACTATACCGGGTTAGTCTATGGAGGCGCCGGCGACGACGAGATCCGAGCGGCCGACTTCTATGGCAATTTCATGGTGGGCGGTTCCGGGGCCGACATTCTGACCGGCGGCTCCGGCAACGACACCTTGGTGTCCGCCGACGTCGGAACCCCGACGGATCTGTCCGTGCCGCTGAACGATGCAGGTCTCGAGCACGATCGCCTGTCCGGCGGCGATGGTGACGATCGGCTCTATGCCGGCTATGGCGACGATGCCGATGGCGGGGCGGGCAACGACGTCCTCAGCCTGTCCTTCGCCGGGGCGACTGCAGGCGTGACGTTCAACACTGCGGGCGTCCTGGGCAGCGGTCCGTTCGTCTTCGCCGGCGGAACGATTCGGAACATCGAGACTTTGGTCTCGCTCGCCGGCTCGGCGTTCGGCGACACCATCGTAGTGGCGACAGCGGCCACAGGCGTCGTCATCGACGCCGGGGACGGCAACGATACGGTCACGGGCAATGGCAGTTCGGTGACCTTCTTCGGTGGCGCGGGTGACGACCGTTTCATTAGCGGGTCGGCAGGAGGTTATGTCGACGGCGGCGCCGGCAGCGATACAATCGACTATCGCAACGCCGCTGCCGCGGTCACCGTCACGCTCGGCCTTACATCAGGCTCGGCAGGCACGGGCGCGGGCGGCGACCAGCTGTTCAACATTGAAAATATTGACGGCTCGAACTTTGGCGACACGTTGACGGGCAGCAATTTTGCGGATCTGCTTCAAGGTTTCGGCGGAAACGACACGCTCGACGGTCTCGGCGGCAACGACACGTTCGATGGCGGCGCGGGCACGGACGTGCTGAAGGGCGGGACTGGCAACGATCTCTTTCGGCTGTCCGATCTGCTCGACACGGTCATCGAGAATGCCGGGGAGGGCACCGATACCGTTGCCCTCACCCTTGCCAGCGGGGTCTACAATCTCGCCGCCAATGTCGAGAACCTTCAGGTCTCCGGTGCAGTACAGGCGCATGGCAACGGCCTTGCGAATATCATCACTGGCGGTGCGGGCAGCAATTCTCTCTTCGGCGAAGCGGGCGACGACACCCTCACCGGCGGTGCTGGCGCGGACGCCCTGACCGGCGGCGCCGGCGCGGACGCGTTTCGCGACACCGCTGTCGGGCTCAACGGCGATACGATCACCGATTTCGGCTACGACGACCGCATCGTCGTCAGCGATGCAAACTTGGCGAACTTCCAGATCACGCGCACAGGAACAACGCTCAGCTTCACGGGTGGCACGCTCAACCTCACGAACATGCCTGCGGGACCGCTCATTATCACCGCCGATCCCTCGGGCGGGGTCGCCGTCGCCGTTGGCCAGCAGGCGGTCTACAACCAGCCCAACACGGCCTACACAAACAGCGCTACGATCACCGGCGGGGCTGTCCTGGATGCGCCTGGCGTCAGCCTGTCAAACAGTTCGAGCGGCCGGATTGCGGTAGGTGTGACCTTCGCGCAGGGCGGCGGCGCATTTATCAACGAGGCGGGCGGCGTCGTCAGGACCAACACTGCGGCGATCGACGGCGGTGAGCTCGCGATAAGCGGGTCGAGCGGCGCCGATTCGGTCGTCAATGCCGGCACGATCAGCGGTCGCGTCGCGCTTGGTGACGGGGCCGACAGCTATGTCTACCGGGGCGGTTCGGCTTATGCGATCGATTTGGGCGCGGGCAACGATCTCTACCAGGTCGAGGGCGCCTCGCCCGTCTCGCTCGCTGCCGTCGGAGGGAGCGGCCGGGACCGCGTCGTAATCGCCAATACGTCGGGTCAGATAAACGGCTTCAATCTCAGCGGCTTCGAAGACGTCACGTTCGCGGCAGGCGGCAACTTCACCAATTTCTCTGGCTTCCAATCGTTCGCGTTGGCGGGCGCAGGCAATTGGTTCAATCTACTCGACTCGACCAATCCGACGCTCGACGTAGCGCTTGCGGGGCAATCGCTCTCATTCGTCCGCTCGTCGATCCGCTCGATCACCGGCAGCGATGCCAGCGAACGGGTCGAATTCTATGGCGGGGCAATGAACGGCAACATCGCGCTCGGGGGCGGCGACGACCATTTCGTTCTCAACACAACCAATGGTGCAACGACCAGCCTCGTCGGCACGATCGACGGTGGCGCCGGCGAGGATCTGCTTGAGATCTACTGGTTCACTAGCCAGGAGCAAAGCTTCGACCTTACGAAGCTGACCGGTTTCGAGCGACTGCAGCTCAATTCGTCCTATACCGTCTCTTCCTCCATCACGCATCTCTCGCATGTGTCCGGCATGCATTATATCGACGTCGGCGCAGGCGGCTCGCTGGACCTCGCGAGCAGTAATCTGCCTGGGGCAATCGTGTCCGGAGCAACCAGCGGACAATTGACGATCGAAGCGGACACGGTGATCGGAAGTTTCGGCCCCGGGATCGGCTTTGATGTGCCCGTCGATCTCGTGGCCAACCCGTCTTCGTCGCTCCGCATCACCAACCTCGGACATGTAAATGGGGCCATTAAGCTGTACGGCGGCAACGACACTTATGATGGCCGCACGGGCGTCGTTGGTGGCATAGTCTCCGGTAACTCCGGCAACGACACGCTTCTGGGGGGGACAGGCGCGGAGCAACTTCAGGGCGACGCCGGCGCCGATATTCTGAGCGGCGGGGGCGGAACCGACGTACTTACCGGCGGCTCTGGCGCGGACGTTTTTCGTGATACCGCCGCTGGACTGAATGGCGACTCGATCACTGACTTTGCCGTGGGTGATCGGATCAATTTCACCGACGCCAATCCGGCGACTTTCCAGTTCGCTTTAAACGGCGGCACGCTCAGCTACACGGGCGGCTCGACGACGCTGGCGAACCTGCCGGCCGGTTCTCATCTGTCGGGAACAGCTGCGTCGAGCGGCGGCGTCGATCTCACGTTGCTGCAGAATAAAACCAAATCCGATTTCAACGGCGACGGGCTCAGCGACATCCTGTGGCGCAACGACAGCGGCCAGCTGAGCGACTGGCTGGGGACCGCCAATGGTGGCTTTGCCGACAATGGCGGGATCGTTAATTACGTCGTGTCGAACAGCTGGCATATCGCGGACACCGGAGACTTCAACGGCGATGGGCAAAGCGACATCTTGTGGCGCAACGACAGCGGGCAACTCAGCGACTGGCTGGGGACCGCCAACGGTGGCTTCACCGACAATGGCGGTATCGTCAATTACGTCGTCCCGAACAGCTGGCACATCGCCGAGACCGGCGACTTCAACGGCGACGGGCGCAGCGACATCCTGTGGCGCAACGACAGCGGACAGCTGAGCGATTGGCTCGGCAACGTCAACGGCGGCTTCACCGACAATGGCGGGATCGTCAATAATCTTGTCCCGAACAGCTGGCACATCGCCGAGACCGGCGACTTCAACGGCGACGGGCGCAGCGACATCCTGTGGCGCAACGACAGCGGACAGCTGAGCGATTGGCTCGGCAACGTCAACGGCGGCTTCACCGACAATGGCGGGATCGTCAATAATCTTGTCCCGAACAGCTGGCACATCGCCGAGACCGGCGACTTCAACGGCGACGGGCGCA